>NZ_JBQJIM010000012.1:0-288525 GCF_052078295.1 Crossiella sp. CA198
CCGCCTCCGCCAGACCCACGCCTACTTCCGCAGCCGAACCACCGAGCAGCACCTCACCACTGCCGCCCCTTGGACCAGCCCCTGGCTACCCGAAGGTTTCGGACAAGACTTCTGGCCAGGTGCTTAGCGGTTCCACGGCCCGATCATCGAACGGCGGCAGGGCAGCGGCAACTTATTAAGGCTGAGGGTGACCGACGCCCCAGTCGTGCAACGCGGTCAGCACCGGCCACAACTCGCGCCCACGCTCGGTGAGTTCGTACTCCACCCGAGGCGGGATCTCCGGGTACAACGTCCGGGTCAGCACGCCGTCATGCTCCAGCGCCCGCAACCGGTCGGTCAGCGTCTTCGCGCTCGGATTCCCCAGCGCCGCCCGCAGTTCGCCGAACCGCAACGGCCCGCACAACAGTTCCCGGACCAGCATCGTGGTCCACTTCCCACTGAGCACCCGCAGCGCAACCTCGACCGCACCCGGCCGCGCCTGTCCACAAACCCCCTGCTCAACCCCAGTAACCACAACCCAACTATGCCACTTCCTGGGTACTGTTGTCGGCCCCCGCCTAGCGTCGAGGCCATGATCATCGCAGTGCACGGCCCCACCGGCGTCCAGGGCGCCCCCGTCGTCAGCCAGCTCCTCGCCGCGGGCCACGAAGTCCGCGCGGTGGCCCGCAACCCCCGCGACCTGCCACCCGGCGCCCAGCCCACCATCGCCGACCTGACCAACCCGGACTCCCTCGTCGCCGCCTACCAGGGCGTGGACGCGGTGGTGGTGCAACTCCCACTCGGCTTCGACAACGGAATGCACACCCAGGCCGAGTCGGTGCTGAAAGCCTTGTCCACCAACACAATCGACCACGTCATCTTCAACACCAGCGGCCCCTACCCCAGTCGCACCAGGGGAATCCCGTTCCTGGATGCCCGCTTCCAGCTCATCCGCGACCTGCCCGGCGTCACCCCCACCGCCTCGATCATCGGCCCCGCCGCGCTGTACAACGAGATTCTCGCCGACCCCGCGACCACGACGGACACCGAAGTCCGCCTCCCGCTCCCGGCGGAGATGCCCGTGCCCTGGACGGCTGCGGCCGACGTGGCTTCGGCGATCGTGGATCTCTTGGCCAATCCGGTTCCGGCTCAACTCATTGCCGGGCCGGAGGACCTGACCGGGCCGGACGTGGCGGCGGTGCTGTCGGAGGTGCGGGGGCGGGAGATTCGTTGGCGCACCATTGATCTGGCTGAGCATGAGCGGCTGATGACGCCGTATATCGGGGCTGAGCTGGCGGCGGGAGTGGCGGGGTCGTTCGCGGTGGTGGACGCGGATGAGGTGGATCCGGGGTTGATCCGGCTGGGCCGCACGACGTTGCGCGACTGGGCGGCTGTTTGACGGGAACTCACTCCGCGTGGTGGCTGACCGGATACAGTCAGTCACCATGTCGGAGCACGAGTTCGTCGCCCCCATCCTCGACCCGCCGGGCGATGGGAACCTGCCGGGCACGCCGCCGCCGTTCGTGGGCCGGACCGAGGAACTGGCCAGGCTGACCGAACTGATCGATCAGGCGCCGCCGAAACCGGTCGTGATCACTGGTGCGACCGATGCCAGAAGGTCAGCACTGGTCATGCATTGGGCCGACAACAACCCATCGCGTTTTGACGGCGTGCCGATTGTCCTCCGCACCACGCGGCTGCCGATGCGCAGGCTGCTGACCAGGCTGGGGGTGGCGCACGCGGCCATCCCGGAGGGACTGGCCGCCCAATTGCGACAGTATCGGGAGGCGGTCGGGTCCCAGCGACCGCTGGTGGTGCTCGACGGCATCGAGGAACCGGCCACGGTCGGACGCCTGCTCGGTGGTGTGCCAGGCAGCACGGTGCTGATCACCAGCCGGGCCGCGGTGGACTGGACGGCGACGCTGAGGCTGGCACCGGTCGACCAGGACCTGCCCCTGGGAATCCCGCCGGTGAGCAGGTCGGGCATGGCGCTGCTTGAGTGGTTGCGCAGCTCGCCGGGACTGGACATCAGCCTGGACACGCTGGTCGCGCTGATGCCCGATGGCCGGGCCGAGGCCGAGTTGGCGCTGCGGCCGCTGACACTGCACGGCCTGCTGGAGCGTCAGCGATCCCGGTTCTGGCTCGCGGACCGATCCCACCTCCGGCCCCCGGAACCGCCGTTGGCCGACGGTGCCCTCCAACCACGGCGGATCATCGACCACTACCTGAACTCCGCGCTCGATGCCGACCGGCTGCTGTCACCGATGAGGCCGCAGTGGGTTCCGGCGATCGCTGCCGACGTCACCCGCGATCACATCGCCGACGCGGGGGCGGCATTGGACTGGTTCGACGACGAGCACACTAACCTCCTTGCCATTCAACTGCTCTGCCTCCGAAAGGGCTGGTTCGAGCAGGCGTGGCAGCTTGCCTGGGCGCTGGAGACCTACCACCGCCGCCGGGGCCTGCTCGGCGACCCGGCGACGACCTGGCCCGCGGCCACCGACACCGCGCGGCTGCTCACGGACGCCGCCGGGATTTCCGTGGTGCGCCAGGCGGTCGCCGACCTGGACGACCCGGTCGGCGAAGCCACCCCGGAAGTCCTCGCGCTGGAGCGGATCGCCGCGGTGAACGCCGAACTCGGCGACTTCCAGGCCGCCCGTCGCAACTGGGACCGGGTGCGGGACCTCCGCCGTGGCCCGGTCACCGAGGTCACCGTCTACACCAGCGACAACGTCGGCGAGCCCCTGCGCGACGCCGTGGTGGAACTGCTCCAGGTAGCCGGGTTCGCGGTGGTCGGCAAGGACACGCCCGTGCGGGGTTCCTGGTTCCAGCGCCTCCGCGTCCGCGGTGACGCCAAAGCCGTCGACAAGCTCGGCGAGTTGGCTGGCAAGCTCGAACGCGCCGCCGAACTCAAATACATCGCCACCCCGCGCTCCGAGAATGACGAGCGCGAGGCCAACGCCATCGCCAAACTCGCCGAGGCCATGAAAGACGTCGACGAGGTGGTCATCCGCACCTCCTCCGTCCTGTTCGTCAAAACCGCGGGCTGCGTCATGTCGATCGTGCTCAGCGAGGAACAAATCCGTTGCCTGGACCGCAATCCCCAGCTCATGCAGGCCCCCGCCAAGGTCCTGGACGCGCTCGCCGAGCTGGTTCGCGGGGAGCCGGTGCCGCTCGCGGTCGAGGGACAAACCGGGTAGTGGCCGACCGGATGGGGTAAACCGGGACCATGCGAAGTCGAATTGTGCCGGTTGCCGGGTTGGTGCTGTTGCTCGCGGGGTGCGGGGGTAGCCCGACCGCGCCCGGGGGCACCACGCCCGCGCCGAGTTCCGGATCCTCCGCCACCAGCGCGCCGCCGCCGAGCAGTCCCGCGCCGACCTCGGGGCAGTTGACGTTGCAGGGCAAGGTCAGCGCCGGGGTGGAGTCGGGTTGCCTGGTCATGGAGTCAGGGGGCAAGCAGTACCTGCTGGTCGGCGGGGATCCGGCGGTGGTCAAGCCCGGCGCCGAGGTCGAGGTGCGCGGGGTGCTCAAGCCGGAGCTGGCCTCCTTCTGCCAGCAGGGTGAGCCCCTGGAGGTCAGCTCGGCCAAGGGCCGCTGAACCGGGTGTGGCACGGGGGCGTTGCCGATGCCACCGCCCGGGCGGTGCGCCCTCACTCCTCGATGGCGCCGCCGACCGCGCGCAGGTGATCGCGGAAGGTCAGGTCCGGATTCTGTTGGCGGGCAAGCAGATAACCGTCGAAGCCGACCTGAGCGCGCAGCGGCACCCCGGCGCGGATCCGGTCGGCCTGCGCGCGTTCGGTGTCCCGGATGCCCTCGGCCAGGGTGAGCAGTTCGGCGGCCCGGTCGGCCGGGGCGAAGAGCACGCCGTCCTCATCGCCGAAGACCAGGTCCGCGGTGGTCACCGTCCACGGGCCGACCCTGGCCGCGGTCAGCGCGTCCGCGGGGCGTGGGTCCAGGCGCAGCGGGCCGGTGGACAGGCTGCCCTGGCTGAACACCGGCAGGCCGATCGCCTGGATGTCCGCGGTGTCCCGGTGCAGGCCCCAGATCACGATGCCCTGCACCCCGGCCAGCTGCGCCTCCAGCACGACCAGATCGCCGACACAGGCCTCGTCGATCCGGCCGCCGTTGTCCACCACCAGCACATCGCCGGGCCCGGCCTGCTCGAAGGCCTCCAGGAAGATGTCCACACTGCCGACGTGCCGTGCGGGCAGCACCCGGCCGGCGAGCCGGGCGCCAGGGACCAGCGGGCGCATCGGGCCGGGCGCGCAGTGCACCGGCACCTTGGCCCGCACACAGGCGTCGGCCAGGTGTGCGGTGGTCAGCGTGGCGAACCGGCGCTGGAGTTCGTGCGTGTCCATGATTTTGTCCTTATCCGGCAAGGGTTTTCGCGAACCAGTGGTGAGCGTAGGGCTCGTCGTTGAACGCCGGGACCTCGCGGAACCCGGCCGCCCGGTACAGGCCGATCGCCTCGGCCAGTGCCTGGTTGGTCTCCAGCCGCAGCGTGCGCACCCCGCGCGCGGCGGCCCTGGACTCCAGCTCGGCGAGCAGGCGGCGGCCCAGGCCGAGTCCGCGTACGGTGGGGGAGACCCACATCCGTTTCACCTCGGCCCAGTCGGGCCGGTGCAGTTTCAGCGCGCCGCAGCCGACCGGCTCGCCGTGCAGCGTGGCCACCAGCAACAATCCGCGTGGCAGGGTCAGCTCGGCGTCCTCGGCCGGGATGCTGCGGGCCGGGTCGAAACCGTCGTCGAAGCGGGCGGCCAGGTCGGCGAAGTAGGCGTGCAGGCAGTGCCGCGCGCCGGGCGAGGCCGGGTCGGCCACCGCCACCTCGACCATCGAGGCCGCCAGTAACCGCTCCACCTCGCCCATCGCCGCGCTCAGCCGATCTCGCTGGGACTCGTTGAGCGGCGCCAGCATCGAGGCCGCCAGCTCATCCGACAACCGATCCAGCTCGGCCCGCTCGGCCAGTCCGGCCGCGGTCAGCCGCACCATCCGCACCCGCCCGTCCACCGGGTCCGCGCCGACCTCGACCAGGCCCTCCGCGCCCAGTGCCCGCAACATCCGGCTCAGGTAGCCGGAGTCCAGGTCCAGCCGTGCCCGCAGCTCGCGCACCTCGCGCCCGCCAGGGCCGATCTCCCACAGCACCCGGCATTGCCCGAGCGGCCGGTTGCGGGCCAGGTACGCCTCGTCCAGGGCGCCGAGCCGCTGGGTGACGGTGCGGTTGAACCGCCGCACCCGCTCGATCAGCCCAGGATCCATTCTCTGACCTTAGTCAGCGAATCAAGTCCTGTGCTGTGCTCAGTCGCGCGTCCACCGGCACTGGAGCTGATCAGTGGTGGATAATGATCGAGACCCAAGAGGCCGGAGGATCGGGATGCTCCTGCAGGTGCCCGGCTGGCTATGGGCAGCCACCATCGCCGCCCTGATCGCGCTGCTCGCGGTCGACCTCACCCTGGCCGTGCGGCGGCCGCACGCGGTCGGCGTGCGCGAGGCCACCGCCTGGCTGATCTTCTACTTCGGGCTGGCGGTGATCTTCGCCGCGGGGGTGTGGTACTTCGGCAGCGCCGAGTCCGGGATCGACTTCGTCACCGGCTACCTCACCGAGTACTCGCTCAGCGTGGACAACCTGTTCGTGTTCGTGGTGATCCTGTCCACCTTCGCCGTGCCCGCGGTGCATCAGCAGCGGGTGCTGCTGTTCGGCATCGTGATCGCGCTGGTGCTGCGGGCCGCGCTGATCTTCATCGGCGGGGCGGCGATCAACCAGTTCAGCTGGGTGTTCTGGATCTTCGGTGGGTTCCTGGTGTTCACCGCGGTGCAGCTGGCCCGGCAGCGCGAGACCAGCCACGAGTACCAGGAGGGCGCGCTGGTCCGGTTGCTGCGCAGGCGGTTCCGGGTCACCGAGGACTACGTGGGCGGCCGGGCGCTGGTGCGGATCGACGGCAAGCTGTGGCTGACCCCGATGTTCGTGGTGATGGTCGCGGTCGGTTCGGCCGACCTGCTCTTCGCGGTGGACTCGATCCCGGCCATCTACGGCATCACCCAGGACACCTACCTGGTCTTCGCCGCCAACGCCTTCGCGCTGCTCGGCCTGCGCCAGCTCTACTTCCTCATCGGCCACCTGCTCGACCGGCTGGTCTACCTCTCCTACGGCCTGGCCGTGATCCTCGGTTTCATCGGGGTCAAGCTGATCTTCCACGCGCTGAAGAAGAACGAGCTGCCCTTCCTCAACGGCGGCGAGCCGGTGAGCTGGGTGCCCGAGATCAGCAACTGGTTGTCGCTGGGTGTGGTGGCCGGAGTGCTCGTGGTGACCGCGGTGGCCAGCCTGGTCGCCACCCGCCGCCGCGCTGAGTGAGGCCGGGTAGCGTGCGGCCAATGACCTCGCGACACATCCCCTGCCGGGCCGTGCTCTTCGACTGCGACGGCGTGCTGGTGGACTCCACCGGCCCCGCCGAGGACGCCTGGAGCCAGTGGGCCCGCGAGTACGGCCTGGACCCGGCGGTGGTGCTGGACGGCATGCACGGCGTCCGCTCGCAGGACACCGTGGCCACCTACCTGCCCGCGGAACAGCGGGCGGAAGGGCACGTCCGGATCGAGCAGATCGAGATCGCCGGGGCCGAGGGCACGGTGCCGATCCCGGGCATCCCTGACCTGCTCGCCGCGCTGCCCGGGAACTGGGCGGTGGTCACCTCGGCCACCCTGCCGCTGCTGCGCGCCCGGCTGGCCGCGGCCGGCCTGCCGCTGCCGGAGGTCACCATCACCGGCGAGGCCGTGCGGCAGGGCAAGCCCTCGCCCGAGGGTTACCTGGCCGCGGCCGCGCGGCTGGGCGTGCCGATCGAGCAGTGCGTGGTGGTGGAGGACAGCGCGGCAGGCATCCAGGCCGGACTGGCCGCCGGGGCCGGGCACGTGCTCGGCGTCGGCAAGGGCGAGGCCACCGAGGCAGCGCACAGCGCGGTGCCCGACCTGACCGGGGTGAGCTGGGACGGCAGCGGGCTGCGGGTCGGCTGAGGCCGCTCCGGCCGGAGCCCGCCGCGGCCGCCTGCCTCACCCCGTCTGTCCACTCCGGACAGTGGCGGGCGAGCTGCCCGGCGGCCGCCTCGAATCCGGTAGTCCACAGTGGACGGCGCCGGCGATCGGGCTCTGGGGGAAGCCCGTCCGCCGACGCCGCTGATCCGTCACCGCCTGGCCAGTGGTGGCCCGCGGTGACGGAGGAATCGGTCGTGCCAAGGCGATCCGGTCACCGCGCGGCCCGCCGGCTCGGGCGAGTGGCCAGCTCCCCTGGCACGCAGCCGCGTTCCGGTCCGGTCCGCGGCGACCCGGCGAGCAGCACATCCAGTGGGGTGGCCGTGCCGGACTCGGCCGCGGTCACGAAGTCCAGGTCCAGCTCGGCGGCGTTGAGGCAGGCGATCGAACCCAGCGCGCCGCATTCCCGTTCCAGGCCGCCGAGCCGGTCCGATCGCCTGCCGTGGCTGACCCTGGCCAGGTAATGCCGGGCCCTGGCCGGATCCGCGCTCGCGCGCACCCTGGCCAGGATCACGTCCGCGACGTAGTCGGCGGTGCCGTGCACCAGATCGAGTTCGCGGACCGCGGCGACCTCCCCGGCACACCGGGACAGCCAGCGGTCGTACCAGTACGCGGCGATCCGCAGCTGCCGGTCCCGCTGCAACGGGTCGCGGAAGGCGCGCACCAGGGCGTCGTAGATCATCGACCGGATCAGCGCGGCCCCGGCAGGCCGCCGCCCCGCTGGTTCCGGCCGGGTGGAGCGCGGTGGCCAGCTGGCCTGCACCTGGTGCCGGAAGCCGGCTTCGGTGGCCTGCCGGAACCCGTCCAGGAGCTGATCGGCGAAGGGGCGGCCGGCGAAATCGGGGGCGAGGTCCAGCAGCAGCACGGGTTTGCCCCGCCAGTGCGCCGCGACACAGGTTCCCGGCAGGCCGGGTCCGCACACCTCCGTGGCAGGCACCTCGCTGATCCCGGTGCAGCTGACCAGTCTGGCGTGCGCGCCGTGCACCAGCAGCACGCTCAGCCTGCCCAGATCGGCGCCGGGCCAGCACCGGTTGCTCGCGCCCCAGCCGTACTGGAGGTGCCTGCCCAGCGCGCGGGCGTACCCGTCGAGGGTGGGCACGGCGGCGGGCGGGCGCTGCCCGCGCCGGTGGACGCTGCGTCCCGGAACCAGTTCGGTCATGTGGATCCCCAGTGAGTTGGTGCCAGGGCGACAACTCTGGCCTGATCCGCCGGGAAGTCAACAAGTCGCGGCCGGTGTCCAACCGCGACCGCTCGCACCCGCACGGCGTCACCGGAGTTCCAGTGGTGTCCAGCCGGTGCCGTCGCCGGAGCGCCGGTAGGGCAGCGGGATCTCCGTGGCGAGTCTGCTCGACCAGGCCAGGTAACCGCCGCGAGTCCACCGCACCCAGCCGATCTCGGGTTGTTCCGGTGCTGCGGCGGTGAAAGTGCGCCCGCCGTCGGCGCTGTGCCGTAACCGCCCGCCCGGCTCGGTGGAGACGAGCACCCGCTCACCCGGCCCGAACACCGGCACACCAAGGACCCGCAGCGGTGGGGTGCCAGGGGCCGGGCGCCAGGTGCGCTGCCAGCTCCGGCCGCCGTCGGCGCTGCGCAGGATCGCGAGCAGGCCGGTGCCAGCGGTGATCGAGGCGAACAGCACGCCGCCGCCCGTGCCTGCCAGGTGCACCACGGTCCGCTCCGGTCGAGTGTCCTGTGCGGACAGTCGATCCAGGCTGCCGCTCAGCGTCCAGCTCCGCCCGTCGTCCCGGCTCACCGCGAGCCGCCACCCGCCACTGGCCCGGTCCACCCCGGAGAGCCACCAGCTGCCGTCGGCGGTGGGCGCGGGGCCGGGGCGCAGCCCGGCCAGCCGGGGCACCCCGCGCAGCCGGGCCGTGCCGCCGGTGCTCGGTGAGACCACCAGGAACTCGCCCTGGCACGGGGTGTCGGCGGGACAACCGGATTCCGCGAGCGCACCCCTGGGGATCCGGTCGACCTCGCCATGGGGCGCGACCGGGACGCTGTGCCATTGCCGGCCCGCGTCGGCGCTGAACAACCGCCGATCGTGCTGCCGTGGCACCGAGAGCAGCACCGCCGCCGGGCCCAGCACCGCGAGTTCGCCGGGCAGGTTGACCTCCGGCGGGCGTGCCGAGGCCGCGGGCGCGGGCACCTGCTGCCAGGTCCGGCCGTCGCCGGTGCGCAGCAACTCATCCACGCAACCCGCCCGTGCCGTCTGCCCGCCCGCACAGTGCCTGCGCAGCGCGAAACCGGTGCGCTCGTCGGCGAAGTCCACCTGGGACACCGCGGTGTAAGGCGCGCGGCCGGCCTCGGTCCGCGCTGCTTCGGCGGTGGGTTCAGGGCGGGGTTCGGCGCGGTCGCGCAGCAGGGCGACCGCGGCGATCACCGCGACCACGATCAGACCGGACCAGGACTTGCGCCAGGACAGGTGATGCCACTTCACGGCGGAGATCCTGGCGCACCACCCGCCTGTCCAACTGCTGACTCAGGTGCGGGCCGCGCCCACCTTCCAGTACCCGGAGAACAGCACCCGCCGCCGGTCCAGGCCGCGTTCCTTGACCAGGTGCCGCCGCACTCCGGTGGCCAGCCCGGACTCCCCGCACACCCAGGCGTAGTCCAGCTCTGGCAGATCCGAGGCGCGCAGGGTGCGCACCAGTTCCGCGCCCGGCTCGCCATCGCGGGTCAGCCAGGTCACCGCGACCCGCTTATCCAGGGGCACCCGGTACTCCGTGCCGGGCACCTCCACCAGCACCCGCAGCCCGGCCACCGCGTCATCGTCCACAGTGGACAGAATCGCGGCCAGCGCGGGCAGCGCGGTGTCGTCGGCGGCCAGCAGCTGGGCGCGGGCGTCGGCCGGGGGCTGGTAGCAGGAGCCGCCGGTGCGGAAGCCGGCCACGTAACCGGGTTTGGCCGCGGCGGCCCAGGCCGAACCCGGGCCTGCGTCGGCGTGCAGCACGAAGTCCACGTCGATCTCGCCGTCAGCGGCGCGCAGGTCGCGGATGGTGTACCAGCGCAGCTCGGGCCGGACCGCCGCGGGCATCCGGCGGATCGCGGCCCGCACGTTCATCCGCTCGGCGGGCAGCAGTACGCCCTGTTGCCCGGCCCGCGGCATCAGCAACCCGAAGTACTCGTCGGGGCCGGAGCGGTTGAAGAACTCGAACTCGCTGGCGTGGAAGGTGATCCGCCGGACCTTGGGCGCCACCTGGCGGATGGTGGTGACCGTCATCAGGAACTGGTCCAGGTCCTCGCGTGCGGTCGGCGCGGCCATCACCAGTGAGGTGGCGGAGCTGAGTAGGTTCAACTGGAGGCGGTCGAACCGCGACAGCTTGGTCATGAGGGTAGCCTAACCTAAATTCCTGGCCGCTTGCGGGACTCGTCTGTCCTGTGGTTCATTAGTGGAGTAACGAACCACAGGACCGGAGTCCGGATGTTCAACGACGGCAGTCCGATCTACCGGCAGATCGCCGAGCGGATCGAGGCGGAAGTGCTCAGTGGCGCGCTGGCCGCCGATGAGCAGGTGATGTCGACCAATCAGTACGCCGCCTTCTACCGGATCAACCCGGCCACGGCGGCCAAGGCGTTCCAGCAGCTGGTCGAGCGGGGTGTGCTCTACAAGAAGCGAGGTCTGGGGATGTTCGTCAGCGCGGATGCCCGCGAGGTGTTGCGGGCCCGCCGGGGGGAGCGGTTCTTCGCCGATGTGGTGGATCCGATGGTGGCCCAGGCCAAGGCCATCGGGATTCCGCTGGACGAGGTCGTGCGACGGATCCGGGAACTGACTGAGGAGGGGGCATGATCACGGTCGAGGTGGACCGGCTGGAGCTGCGCTACGGCGCGACCACGGCGTTGCGGGACATCAGTTTCCGGCTGGACGGGCCGGGCATCTGCGGGGTGCTGGGGCACAACGGGTCGGGCAAGTCCAGCCTGTTCTCGGTGCTCGCCGCCTTCCGGCGGGCCAGCGGCGGCGCGGTGCGCATCGACGGCGAGCCGGTGTTCGAGAACCCGCGCAACACCAGGCGGATCTGCCTGATCCGGGAGGCCGGGGACACCGTGGAGAGCGGTGACCGGGTGGCCGAGGCGCTCGCCCTGGCCGCCGAGCTGCGGCCGGACTGGGACGCGGACTACGCCGCGGCGCTGGTGGACAAGTTCGGGATCGGGACGCGGAAACGCCTGCGGGAGCTGTCCCGCGGCCGGAGATCGGCTCTGGGGGTGGTGCTGGGGCTGGCCAGCCGGGCGCCGCTGACCATCTTCGACGAGACCTACCTCGGCATGGACGCGCCGTCCCGGATGGCCTTCTACGACGAGCTGATCGCCGAGCAGAGCGTGCGTCCGCGCACCTTCCTGCTGGCCAGTCACCTCATCGACGAGGTGGCCCCGTTGCTGGAACGTGTTGTGCTGCTTGACGACGGGCGGTTGGCCGCGTTCGAGGAGGTGGACGCGCTACTCGCCCGCGGGGTGTCGGTGACCGGACCCGCCGGGCTGGTGGCCGGGATCGTCGAGGGCCTGCAGGTCATCGGCGAGCGCACGCTGGGCCAGACCCGGCAGGCCGTCGTCTACGGCGAACTGGACGCCGACCGGCGGGCCGCGGCCCTGGCCGCGAACGTCGAGCTGGGGCCGTTGTCGTTGCAGGAACTCATCATCCACCTGGCTGGGAAGGGGGAACGGGCATGAGCGGGTATCGGCCGTTGCGGTTCCCGTTGCCGGGGATCTTCGCCTTCGTGACGTTGCTGTGGCTGGCCTACGCGGTGGTGGTCGGCCTGGTGCTGACCGGGATCGCGGTGTGGGGCACGGTCAGCCTGAGCGTGTGGGACAACGCGGTGCAGGTCGCGCTCTGGTTCGCTTTCGGGTTCACCGCCTGGCTGCTCTACACCTACCTGCCGGTGTATGTGGCCAACGGGATCACCCGGCGCGAGTTCACCGCGCGGGTGGCCGGGTTCGTCGGTGTGCTGGCCGCGGTGCTGGCGGTGCTGACCGCGGCGGGCTACCTGCTCGAAGGCGGGGTGTACGCGGTCGCGGAATGGCCGCAGGTGCTTGCCCCGCACCGGCATTTCACCGCCGTGACCGAGGTGCCGGTGGTGCTGCTGACCCAGTTCCTGTCCTTCGGCGCCTTCAGCGCGGTGGGCGCGCTGGTGGGGTCGAGTTTCTACCGCAACGCCGGGCTTGGGCTGGCATCCGTGCCGGTGGGCCTGGCGGTGCTCGTGGTCGCCAACATCCTGGCAGGCACCTGGGTCTCCGGCAGGATCGGTTTCACCTTCTTCGGGCCGCTGCCACTGGCCGTGGCCGTACCGTCGGGCCTGGCCTTGATCGCACTGGTGCTCGGCGGGGTCTGGTTGCTGCTGCGGGATATCCCGGTCCGACCGGTGTCCACTTAGGACTTTCTGGAGAATGGGGGAATTGATGGCTGTCATCGAGGTCGAGGGGTTGCACAAGCGGTACCGGGACACGGTCGCGGTACGGGACATCGGGTTCAGCGTCGCCGAGGGGGAGATCTTCGGCATCGCCGGGCTCAACGGGGCGGGGAAAACCACCACGGTCGAGTGCATCGAGGGGTTGCGTCGACCCAGTGGCGGGCGGGTGCGGGTGCTCGGGCTGGACCCGTGGCGGGACCGGGCGCGGTTGCGGCAGGTGGTCGGCTCGCAGTTGCAGGACAGTATGCTGCCGGACAAGCTGCGGGTCGGCGAGGCGCTGCGGTTGTTCCGTTCCTTCTACCGGGACGGCGCCGATCCGGAGACGCTGCTGGGCGAGCTGGGCATCGAGACCAAGCGGCACACCGCCTTCGCGGATCTCTCCGGCGGTCAGCGGCAACGGCTGTCCATCGCGCTGGCGCTGATCGGGAAACCGCGGATCGTGGTACTGGACGAGCTGACCACCGGCCTGGACCCGGTGGCCCGCCGCCGCACCTGGGAGCTGATCGAGAAGATCCGCGCAGGCGGGGTGACCGTCGTGCTGGTCACCCACTTCATGGACGAGGCCGACCGGCTGTGCGACCGGCTGGCCATCTTCCATCAGGGCAGCGTGGCCGCCCTGGACCACCCGGCCGCCCTGCGCGCCCGGCTCGCGGCCGATCGCGGTGTGCAGGACGTCTCCCTGGACGAGGTCTTCCTGGCACACACCGGCGCACACCCCGAACTGGCGGAGGAGGACGCATGAGCACCCTGACCCCGTTGCCGCGCAGCACCGGCTGGTTCGCGCTGACCGTCAGCGAGGCGAAACTGCTCTGGCGCGATCCGGGCGGCCTGATCATCCCGGTCGCGCTGCCGCTGCTGATCATGGTGATGAACGGTATGGGCGCCAAGGGGTTCAGCCCGCCCGGCGGGGTGCGCACCTTCGACACGGTGGCCACCCCGGTCGCGCTGGGGATGATCATCGCCACCACCGCGCTGGTGAACGTGCCCGCGGTGCTGGTCTCCTACCGCAAGACCGGGGTGCTGCGCCGGATGTCGGCCACCCCGGTCAGCCCGCTGGTGCTGCTGGGTGCGCAGGTCCTGGTCAACCTGGCGCTGTCCGCCCTCGGCATCACCCTGGCGCTGACCGTGGCCACCCTCGCCTTCGACCTGAGCGCCCCGGCCTCGCCGCTGGTGACGGTGATCGCGGTGCTGCTGGGCGTGTTCGCCAACTACGCCCTCGGTGTGCTGCTGGCCGCGCTGGCGCCCTCGGCCAACGCCGCGATCGGCATCGGGCTCGGCGTGTTCTTCGCGACCTTCGCCGCCGGCGGCGGTTTCCTGCCCGCGGAACGGTTGCCGCGCTGGCTGGCCGCGATCGGCGAGTTCACCCCGTTCGGCGCGATGCTGCAGGCGGTGCGGGACGGCTGGTCCGGCGCTGGACCAGCCGCCCCGCACCTGGTGGTGCTGGCCGCGCTGGGGGTGCTGCTGACCGCGATCTCGGTGCGGGTGTTCCGCTGGGAGTGACCCGGCGGCACACCCGGGTCAGGTGCTGACCTCCGCGGTCGGGCGCACCGACCGCAGCACCACCAGCACGAATCCGCTCAGCGCAAGGCAGGCCGCCGCGCCGATCCAGGCCACCCAGTGCAGACCGTCCACAAAGGACGTCCGGGCGGCGAGCAGCAGGGCCTGGCCCACCTCGCCGGACAGCTCACCGGCCAGCCGCACCGCGGTGGCCAGGGTGTCCCCGGCGGCGGCCAGCTGCTCGCCGGTCAGCCCGGCAGGCGGGTTGTCGAACAGCCCGGCGCGGTAGACCACCGCGCCCAGGCTGCCCAGGATGGCGATGCCCGCCGCGCCGCCGAACTCGTTGGCGGTCTCGGAGATCGCCGCCGCCGCACCGGCGCGCTCGGGCGGCGCGGTGGCCAGCACCAGATCGGTGGCGATGCTGGCCACCGCGCCCACACCCGCGGCCAGCACGACCTGCGAGCCCAGCAGCCAGGCCACCCCGCTCTCCACGCCGACCTGGGCGAACAGCGCGAACCCGGCCGAGGTGAGGATCAGTCCGGTGGCGACCAGCACGGCCGGGCGCACCCTGGCCGCGACCGCGGTGGCCAGGCCGACGCCGGTCAGCATCCCGGCGATGCCCGGCAGCGACCACAGCGCGGCCTCGAACGGGCTGTAGCCCAGCACCAGCTGCAGGTACTGCGAGACGAACAGCCCGATCCCGGCCAGGATCAGGAAGGTGATGGTGCAGGCGACGATCGAGCCGCTGAACCGGACGTGCCGGAACAGCCGCACGTCGATCATCGGCTGCCGCGCGCGCAGCTGCTGCCGGACGAACACCCAGCCCAGGATCAGGCCGAGGGCGATGGCCGCCAGGTGTGACCAGGCCACGCCCTCCTTGGCGATCTTCTTCACGCCGTAGATCACCGGCAGGATCGCGGCCAGCGACAGCGCCGCGCTGCCCAGGTCGAACTTGCCGGGGTCGGGGTTGCGGGCCTCTGGCAGCAGGATCGGGCCCAGCACCAGCAACAGCAGCATCACCGGCACGTTGAGCAGGAACACCGAGCCCCACCAGAAGTGCTCCAGCAGCAGGCCGCCGATCACCGGGCCGATCATGGTGCCGCCGGCGAAGCCCAGCGTCCACACACTGACCGCGATCTGGCGTTCCCGCGGATCGGTGAACATGGTGCGGATCAGCGACAGCGTGGACGGCGCCAGCGTCGCCCCGGCCACGCCCAGCAGTGCCCGCGCGGCGATCAGCAGTTCGGTGCTCGGCGCGTACGCGGCCAGCACCGAGGCCACCCCGAACAACGCGGCGCCGCCCAGCAGCACCCGCCGCCGCCCGAACCGGTCGCCAAGGGTGCCCATGGTGATCAGCAGTCCGGCCAGCACAAAGCCGTAGAGGTCCAGGATCCACAGCAACTGATCACTGCTCGGGCGCAGTTCGGCGCTGAGCGCGGGCACCGCGTAGAAGAGCACCGACAGGTCCATGGACACCAGCACGGTGGGCAGCGCCAGCACCGCGAGGCCAAGCCATCGCATGGGAGATCCCCCTGTTTACGTCGTAAACATCTCGAACGCTTACAACGTATACTTCGAATCGCCGCAGGGGCAACCGAGTGGAGGAACATGCGGGAGACGGCGACCCGGCGAGCCGGCCTGAACCAGGAGCTGATCGTGGCGACCGCGATCGGCCTGGCCGATGAGGGCGGGCTGGACGCGGTGACCATGCGCGGGGTCGGCCAGCGCCTCGGCGCCACCGGCATGGCGCTGTACCGGCACGTGGCCAACCGGGAGAAGCTGGTCGAACTCATGATCGACCGGGTCGCGGGGGAGTACGCCTACCCCGATCCGCGCCCGGCGCTCTGGCGGGACGCCCTGGAGGCGCTGGCCTGGCAGGACTGGCGGTCCTTCTACGCGCACCCGTGGATGCTGGCCGCCACCGCAACCGCCCGCCCGCCGCTGGGCCCCAACCTGATCGCCAACATGGAGTGGGCGCTGGCCAGCTTCGACGGTCTGCGGCTGGAGCCCCAGGAGCAGCTCTACCTGCTGGGCGTGGTCACCAGCCACGGCCACGGGCTGGGCATGGTGTGGCTGGGCGGGGCCGAGGTGCCCGACGTCAAGGCCACCACCGGCTGGTGGCGGGACCGGCTGCGCGAGTCCGACGCCTGCCCCCGGCTCAACGCGCTGGCCACCGCGCTCGGCCCGGAGGTCGACGTGCACCAGGAGTTCGAGTTCGGCCTGGCCCGCATCCTGGACGGCATCGAACTGCACCTCGTCCGGCGCTGAGCCGGCCATTAGACGCAGTCGGCGCTGAGCCGGCGGATATCGGGCTCAGCCCGCCGCGCGCACCGCCGCGGCCGTGGCGTGTTCCAGCGCCAGGTGCAGCGCGCCGTGCGCCGGGGCCAGCGCGCCGAGCACACCGTGGCCGAGCCGGACCGGCGCGGGGGAGCGGGCGGCGACCGCGGCGCGCACCGGTCCGAGCAGCGCCGGGTGGGTGCCGACCGGGCCGCCGAGTAGCACCAGCCCGGGATCCACCACCGCGGTCACCGATGCCACCGCGCGCGCGATCCCCGCGCTGAGCGTGCCGATCGCCTGGCTACGGACCGTGCTTTCGCTGGCGGACAACAGGTTCAGCACCGCGTCCACGTCGGTTCGGCCGAACCCGGCCGCGCTGAGTTCACCCGCCAGGGTGTCCTCGCCCGCGCCCGGCAGGTAGCCGATCTCCCCGGCCAGCCCGTGCGCGCCGCGGATGAGCCGGTCGCCCAGGTAGAGCCCGACACCCAGCCCGGCGCCGATGTGCAGGTAGGCGAAGCTGTCCGCGCCCGCCGCGCCGCCGCAGCGGTGCTCGGCCAGTGCGGCCAGGTTCACGTCGTTGTCCACCAGCACCGGCGCGGCGGTCACCTCGGCCAGGATGTCCGCCGGGCTGACCAGGCCCTCCGGGAACGGCGAGCCGGGCAGCGCGACCACCTCGCGGGAGCCGGGCGCGACCGGGTTGGCCACCGAGACCGCCACCGCCCGCAACGGCCCGCGCTCCGGCCCGATCGCCGCCAGCGCGTGCCGCACCACCGCCCGCAACCCGCTCGCCACGGCCGCGCTGTCACCGGGTTTCCCCGGCGGCCGGGTGTGCTCGTGCCGGATCGTCCCGGCCAGATCCGCCGAGCGCGCGCGGACCCCGGCCTGGTCCAGCACCACCGCGAGCACCCAGCCCGCGGCCGTGCCGAGTTCGTAGAACGTGCCGACCCGCCCGCGTCTGCCGGTCTCGGCCGGTCCGGTGGCATCCAGCAGCGCGGCCTCGACCAGGCGGCGCACCGACTCGGACACGGTCGGCTTGGAGATCCCGGTGGCGGTGGCCAGTTCCGCGCGGGTCACCCGGCCGCGGGCGATGACCTCGGCCAGCAGTCGCGCGTCGGTGCCCGTGCGCAGCACCGACTGCGGCAGTTCCCTGCTGAGGCTTGCGCGCTCTCGTGTCACCGGCCTAGCCTGCCATCAGGATCTAGTTAGGTGAGGTTACCAAATGACGTCAACCACCGCCGCTCCCGCCGACTTCCCGGCCGCCATCCGCGCCGCCAAGGCCGAACTACGGGCGCGGGTCGGCGATGTGGCGGGCGCGTTCGCCCAGGTGAGCGCGCAAATGCGGACCGAGGTCGCGGCGGTGCTCGCGCAGCGCGAGCGCGGCGAGGAGGTCTGGCCGGTGATCGAGTTCGCCGAGCTGGGCGTGGTCACCGCGGAGCAGCGGGCCGCGATCCGCCGCCGCGGCTGCGCGATCATCCGCGGCACCTTCCCGCGCGAGCGCGCCGAGTCCTGGGACGCCGAGCTGGTGGACTACCTGTCCCGCAACGACTTCGATGGCTCCTACCGCTACCTCGACGACGGCGTCTTCGGCGGCCTGGCCGCGGGCAGGCCGTCGATCTTCCCGATCTACTGGTCCGGCCCGCAACTGGAAGCCCGCTCGGACCCGAACATGGCTGCCGTGCGCGGTTTCCTCAACGGCTTCTGGAAACACGAGTCCGAGGGCCGGGTCTGGTTCGACCCGGCCCGCGACACCGCCTACCCCGACCGCGTCCGCCGCCGCGCCCCCGGCGCCAACTCCGCCGGACTGTCCCCGCACACCGACTCCGGCTCGGTGGAACGCTGGCTGCTGCCCGCCTACCAGCAGGTCTTCCGGCACGTCTTCGCCGGTGCGCCCGCGAAATACGACCCGTGGGACGGCGCGTACCGAACCGAGGTGCACGAATACGAGTCCACGGTGATGTGCTCGGCCTTCCGCACCTTCCAGGGCTGGACCGCGTTGTCGGACATGGCGCCGACCGAGGGCGTGCTGCACGTGGTGCCCATCCCGTCCGCCATGGCCTACCTGCTGTTGCGCGCCCTGCAGGACGACGTGCCCGAGGACGACCTGTGCGGCGCGGTCAACGGCCAGGCGCTGCCGATCAGCGAGCAGTGGCACGCGGAACTGTTGCCCGCGCTGACCCCGATCCCCGCGGTCGCGCCAGGGGACACGGTGTGGTGGCACGGCGACCTGATCCACTCGGTCGGCGCGGTCACCGGCCAGCGCGGCTGGGCCAACGTCATGTACATCCCGGCCAGCCCGCACTGCCCGAAGAACGCCGAGTACGCCGCCCACTGCGGCCAGGCCTTCCTGACCGGCGCCAGCCCAGCCGACTTCGCCCCCGAGAACTACGAAACCAGCTGGACCGGCCGCCCCGCCCCCGCCGACCTGAACCCCTTGGGCCGCAACCAACTCGGCCTGGACTGACCAGGGCGCCGCATTACCACACCGGATCGACCCCGAGGATCTTCACCGTCCGCTCCCACAGCTCCCGCCCGAACTCCGGGTCGTGCGGCTGGCGGCCCTTGGGCGGCTGCCGCTCCAGCAGGTGGAAGTAGGCGCCGTTCACCGACTCCGCGTCCGGCGTGGTCGCCAGGTGTTCCAGCGGCGCCGCGCCCTGGTCCGGGCTGACCGCCATCCAGCGCCCAAGCGGTGAGTTGATCATCACCTTGCCGAACAGCCCGAACACCCCGTCGTTGCGGAAGAAGTCGCTGGCGACCAGTCCCGGGTGGAAGCTGGACGCGGTCAGCCCGCTGCCCGCGGCCCGCCGGGCGAGTTCCTGGGTGAAGAGCACGTTGCCGAGCTTGGAGCGGCCGTAGACGTTGGTGCTGCGGAACCGGCCGCGGGCGGAGTTGAGGTCGTCCAGATCGAGCTTGGCCCAGGAGTGCGCGGCACTGGCCGTGGAGATCACCCGCGCGGTGCCGAGCGCCGGCGCGAGCAGGTGCGTCAGCAACACCGGCGCGAGGTAGTTGGCCTGGAAGGTCAACTCGTGCCCGTCCACGGTGGTGCTGCGCTTGGTGGCCTGTAATCCGGCGTTGTTGGCCAGGATGTCGATCACCGGGTGTCGCGCGAGCAGTTCGGCGGCCAGTCGCCGGACCTCGTCGAGCTTGCTGAAGTCGGCCAGGAACGACTGCGCGCCAAGCTTTTCGGCCACCGCCGCGGTCTTCTCCGGGGACCGGCCGACGATCGCCACGGTCGCGCCGAGCCTGCTCAGCCGCCGGGCCGCGGCCGCCCCGACTCCCGCGCTGGCACCGGTGATCACTACAACGCGGCCGTCGAGCCGCAGGGTTTCCGCCATGGGATCGATCTTGCCAGCATTGGCTGAGTTCGCGGGCACTGTCGTTTCAGTGAGGAGTGAAGTTAGTAGGGTGGGGCGCACAAGCGAAAAGCAGCCCGGAGACGGGGTGCCGGCGGAGGGGCTGGGGAGCATGGGGCGCTGGGGTGTGGCGGGGCAGGACGGGATTGTCGTGGGGCGGCGGAGGTTGACGGAGCGGGACGGAGTTCCCCTGGCGCGGCGGAAGTCCGCCCGTCGTGGCGGGATAGTCGTGGGCATCCTGGCCGGTGGGCTGATCGTGAGCGGGTGCACCGCCGCCGAAATCCCAGCACCGATGCCCGCACCCAAACCCGCCCCCGCCGACATCCACCCACCTGGCCGCTCACCCGTCCCGCGCCCCGCCACCCTCGAAGACGTGCCCGGCGACCCCGCCCGCCAGCGCTCACCGCGGCTCGAAGAGGAGCTTCGGCGGGCGCTGCCCGCCGGGTTGCTGGTCGAGCGGGTCACCTCCTCGGTGGAGCCCGCGCTGGGCAGCCGGTCCTACGAGATCGGCGCGCTGGTCACCGACGGCACCGGGTACGGCGTGGTGCTGGCGATCTTCACCAGTCCGCCGATCACCTCGGGCGAGCCGGGGTGTTTCAAGCACCAGGAGAAGTTCTGCCGGATCCTGCCGCAGGCCGGCGGGGACACCGTGTCCATGGTGGACCGTAGTGGCGAGAGCGAGCAGCGGGCGATCACGGCCGAGCGGTTCCGGCCGGATCGCAAGCTGCGGCTGACGATCCGGTCCCAGGACGGGGCCGACGAGATGCAGTCCCGGTTCTGGCGGGGCGGGCCGCGGCTGGGGCGGGTGCCGCTGACCGCCGACCAGGTGGTGGCGCTCAGCGGGCATCCCGGGTTCACGCCCGACTAGCGCCCGGCCCGCGCCGCTGTCCACACCGCACCAGCGTGACGCGGGAAAACCGGTGGTCCGTGACGCCAGGAACGAGCAGCATCGGTGATCGTGACCGTCGATCCGCGAGTGCTGGCCCTGATCGCCGCCCGGCACGGGCGGACCCTGCGCGAGGTCGAGCCGCTGCCGCCCGGCGTGGCCAACCACTGCTACCGCCTCGGCCCCGGCCTGGTGCTGCGCATCCCGCGCGGCGACCCGGCCGAGTTAGGCAAGGAGGCCGCCGTCATCCCGGTCGCGCGCGCCGAGGGCGTCCGCACCCCGGCGGTGATCGCCTACGACCCGGACCTGCCGTACCTGGTTCTCGAACACGTCCCCGGCGCCGAACTGACCACGCCCGACCCCGTCGCCCTGACCGAGCTGGGCCGCCAGCTCGCCCGCCTGCACCGCGTCACCCCGGCCACCGCCATCCCTGGCGTGCCCGCCGACACCGAGTCCGACCCGCGCCTGCTGGTGGACCACCTGGCCACCACCGGCCTGCTCGACCGGACCGCCGCCACCTGGCTCACCGACTGGTTCCACCACCTGGCCCGCTACCGCCCGGCACTGAAACCGGTACTCGTGCACGGCGACATCCACCCGCAGAACCTGTTGGCGCACAATGGTTCCATCACCCTCATCGACTGGGGCGACGCGGTCTGGGGCGATCCGGCCACCGACTTCGTCAAGCTCCCGCTCGACCACCTCCGCCCCGTGCTCACCGGCTACCTGCCCACCGCCACCGACCACCTGGACTGGGCCGCCCGGATCCTGTGGCACCAGCTGTCCTGGACCCTGGGCAGGCTGCGCGACCCGCGCCCCCGCCCGGACGAACGGCATTGGAGCGCGCCCCCGTACGCGCGCCTGCTGGACCTGCTCCGCTTTCTCGCCGAGGGCCCGCCCGAACCGTGGCGGTCACTGCTGCCGAACGCCCGCGCCGGGAAACACTGACCCACGGTTTACCGCCACCCGGTGGATCCGGCCGGGAACCCATTACCCGCGGCCAACTCGGGATCCGCGGTGGTAGCGCTTCCGCGTATTGATGCGGTACCACTATGCCTGTGGGATAACCATCAGTGACACGGGCATCGGTGGCTGACTGTTTGCCGAGGGGTGAGCGGGATGGGGGCACAGCCGCCAGAATCCGGCGAGAACGAGGAAACCGGGGCCACCCCGCCGGTTCCGCCACCCGGCTCGCACAACGATCTCTCTGGGCACATCTACGGCGGCGCGGTCCAGGGTTACCGGATCGGGCCAGTGAACTTCCACCAGGTACCCGGCCAGCGTCACCAGGTACCCAGGCAATTACCGCCCGCCCCCGCCTGGCTGGTCCATCGCGGTGACGAACTGGCCACCCTGGATCGCCTGGCCGAGGGCTATCGGCACCGTGGCCGGTCCATGGTGGCGGTGCTCAGCGGGTTGAGCGGAGTCGGAAAGACCGCGATCGCGCTCCAGTGGGCACACGAGAATCTGGCCCGCTTCGGTGGCGGGCAGCTCTATGCGGATCTGAACGAATACCGTCATCGCGGCGCCGTGGATGTGAATGAGGTGCTGGCCGGTTTTCTGCGCGCGCTGGGCGAGCACCGGCCGTTGCCGCTCCGGCTGTCGGAACGGAGGGCGAAGTTTCGCACCATGACCGCCGAGTCGAATGTGCTCGTGCTGCTGGACAACGCCGACCAGCCGGGCCAGGTGCGCGCCATCCTGCCTGGCTCGCCCGCGGGTGTGGTGCTGGTGACCAGTCGCAGCAAGCTCAGCGGGCTCGGCGAGGAGGACGCCGAGCTGATCCCGGTGCACCCACTGGATCCGGCGCACAGTGTGGAACTGCTGCTGGAGCAGGCCAGGCGGGGCAACGTGGAGTGCGATCGGGCCACGCTGGAGGTGCTGGCCGAGCTGTGTGCCGGGATACCGATGGCGCTGCGGGTGGTGGGCGCGCTGCTGGCGCACCGGCGGCACCGGTCGCCGCAGCTGCTGGTGGACTACCTCAGCGACGAACGGCATCGGCTGAGCAGGCTGTCCTCCCGGGACCAGGATCGTGATCCCTTCGACCAGCTCTTCGAGACCGCCGCCGGACAGCTCTCCGCTGACGGCCGCGCGATCTACCACTGCGTTGGCGCCCACCCCGGGCCGGATTTCGGCCAGCACGTGCTGGCCGCGGCCACCGGACTGACGCCGGAGGCGGTGGAGGACGCCCTGGACGAGCTGGGCGAGGCGCACCTGGTGGAAGTCACCGGGCCGGACCGCTATCGCATGCACGAACTGGTCAAACTGCACGCCGGTCAGTCCGCGCCCCAGGCCGCGGGGCACGCCGAGGTGTTGCGCGGCATCGTGGACTGGTACCGGCACGGGGCGGCCGCCGCGGACCGGGCGGTGCTCGGCGCGGACCGCTGGCGGCTGGCCCCGCGCAGTGAGACCGCGCCGACCTTCGTCTTCGCCGAGGGCAGCGGCACCGGCTGGTTCGAGCTGGAGCGGCGCAACCTGCTGGCCATGGTGCGCTGCGCGGCCGGACAGCGCTGGGACGAGGTGGTGTGGCAGCTGTGCGAGGCGCTCTGGCCCGCCTACCACACCCGCCAGCACTTCGCGGATTCCATTGCGGCACACCAGCTTGGTGTGGCCGCGGCGGAGCGGTGCGGGAACCTGGCCGCGGAGACCCGGATGCGCAGCCAGCTGGCCAGGGCCTGGCTGGAACTGGCCGAGTTCGCCGCGGCCGAGCGTGAGCTGGAACAGGCCCAGACCAGGGCGGCGGCCAGTGGCGAACCGAGGGCCCGCGCGGTGGTGGTGGAGTCCTACGGCGTGCTGCGCGGCAGGCAGAACCGGCTGGCGGAGAGTGCCGGGCACTTCCGGCAGGCGCTGGGCATCAACGAGGAGATCGGCGATGTGCGCGGCATCGCCATGCAGGGCTACCAGCTCGGCGGGGTGCTGCAGCGGCTGGGCGAGCACACCGAGGCGATCGCGGTGATCCAGCAGGCGCTGCTGAAGTTCTACCAGGTCGGCGACGAGTTCTCCGCGGCCCGCGCGCGGATCGTGCTCGGCGACGCGCACGTCGCGCTGGGTCAGGACCGGCAGGCCTGTGTGGAACTCCAGGTCGCGGCCCGGATCATGCGGATGCGCGGGCAGCCGGAGCGGGAGGTGCGCGCGTTGCGGGCGCTGGTGGAGATCGCCGGGCGGCTGGCCGATGCCGAACTCCGGCGCAACGCGCTGGACCGGCTGCGCGAGCTGACCGGCGGCGCCGCCTCAGACCTGCGGTAGCGGCCGCACGCTCTCCACACAGACCTCGACAACGGGGCCGTCGGTGAGCCGCGCGCTGAGTTTGACGCCCGATTCCAGCTCGCGGCGGCTGACCCGCCAGCGGTAGACCGCGACCGCGGCCAGGAACACCGGCAGCGGCCCGGCGGCGCAGGGCCACAACGAGACCACGCCCAGCGCCGGATCGCGGAAGGTGAGCACGCACCGGTGTTCCGAGACCGCGGCCACCAGCGCGGCCGTGCCCTCGGCCAGTGCCCGCGCGGCCCACTCGGCCAGCTCGGCTCCGGGCAGCGGGCCGGTGCGCACGATGATCTCGGCGGTGGCCCGCATCCCGGGGTCGACCTCCTCATCGTCGATCACCAGCAGGTAGTCGGCGGTGTCGCACAGGCGCCGGAACCGTTGCAGGATCGCCGGAAACCGCTCAATGTCCACAGTGGACTCGGCAACGGTGTCCAGCACGTGGAAGGCGGTGATCGCCGCACCGCGCACCGGGGTCGGCGCGCTGATCGGCAGCATCCGCGGCGGGTGCGCGGGCGGGTCGAGCTGGAGCAGTTCGTAGCAGGTCCGCCGCAGCGTGGCCGCGGATCCGCCGGGCAGGCCCAGGGTGTCGGCGGTGATCTCTGCCAGTTCGGCCGAGACGGTACCGCGCTCGATTTGTTCGCGCAGGTCACCGTGCACGTTGAGGACAGGGGCGGTGCACACCAGCCTGCCGGTGACCGAGCCGGGGGTCAGATCGTCCAGGCCGCTGGCGGAGTTGAGGAAGGGCCTGCCCAGCGCCGCGCCGTAGAAGGCGACCGAGCCGTGATCGCCGATGCTCACATCCGCGGCGATCAGCGCGGCCTGCCAGCTGTCCTCCGGCCGGATCAGCAGCAGCCCGCTGTCCAGGGCGTCCCGGAACCAGGCCCGCACGGTGCCGACCCCGTGGTAGGCCCACACGTTCGGGTGCAACACCAGGGCCACCCGGTAGTGGTCCACCGGCAGTTGCGCGAGCAGCCGCTCCACCAGCTCGTCCCGCTGCCCCAGCAGGGATCGCTCACCCCAGGTCGAACTGATCAGCACCAGCCGCTGCCCAGGCCCGACGCCCAGCGCCTCGCGGTAGGCCGGGCGCCGGACCTCGGCCGCGCGGATCCGGTCCCAGGTCGGATCGCCGATCACCCTGGCCCGGTCGATCGCCGCCGGGGTGTGCAGGGCGAGGTCGCCGCGCTGACGTTGGTGCGAGAGCCCGATGACCGCGGGGAAGACCTCGCCGTCCACGGTCAGCTCGTGCGGGGACAGCCCGACCGGGGCTTCCTTCTCGTTGGTGCGGCTGGGCAGGCGCCGGTTGTACCCGGCCCCGTGCGGCACCACCAGCAATGGCCCGTCCAGTGCGGCCAGCGAGGGATTGACGTGCGCGGCCAGCACGAGGTCGAAGCGGGATTTCGCGGCCACCTCCCAGTCGAGCAGGGTGATGCCGAAACGGTCCAGCTGACCGTGCAGACCGGCGGTGAATACCGAACCGGAGTCGAGGGTGAAATGCACCGCGACCCGGTTGTCGCAATCCAGTAGCGGCACGATGTCGAGCAACCGGACCAGGGAGGTCAGGTTGCGCACCACGGCGAGCACAGTGCGTTGTGGCCGCACTGTCGCCCACAGGTCAACATCGGGCAGCACGCGACCTCCGCGACAATGGCGCCTGCCAACTGGCGAAGGATACACAGGAACGGGAATCGGCAGAGTTCCGGGTAGAATGGCGCATTGCCAGGGGAAGAGGTGGGGATTGATGGACCCGGTCACACTGGCCGTCGGCGGTGGCCTGGTGCTGCTCGGTTACCTCGGCGGACTGCTCAGCCGCCGCAAACGCACCCCCGAACCCCCGCTCACCGCCGACTGCGGCTGCGGCCACTCCCTGGCCCTGCACGACCCCGAGGCTGGGACCTGTCACGCCCAGCTGGAGCGGATGACCGCGCACAACAAGTACGCGGGAACCTCCTACGAGCAATCCCAGTGCCCGTGCCGGCAGTACGTGGGCCCGCGGCCGATCGAGGAGTTCCTGGCGCCGAGGTACCTGCCGCCCGCCTGAGCTGGCTCGCCCGCCGCGGCGGGCGATGATCCACCGATTCCGCATCGCACGTCCTGGCCCACTTACCGGCGGTGGGTGCAGAACCACCTGTCCGGGAGCTGGGTTGATCCGTTGGTGGCCGACGCGGGTGTTCACCAACTCGGTCAGCGACGAGGCCGGTGTCTGCCAGCATGATCCGGCGAAGGGGGCGTTGCGGCCGACCGCCTGGCTGCGCCCCGCGGCCCCGACCACAAGCCCGCCCACCCAACCGCCCAGACGGCCCCCACCCGCGAGTGTTGGCCGTGGTCGTACGCCACGTTGGCCGTTGTCGTACGGCGAGTTGGGCCAACTGGTACGCCGGTTTGGCTCAAGTGGGCGTACCAGTTTGCCCAAGTGGTGCGGAGTTTGGATCACGCGGCCGATTCGCCGACAGAGTCGTACGACAACGGCCAACGCCCCGTACAACAAACGCCAACACACCGTACGACAACGGCCAACACACTGCGGGAGAACCGGGGGTTAGTGGATTGCGCGGAGGAGGCGGGAGACGTTGATGCGGGTGGGGTTGAGGCCTTTTTCGATTTTTTCCAGCATTAGTTCGGCGTTGAGGCGGCCGTAGGCGAGCAGGTCGATGTTGGCCAGGCTGAACTCCGGCCAGGTGTGAATGCTCAGGTGCGACTGGGACAGCACGAGAACCGCGGTCACCGCGCCGTTGGGGAAGATGTGTCCCGTCTCGCCGAGAATGGTCGCGTTGCCCGCGATCGCCGCTGAGCGCAGCAGGTCGAGCAGTACGGGTTCGTCGACCAGGATCGCCGGGTCGCGTACCCACACGTCCACCGCGTACGAGCACAGCTCGTCCACCTGTACCTCTGCTGCTGCCGGCTCGCTCATGCCGCCCAGGCTAGGGCTGATCGGGCCGGGCCGCAGGGAGAACACCCGCCCCGGCCAGGCGGTAGCCGGTGACGACGAGTTCCTGCAGGGCCAGGGCGTCCCGCGCCGGGACGACCGCGCCGGGGCCGATGCCGTTGAGGGCGTTGTAGAAAGCGGTCAGCGCGGCCAGTTCGGGGCGGGCCCGCGCCACCGTGACCGTGCCGTCGGCCAGCCGGAGTTCGCCGCGCCGGAAGTCCAGCACGTGCGCGCCCTCGGTGGTGTGCGCGGTGATCGCCATGGTGACCGTGCGGGCCGCCCGGTCCAGGCGCACCAGCGCGGGCACCCCGTCGAAGCTCAGTCCCAGCTCGGCCTGCTCCTCCACCGGACCACCCGACACCGCGCAGGACCGCACCTCCGGCAGCCCGAACACCGTGACCAGCACATCTAGGGCGTGCACGCCCAGGTCCAGCAGCGCGCCACCCCCGGCCAGCGCCGGATCGCGGTACCACGGGGTGAACGCCTGCCACAGCCGGTCGCCGGGGTTGCCCATGCCGAACTCGATGCCGGTGATCTCGCTGGCGCGCACCGCCGCGGTGAACGGGGGCAGCAACTCGTGGAAGCGGTAGGGCAGGTTGACGCCGAAGAGCGGTCCGCCGGTGGTCCGGGCGGCGAACTGGCGGGCCTGGTCGATGTCGGCGGCCAGGGGTTTCTGGCACAGCACGGCGACTCCGGCTTCCAGCGCGGCCAGCGCCGGCGCCACGTGCTCGTTGTTGGGGGTGCAGACCGCGAGCACGTCGGGCCGGGTCCTGGTCAGCACCTCGTGCACCGAGCCGCCGACCCACACCTCGGGTTCGCCGGCGAAGAGTTCGGCGGTGCGGGCCGGGTTGCGGTCGCAGGCGCCGACCAGCTCCAGATCGGGGCGGGAGTCCAGGAACGGCAGGTGGTAGCGCTGGGCCACCCGGCCGCAGCCGATGATCGCGACCCTGGTCATGGCGCGGCCTGCCGGGCGGGCGCGAGTTCGGCGGCGAGCTGGTCCAGACCGATCCGGCCACGCAGGAAGTCGCCGACCCTGGCCAGCCGCGGCCGTCCGTGCCGCTGCCCGACCAGGGTCCAGAACAGGCCAAGGTCCGCCGCGGTGTGGTGCCTGGCCTCGGGCAGGTGACAGGCGAAGGAGCCGATCAGCCGGAACTCCGCCCCGGCCAGCGCCAGCCGCAGGCCCAGCTCCAGATCCTCCCCGCCCCACAACGCGCCGAACCCCTCGTCGAATCCGCCCACCCGCTCGAACAACTCCCTCGGCATGCTGGTGCTGGTGCCGACACAGGCCAGCCAGCGCAGTTCGTGGTAGGCGGGAATCCCGGCCACCGCCTGGGCCACGCCCTCGATGAACGAGCGCTGCGGGCCCAGCCGCCGGTACCGCTGGGCCAGGCCGGGCAGATCCGCCGGGCCCAGGGTGCGGCCGCGCGCGCCGGTGAGCGTGTCGCTGAACCTGGGCGGGTCGGGGGTGAACAGGAACGCGGTCAGGTCGGTGATGCGGCCGTGCGCGACGGTGGCCGGGCCGTGCGCCATCGCGTGCCTGAGCAGCAGGTCCGGGGCGGCCAGGGTGTCATCGTCGAGGAAGAGCAGTTGGTCGCCGCGGGCCAGCGCGGCGCCGGCGTTGCGGGCGGCGGCCACGCCCCGGCCGCCGGTGCTCCGCCGGCGCAGCGGCAGTCCGGCGGGCAGGGCGGCGAGCACCGCGTCCACCGCGCCGGGGGCGGGGGAGTCCTCGACCAGCACCACCTCGAACTCGGCCCGGTCCAGGGTCTGCGCGAGCAGGGCGGACAGGGTCAGGTACAGCCGGGTGGTGCGGTCCCTGGTCGGGATGACGACGCTGATCATCGCGCCGCCCTTCTTTCCCTGGAGAACGCGGGTGTCTTCGTTCGCGCCATTGGGTCGCGAATACGCGATGCCGACTCGATGGCATTCGGCATTCCGCTCAATGTAGCGCAGCGCGGCCGCGGCCACTACTGTTCCTTGGTGTCACTGGGTAACTTGAGGGGTCATTGCTCCGACCGAATTAAAACAAGATGGCCGCCGGATTCACCTGGCGGAAAACGCTAGGATGCGCGATTGGCGGGAAGGGGGCCGGAATGCACTTGCCGTCCGGCGCGACGGAGTGCGACCACCTCGCGGAACTGACGCCGGTGGACGCCGAACCCGGCCTGGTCCCGCTCCAGGCCGATCCCGGGGCGATCGGACCCGCCGCTGTCCCGGCCACGGACCTCCGGTGGCTGGTCCTGGGCCCGCCGCGGGCGCCGAGCGGACCGCCGCCGGGCGCCACTCCGCGACGTGCCACCCCGGAGACCTCCCAGTAGCAGGCCGCCACCCGGTCCACCAGGTTCACCCGAACAACGTTCGGTGATCTGCCCGATAGGGAGCCTGGGTCACCCGTATCCCCGCTTACGCTCCCCCGGGATACGTGAGTTGATCAGGAGGAACAGGGTGACGGAGGCGACGGGCTTCGGCGCCGGGCTGCGCAGGCTGCGCACCGAACGGGGGCTCTCGCTGGCCCAGGTGGCGAGCCTGGTGCACTACAGCAAGGGCTACCTGAGCAACGTCGAGAACGGCCGCAAACCGGTCAACCCCGGCCTGGCCCGCCGCCTGGACAAGGCCCTGGACGCGGCGGGCGAGCTGACCGGACTGGCCCTGGAGGACGGGCAGCGCTGCCCGTACCAGGGGCTGGCCGCCTTCGAGGCGGAGGACGCCGGCTGGTTCTTCGGCCGGGACCGGGCCACCGCGGCACTGCTGGGCAGGCTGGCCGACTCCAGGACCGCGGGGCTGCCGCTGGTCGTCTTCGGCGTCTCCGGCGCCGGCAAGTCCTCGCTGCTGCGCGCCGGACTGGTGCCCGCGCTGGACCGGGGCGCGCTGCCGGAGGCCGGCGGGGTCCAGGTGATCACGCCGACCGCCCGGCCGATGAGCGTGCTGCCCGCACCGGGCGGGGTGCTGGTGGTGGACCAGTTCGAGGAGGTCTTCACCCTCTGCGAGGACCCGGTCGAGCGCCGGGAGTTCATCAACGCGCTGTGCGCGGCGGCCAAGGCGGACACCCTGGTCGTGCTCGGCGTGCGCGCGGACTTCTTCGGCGCCTGCCTGGCCAACCCGTGCCTGCTGGCCGCGGTGCGGCACAACCAGTTCACCGTGGGCGCGATGCACCGGCGGGAACTCGTCGAGGCCATCACCGGACCCGCCGGGCGCACCGGGCTCGCGGTGGAACCCGGGCTGGTCGAACTGCTGCTGCGCGATCTCGGCGTGGCCGGTGACGACCCGGCCGCCGGGTACGACCCCGGCGCGCTGCCGCTGCTGTCCTACGCGCTGATGGGCACCTGGCAGCAGCGCACCGCCGAGGCGATGACGGTGGCCGGGTACCAGGTCACCGGCGGTATCGACGGCGCGGTGGCCGCCGCGGCGGAACGCGCCTACGAACAGCTCGGCCCGGAGGCCCAGGACGCGGCCCGGCGGGTGCTGTTGCGGCTGGTGCGCATCGACGAACGGGACGAGCCCGCCCGCCGCCGGGTCCGGTTCGACGAACTGCTGTGCGGGGAGGAGAAACCGGCCCAGGCCGCGATCGAGACCCTGGCCGAGGCCCGGCTGCTGGTGCTGGACCGGGACACCGTGGAGATCACCCACGAGGCACTGCTGCGCGCCTGGCCACGGCTGGGCGACTGGATCGCCGCGGACCGGGAGGGCCTGCGGCTGCACCGCCAGCTCACCCAGGCCGCCCAGGAGTGGACGAGCCTGGGCCACGACCCCGGCGCGCTCTACTCCGGCGCCCGGCTCACCCTGGCCACGCAGTGGGCCGCCGAGCACAACACCGAACTGACCGGCGGTGAACGGGACTTCCTGCGCGCCAGCGCGGCCGACGGGCAGCGCCGCGCCCGCACCCGGCGCAGGCTGGTCGCCCTGCTCGCGGTGCTGCTGGTGCTGGCCGCCAGCGCCACCGTGGTGGCCACCCAGTCCCAGCGGGCCATGGCCGAACAACGCGATCTCGCGCTGTCCAGGGGCACCATCGCCACCGCGGCCTCGTTGCAGGAGTCCGATCCCGCGCTGGCCGTGCAGCTGCGCCTGGCCGCCTACCGCCGCTCGCCTGGCCCGGACACCCGCGATGCCCTGCTGGCCGCGTTCAGCCTGCCCTACCGCGGCCGGTTCGCCGGGCACAGCAGCGATGTGGTCACCATGGCCTTCGCCCCCAACGGGCCGCTGGCGGCCACCGCGAGCTGGGACCACACCGCCAGGCTGTGGGACATCGCCAACCCGCGGCGGCCGGTCGAACTGGCGCAGCTGCCACTGGCCGAACAGGCCCGCGCGGTGGCCTTCCACCCTGGCGGCAAGCTGCTGGGCGTCGCGGACGCGAGCAGCACGCGGCTGTGGGACATCACCGAACCGCGCGGGCCCCGGCCGGTGGCCATCCTGCGCGGCGAGATGACCTGGGTCGCCTTCAGCCCGGACGGCCGGACCGCGGCCACCGGTGACCTCAAGGGCGGCACCACGCTGTGGGACATCAGCGATCCGGTGCAGCCCAGGGAAACGCACCGGCTGTCCGGCCACACCACCGGGGTCACCTCGATCGCCTTCAGCCGGGACGGCCGCCTGCTGGCCACCTCCGGCGACTCCACCGCCCGGATCTGGGAACTCGGCGGCGGCGCGCCCCGGCTGCGCGGTGTGCTCACCGGGCACACCGCCTCGCTGCGCACCATCGCGATCAGCCCGGACGGCGCCACCCTGGCCACCGCCAGCTGGGACCACACCGTCCGGCTGTGGCGCACGGCCGACCTGAGCGCGCTGGCCACCGTCAACGCGCACCAGTCCATCGTGTGGTCGGTGGCGTTCAGCCCGGACGGCCGCAGGCTGGCCAGCACCGGCGGCAACACCATCCTGTGGGAGGTCGCCGATCCGGCCGCGCCGCGCAGGCTGAGCACGCTGCCCGGCGGCACCTACGGGGTGGCCTTCAGTCCGGACGGCAACACCGTGGCCACCCCGGACTGGGTGCAGGACCTGCGCGAACTGCCGCTGACCGGGCACGAGGACGTGGTCACCTCGGTGGTGTTCAACCCGAAGGGCGACCTGCTGGCCACCGGCAGCTGGGACCGCACGGTCCGGGTGTGGGACGCCCGCCGCCCGCGCCCGCTGGCCGTGCTGACCGGCCCGGCCGCGTTCGTGCGCGCGGTCGCCTTCAGCCCGGACGGCACCCTGCTGGCCGCGGGCAGCGAGGACGGCTCGGTGTGGCTGTGGGATGTCCGCGACCCGGCCGCCATCCGGCCGCTGCCGCCGATCGTGGTGGGCGCGGGGGAGGTCGGCTACGTCGCGTTCAGCCAGGACGGCAAGCTGCTGGCCACGGCCGGGCACTACTGGGTGACCCTGTGGGATCTCCCGCAGCGCCGCGAGCTGTCCCGGCTGAGCAACTCCACCACCGGCAACCTGCGGCTCGCCTTCAGTCCGGACGACCGGGTGCTGACCACCTGGACCAGGGCGAGCCCGCCCCGGCAGTGGCTGATCACCGAGCCGGAACGCCCGACCGAACTGCCCCGGCCCGCCGGTGACAAGCCGGCGAACACGGGCACGCTGAGTCCGGACGGCCGGATCCTGGCGCTCTACCACTACGAGGAGCGCACCGTGCGGCTGCTGGACCAGAGCGGTGAGCTGGCCGCGCTGCCCGGACAATCGCTGCTGTACCGGCTGACCTTCGCCCCGGACGGCAAGCGGCTGGCCGGGGCCGCGGAGGACGGCGTGGTGCGGGTGTGGGACCTGAGCGATCCGCGGGCGCCGGTCGAGCAGGCCCGGCTGGCCGGGCACAGCGGTCCGGTGCCAGGGGTGATCTTCAGCCCGGACGGGGCCCAGTTGGTCACCAGCGGCAACGACCGTTCGGTGCGGCAGTGGGACACCGATCCGGACCGGGTGGCGGCCAAGATCTGCCAGGTGGCCTACCCGCGGATCAGCCCGGAGGTGTGGGAGCGGTACTTCCCCGGACTGGAGTACCAGCCGCCCTGCCCGGCCTGACCGGGCCTGCGCGGCCTAATCGGGATCGCCCGGTGGCCCTGGCGCGCACCCGCCCGCCAGGGCCACCGGGCCGGGCTCAGAAGCGGAACAGCCAGGTCTGCTGGGGTGACCCGTTGCACGGCGTGGAGTCCGCGACCCTGGCATCGTGGTTGGCGGTCAGGCAGAAGGTGCTGTTGCGGTACAGGATCTTCCCGTCCGGCCGGGGATCCCAGGTCTGGCCGAGGTAGTTCCACGGCTTGCAGCGCAGCGCCTGCACCGGGTTGCGGTCGATCTCCAGGCAGTCACCGGTCCGGGTGTTGACGATCGTGGACCCGCTGCCGCGCACCCACCTGGCCGAGTCGGCGAAGACGGGCAGGCAGGGCAGGAGCGACAGTCCGGCGTCGGTCTGGGTCAGGCACGGCCCGATCGCGTTGCCTGCCCTGATGGTGGTCCCCGCCGCCGCGGGCCCCGCCGCGGCGGTGGGCGTGCTGGTCAGTGCCACCAGGGCCAGTGCGATCCCCAGGACACGGCTGCGTGCCTGCATGCTGTTCTCCTTCGTGCGTGGATACCTGGACAGGATCCTGGCAGCAAGATCACGGCACCGGCCGCGCTGGACCGAAGGGCTGCCCAGCTGACCGCCCGAACGGACCCGCCCGTGACAAAACCATTACGCGGCAAGGACAAAACGCGGACACAGCCAGCCGAGAGTGGACGGGTCGACGGCGGGTGCGCCCGCCGGACCCCTGTTCACCCGCTGAAGGAGTGGTTGTCCTGAAACACCTGTCCGTTGCCGCCGCGACCGCGGCAGCGCTACTGCTGACCACCGCGTCACCCGCCGGCGCCACCGCGATCGGCGATGTCCAGCAGGCCATGGCGAAGGTGGCCGCCACACCCGGCGCCGTGGGCGTGATCGGCGGTGTCTACCTGGATGGCAGGCTCGCCGGCCGGGGCACCGCCGGATCGCGGCTGCTCAACGGCGAAGGCGGCCCGATCCCGGCCGACGCCCGGTTCCGCATCGGCTCGCAGACCAAGACCATCGCGGCCACCGCGCTGCTCAAGCTCGTAGAAGAGGGCCGGATCGGCCTGGACGGCAAGCTCGCCGCGCTGCTGCCCGAGGTGGCCGCCGACGGGCTGGTGGCGCGCGCCGACGAGATCACCGTGCGGCAGCTGATCCAGCACACCTCCGGCGTCCCCGACTGGTACTCCCGCCCCGGCTCGACCGAACCGGCGTTCGACGTCTTCGACTTCACCACCCACTACCAGCCCCTGGACATCGTGAAGATGACCAGGGGCCTGCCGCGCACCGGCGAGCCGGGCGAGAAGTTCACCTACTCCAACACCGGCTACACCCTCATCGGCATGATCATCGAGAAGGTCACCGGGCGCCCGCTGGCCCGCGAACTCGACCGGCGGCTCTTCCAGCCGCTCGGCATGACCCAGACCTATCTCGCCACCAAGCCCCCGGAGGGCATCAAGGGTCCGCACGGGCACGGCTACTACCCCGACGCCACCGGCACTCCGCGCGATGTGGACCGCCTCAACGCCAGCTTCGGCGCCGGCGCAGGCGGCGTCATCTCCACCACCCGCGACATCAGCGCCTTCTACCGGGCCTTCTACCAGGGCAAGCTGTTGCCGCCGGAGCTGCGGAAGGTCCTCACCGGTGGCCCCCAGGGCCGTGCGCGGCAAGGCTCGGGCGCGTGCGGTGACGACCTGCTGATCTTCGGCGGCACCGCGCCCGGCTACAGCGCGGTGACCCTCACCTCGACCGATGGCAGGCGGCAGATCGCCGTCGGCGCCACCCGGAGTCTGGCCGACGACAACGCCGTCATCTCCGCGATGATCGAGGCGGCCCAGGCCGTGCTCTGCCCGGCGGGCTGACGCTCCGCACTGGCGAGCCACCTGGCTAGGTCGCCGCTCCCGGCGGAGAGCGACGGCCCGGTCAGGTGGTCAGCCGTGCGGGTTGAACGGGATGCCCGCCGGCTTGGCCTTCTCCAGCTCCCAGCCGAACGCGCTGTCCTTCAGCCCGAACCCGGCACTGCCGAAATCGGCCTGCACCAGGCGATCCCGGATCCCTGCCGGGTAGTTGTCCCAGCCAACCAGGGTCGGATACTGCCAGGCGCCCTTGTGGTTCTCCGGCGGTTCGGTGGCGCTGGCGTGCCGGAAGCAGTGCGTGCTGATCCCGTCCTTGTGATAGACGATCTTCGCGTGCGTGCCCTCCCAGGCGACCTGGGAGGAGGGCTTGGTGGTGTATTTGCCGTGCGCGGAGGTCGAGACGTGCTGCGCGGCCCCGTTCTGCACCCAGATCACCACGTGCTCGATGTCGTGCCGGTGCCCGCTCTCGATCCCGGCCAGGGCCTGGTCCTTCTCGAAGTACAGGTCGTACATGTAGGCGCACCAGCCGTTGTTGCAGCGGGCGCGGGAGTAGGAGTTGGTGTTGTTCAGGTCGGAGAGGTCCCGGCAGTTGCCGTTGAGCGCGCCGGTGGGCTTGAGCCCCGGGTTGAGCGTGCCGTCCGGACCGATCGCGGGACTGGAGTAGCAGCCGTCCCCGTCGTAGTCGAAGGCAGGCTGCCAGCGCTGATCCTCCGCGGGCGCGCTGCCCGGCAACGCCCGCGGCGGATCAGCGTGCGCCGCGCCGGGTAGCAGCATCGCCACCGCGGCCGCGCCAACGATTGCATTCGGGGCGAAGGAAAGCTTGCCGAACCGCCGTTTCCTGCCGTTCTCGGCCAATGGCACAGCACCGTGCTGCATGGGGGGACCTCCCGGACCGGTGGGGGCGGCGGTTGTTGTCGTTGACCATGGTTCAGTGCGCACCCGCCGGTCCGTCAAGGGCCGGGCGGCGGTCACCGCCCGGCCACTCGAAGGTTCCCGGATTGATCAACTGACGTTCACCGGGCGGTGCGCCGATCAGGCTTGCGCCCGGCTACCCCGGCGGCGCGCCCCGCCAGCGCCAGCCGGTCTGCCGCGGCTGGTCCGGCAGCCCCGCCCGGTCGGTCGCCCACAGCAGCACCAGCCACGGGTCCAGCCCGGTGAGCTGGGCCGTGGTGTGCGGGAACATCCGGGTCAGCACCCGCGCGCACACCGCCCGCGACGGATCCAGCGTCAGCCCGAGCCCGGTGGCCAGGTCGTGCCCGTGCACCAGCATCTCCACACAGCCCATCCCGGCGAACCCGGCCGGATCCGCCAGTCCGGTCGGGTGGTACGCCCTGGTCTCCGGCGGCGCGGTGCGCACGGCGGCGGCCAGCAGGCGGCTGCCGGTCACCGCGAACTCCAGCAATTCGGCGCTGGTGGCGTCCTTGTCCGCGAACGCCTCGAACCGGACGTAGTGATCGGTGGGCCGGGCGACCAGCTGGGCGGCATAGGACAGCAGGCAGTCGCCGAGGTGTTCGGCGGTGCGCCGGGCGGTCCAGTCGCCGGTGCCGGGCGCGGCTGACCAGTCGCGGCCGGTGGCAGGGGCGAGGATCGCCGCGACGTGCGCGGTGACCGTGTCGAGGTCGTCGGTGTGCACGGTGATCAGTGTGCCTGGACCTCGGCGCCGAGCCGCTGGTCGAGTTCGGCGCGGTCGGCCAGGAACCAGATCTGGTTGCCGCGGTTGATCTCGCGCACGTAGCTGGCCAGCGCCGGACTGCGCTGGACGTGCTCGCTGATGTCCCCGAGGAAGGCCAGCCGCACCCGGTAGTTCACGAACTTCTGAGTGAACTCCCCGAGAGCCCGGGTCTCCAGCCGGAAGAAGCCCTCGGCCAGCCGGGACACCGGGATCGCGATCAGCCTGGCCTGCCGCGACCACGCCTCGCCGATGAGGTCGGCGGCGTCGCGTTCGGTGCCCAGCGGTGGGCCTTCTGGCGCGCAGTGGAACACCGGCACGCCGTGGGTGGTCTCAAGCATGTCGCCTCCCCGCGGTGGTGGTGGTCAGGAATTCGAGTTCGGCCGGGTCGGTCGGCACCAGGTGGCCGGTGCCGGGTAGCAGGCGCACGGTCGCGTGTGGGAGGGCCGCGCTGAGTCGCCGGGCGGCGATCCTGGAGTCCCACATGACATCCAGTTCGCCGAGCAGCACGTGCACCGGCATGGTCAGCCTGGCCAGGGCCTCGTCGGTGAAGACGGGCAGGTCGCCGCCGCGGTAGCGGTAGTGCTTGCTCATCAGCACGGTTCGCGCCACCACCGCGGACTCGTCCACTGTGGACAGACCGGGGCCCAGCATCATCCGCACGGTGCGCAGCTTGCCCCAGTGGCCGAATGGGGCCAGCAGCAGTGCCTTGAGCAGGTAGCCCTTGCGCTGCTTGGTGATGCCGGGCGGGCAGGACAGCGCGAGCCGGTCCACCCGCTCCGGTCGCCGGGTGGCGTAGTCCAGGGCGAGCCAGCTGCCCAGCGAGTAGCCCAGGATCGCGGTGCGGCGCAGGCCGAGGTGGTCCAGCACGGCGTCCAGCCAGCCTGCGTGCCGGTCGGTGTCCGGGTCGGGCCGGGTGGGCGCGCTCAGGCCCGGTTCGCCGATGATGTCCACCGCGTGCACCCGGAAACGTGTTGCCAGTTCAGGGATCCGGCCCAGCCACTGGGCCGAGTTGCTGCCGGAGCCGTGCAGCAGCACCAGCGGCGGCGCGTCCAGTGGACCGCAGCTGAGCACGAAGGTCTCGCCCTCGGGTGTGGGCACCCGCCGCTGCTCGTGGGGCACCGGCCAGGACGCCAGCTCCGCGAGGTACAGCTCGCGGAGCCGGCGCCGGCCAGCCTCGGATCGGTAGATCATGCAAGGGACTCTAACATTCCCTAAAGTTCCTCGCTAGAGGATTGATAGGGAGTGATGGGGAACTCAGGGTCAGCCGCCGTTGATCACGAAGGAGGATCCAGGTTCGCGGACGATGTTGCCCTTGGCCGAGTTGGTGATGGTGACGCCGGTCAGCGTCGCGCTGCCCCGCGCCCCGCCCATGGCCAGGATCCCGGCCCCGTTGTTGCTCTTGTCGATGCGCACGTTGGTGATGGCCACGTTCGGCATCTCCCCGCCGCCGGTCTTGAACTGGATGCCGTCGTAGGTGGAGTCCAGCACCTCGGTGTCCCGGATGACCACGCCAGGGATGGGCAGGTTCTGCGGGAACAGCGTGATCGCGCCGAATTCCTGCGCCTCGCCCCAGAACACCCCGCCGCAGCGGTGCAGCGCGTTGTTGGCGATCAGGGTCTGGCCGGAGAAGGGCAGTGGGTCGTGGTCGGTGGCCAGCATGATCCCTGGATAGTTCATGGTGTCGTAGACCAGGTTGTTCTCGATGCGGTTGCCGTAGCCGCCGTAGACGGCGATCCCGTTGGCGCGCCAGGGCAACTGGATGGTGTTGTTGAGGAACTTGTTGTCGTGCGCGATGTCCACCGCCTGGTTCTTCACGTACTTGTTGGCCCACACGGCGAGGGCGTCGTCCCCGGTGGTGCGGAAGGAGGAGTTGAACACGGTGGAGTTGCGGGTGCCGTTGGTGAAGTTGATCCCGTCGGCGTAGGTGTTGCGGATCCGCATGCCGCTGAACTCCAGCCCGTCACCGGGCCCCCACAGTTCGGGGATGTTGTCGAAGTCGCGGCCGACCCAGACGCCCACGTTGGCGTGCTCGATCCAGACGTTGCTGATCTTGGTGCCGGTGCCGAAGCGGCCGTTGAGGCCCACCCCGCCCTCGGCGTTGCCGTCGCCGCCGCGGATCCGGCCGGAGCCGAAGATGGCGATGTCGGAGATCTGCGTGTTCTTGTCGATGTCGAAGCCGAAGTTGCCCTCGTGCGGGTGGTTGAGCCCGCCGGTGGCCAGGTGTGGCTGGGTCAGCGTGTACAGCTGGGAGTGCCACATGCCCGCGCCGCGGATGGTCACGTTGCTGATCCCGACCTGGTTGTACTGCCCGCGGTTGTGCGGGTCGTCGGTGAGGATCTTCTTCTCCTGCCGCCACTGCCCGGCCGGGATCCACACGCAGCCGATCACGCCGTTCTGGTCGTCGGTGACCGCGCGCTGGATGGCGTCGGTGTCGTCGTTCCCGTCGTTGGGGACCGCGCCGTAGTTGGTGATCGAGGTGCACCCGGCTGGCTGGCTCGCCGCCGGCGCGACCTGTTCCAGGTCGATCAGGTCGATGATGTAGAACTGCGCCGAGTCACCGGCGTCGCGCTGCAACTTGAACCTGGTGCCGGGCGGGTAGGAGTTGGCCAGCAGCGCGTGCGATTCGTCGAACAGGCGGCGGGCGTCGGCCTGCGGGTTGTTGGTCAGTGATTCGGGTCCGTCGCTGTTGCCGTAGAGCCAGCTGTGCCGCGAGGACAGGGTGAGCTTGCGGACGAAGGAATCGTTGACGTACAGGCTGATCGTGGCCTCGATGCCGCCACCGCCGGGCGCGTCCGGGATCGAGTTGCGCACCACGATGGAGTTGGCCGCCTTGGCCGAGGTGAACTCGACGAACTGCCCGGTGCTGTTGAGCCGCACCGACTGGCGGCCGGAGGATTCGGTGGCGAAGTTGGTGTGCCCGAAGGTGCGCAGCGGATCGGCGGTCAGCAGCTGACCCTGGTAGCGGGCGGCCTCGGCCTCGTACTCGACGTAGGGCACCGCCGCGCCGCGGCCGACCACGATCGCGCGGGCCAGGGAGTTGTTGTTCTCATTGGTTTCGGTGAGCACGCCGGTGGCATCGGCGGTGGCGGTGATGGTGGCCCCGCCGCTGCTGGCGGTCCAGGTGCCGCTGACCGCCACGGTGGCTTCCGCGCCCGCGGCGATCGGGCCGGTGGGGGTGTTCAGCGTGGTCCCGCCGACCGCGAGCCGGGTGACGGTGTTCCCGGCCGCGCTGGTGCCGCGGTTGCGCAGCTGCACCGCGAAGCTGACCTGCGCGCCGACCGCCGGACTGGTCGGGTTCGAGGTGACGCCGAGGACCTCCAGGTCCGGGCCGGGCGCCTGGCCGACGGCGAGCTGGTTCGGCGCGGTGAGGCCGTTGTTGGCGTCGTTCTGCTCGACGATCGTGTTGGCCGGGTCGACCAGCGCGGACACCTGGTAGCTGCCCACCGCCCTGGTCCCGGCATTGACCGAGACGCTGGCAGTGCCACCGGCGGCCAGCGCGCCCACCGGGGCACTGCCGACCACCGCGCCGCCCAGGCTGAAGTTGACCGTGGTCGCCCCGGCCGGGGCCGAGCCGATGTTGCGGACCTGCGCGGTCAGCGTGATCGGGTCGGTCTCGCTGGGACTGGCCGGACTCCAGGACACCGTGGACACGGTCAGGTCCGGGTTGGGCACCGGGGTGCCGATGACCTGGATCTCGCCCACCTGGCCGCCGGGCGCGCCGGTATTGCCGAAGAACTGGAGTCGCAGGTCAGCGGCCCGCCCGGTAACCGGGATGGTGATCGAGTTCTGGTTGCCCGCCGGACTGAACTGGTAGTCGGCGCGCTCGCGTAACGAGCTGAACCCGCCCGCGGCCTGCTCGCGGCCGAGCACCTGGATGCTCTGCGTGCGCGGGCCCCAGATCGGATCCGGGTTGAGCTTGACGACCACCGACTCCAGGTCGGCGTTGGACCCGAGCTTGACGGTCAAGGTGGCGGGGTAACCGGCGGATTCCCAGTAGCTGCCGATGTTGCCGTCATTGGCGTTGGCCGCCACGTAGTTCTGGGTGACCGAGGACGCCTCGATCGCCTTGCCCCGGGCCAGATCGACCGGCGCGGCCAGTGCGGTGGCGGGGGTGAGACCGGCGCTGATCAGGCCGATCGCCAGCAGGGCGGTGCTGAGCCGTCTGAGCTGCTTCCAGTGCATGGGGACCTCTGTTCGGTTTTCCGCGCAGGGCGGGACGCCGCGGGGCCAGGGCGAAGGGCGGCGACCGCGGGCGTGACAGGGCGTATGCGATGAAGTTGCAGATGATCGCTGATGATTTGAGCGATCACAGTCGACTTTTTGCGGACAGGGGAGTCAAAGGTTGCAGACAGATGACGGTGACGTCAACGGTCCGCAGGCGTCGAGTTGGCCAAAATGGGACGCCCGGTTGGGCCAACCCGGTGTACGAGTTGGCCCAACTCGCCAGGACAGGGCTCGGTGGCTACGCGCCCAGCGCGGTCGGGAGCTGGTCCCTGGACTGGATGCCGAGCTTGCGGTAGGCGCTGGTGAGGTGGACCTCGATGGTGCGGCGGCTGACGAACAGGGTTTGCGCGATGGCGCGGTTGGTCTCGCCGCCGGCGGCCAGCCGGGCCACCCGCAGTTCGCTGGCGGTGAGGGCGTCGACGCCGGTGAGCAGGGTCCGCCGGGGCCGGGCGCCGGTGGCGACCAGCTCCTGTTTCGCTTGGGCGGCAAGGGGATGGGCGTGTCGGCGGCTGGCCAGGTCCAGGCCCTCGCGGAGGTGGCGCTGGGCGTCGGTGCGGTGGCCTGCCCGGCGCAGTGCGCTGCCGTACTCGATCAGCGAGTGCGCGAGTTCGAGCACGCCGGTGGAGCGGCGCAGCACGTCCACGGACTCGGCGAGGCGGTCCAGCCGGGTGCCGCCGCCCTCGATCAGGCCGAGGGTGCGCAGCGCGATGCCGTGCGCTCTGGGCGCGCCGAAGCCTTGGGCCAGTGCGAGTTCCTCCTCGGCGAGGTCCCTGGCCGCGGTGGGTTCGCCGAGGGCGAGCTGGGCCAGCGCGGCGTCGGCCCGCCAGTGCGCGAAGCCCGGGTTGACCACGCCGGCGCCGGTCAGTCCGGCCCCGCAGGCGAGCAGGTCGGCCAGGGCGGCGCGGGGGCGTTGCTGGCGGAGCCGGAGGCGGCCGCGGGCCAGGTGCACGAAGTGGCCGATGAGCATCCGGACTTCTTCCTCGGAGTCCAGTTCGTGTTCGGTGAGCACGGCCTGGGCCTCATCGAGGTGGCCCTGTTCGGCGAGTGCGTCGACCAGCACGGCCGCGGCCAGGGGGAGTTCGCGGTCGCCGTCGACCTCGTGCAGGGCCAGTGCGGCGCGGCCGTCGGCCTCGGCTTCCTGGAGGTGTCCGGCGGTGAGCGCGGTGCGGGAGCGCAGCACGGCCAGGTAGCGGAATTCGGCCAGATTGCCGCGGCTGCGGGCGTGTTCGACGCCGCGGTCGAGCACGTCCAGGGCCTCGGGCAGCCGGTCGGCCATGACCAGGGCGGTGCTGGCGAAGTTGGCCAGGATCCACTGGTCCCGGGACGGCAGCGAACCGGCCACGGCGCGGGCGGCCAGTTCGCCGACCACCCGGGCCGGGCGGTCGGCGGTGGCGCAGGCGCCGAAAGCCAGGCAGGCCAGCACCATCCGGCCCGCCTCGGTCGCCGCGGACACGGTGTCCGCGAGCTGGTCCAGGCGGGCGATCCAGGAGGTGGGCGGGCGCATGCTGACGAAGCTGGCCATGGAGAAGGCGACGGTGAGCTGCAACGGCAACTCGCCTTCGTCCAGGGCCAGGGCCGCGCGGGCCAGTTCGAAGGTCTCCATGGCCGCGTCCGGGCGGCCGGTCTGCACCATCACCGCACCCAGGTCCAGGGCCAGTTCGCCGCGGGTGACCGGGTCGGTGCTCAGGTCGAAGGCGGTGCGCAACGCCGGGGCGGCCTCGGCCGGGCGATTGGCCATGCCCAGTGCCCGGCCCAGTTCGGCGTGCAGCCGAGGCAGGTCTTCGGCGGCCGGGGGTTCGGCCAGGGCCCGGCGCAGGCAGCTCGCGGCGGCCTCGGGCGCACCCCGGCCGAGCGCGGTGGCCGCGGCCGCGACCAGGGCGGTGACCACCGCGGGGTCGGCGCTGGGCGCGGCGGCCAGCAGGTGCGGCACGAGGTGTTCGGCGGGGGCCGCTTCGGCGGTGAGGATCTGCACCGCGCGGCGGTGGTCGGCGGCGCGGCGGATGTCGGTGCCGTCGGCGTAGACCGCGGTGCGCACCAGCGGATGCGCGAAATCGAGGGGATAGCCGCCGGTGAGGATGGACTCGCGGGCGAGCAGGTCGGCGAGTTCGGTGGCGGTGTCCAGGGACAGGTCGGCCAGCCGGGCCGGGCGGCGCAGATCCGCGGCGGGACCGAGTACCGCGAGGGCCCTGGCCAGCCGGACCGCCTCGGGGCCGAGGCGGCTGAGCCGGGTCAGCACGGTGCGCGCGATCGGCGCGGCCCGCAACCCGGGCACCCGGCCCGCCTGCGCGGCCACCGGCGGCACCCGGTCGGCGCGCAACGCGGTGATCGCCTCGGTGAGCAGGAACGGGTTGCCGCCGGTGGCCTGCGCGCAGGCGCGGCAGAACTCGGCGTCGGCGGCGGGGGAGAGGCGGTCCCGGACGAACCGGCCGACCGCCTGCTCGGACAGCGGAGCCAGGGTCAGCCGCACCGGGTCCACCCCGCCCAGGGCCAGGGTGAGCGCCGCGTCCGGGGCGACCGGGCGGCTGCCGAGCAGGAGCAGCACCGGCAGGTCGGCCATCCGCCGGGCCAGGTGCGAGACGAACCGCAGCGAAGCCTCATCCACCCAGTGCGCGTCGTCCACCGCGAGCAGCAGCGGCGCGGGCTCGGCCAGGTTGGAGCACAGCCAGTACAGCCCGTGCACCACGCTGCCCACCGCGGCCTCGCGCCCGTCGGCGGCGAAGACCGGCGCGGCCAGTGCCGCGGCCCCGGCCCGGACCTCGGGATCGGCGGTGCGCAACGCGGGCTCGAACAGTTGACGGATCAGCGCGAACGGCAGATCCTGCTCCAGTTCGCCGCCGGTCGCGGTGAGCACCCGGAAGCCGCGTCCGGTCGCCAGTTCGCCCGCGGCGGCAAGCAACGCGGTCTTGCCAATCCCGGGTACCCCCTCGACCAGCGCTGACGTGCCCCGCCCCGCCGCGGCCGCCTGCAGCAGCGCACCGATCCGCCCCAGTTCGGCGTCCCGCTCGAACAACCCCACCCGCACCCCTGCCCGGCAAAAGACTTCGGTGCCGACCACAATGCCGAGACGGTCGCGGAAAGTCATCGTGGTGTCTCAGGTTGTTACCTGCCTGGGAGGGGCCATGCGCAGAACCGTGATCGCGGGACTCGCGATCGCACTCGTCGCGCTGCTCAGCGGCTGCGACGACCTGGGGGATCAAGCACTACCCGTGTCGGCGACCAAACCGCAGGTCATCGCACAGACCACAGTCAGTCCGGCCACCGCGGGGGACTGCAACCGCACCGGGCCGAAGATCCGCTCCGTGCTGCCGACGCTGACCAGCAAGTTCCACATCGCCAAGGCCAACCCGTGCGTGCCGCTGATCGGCCTGGTGGAGGAGGTGCTCGGGGTGGTGCCGCGGTCGGAGCGGGCCGCGCTGGCCGCCTTCCAGGACCGGCTCGGCAGGCTGGTGGGCGCGGCGAGCCACGTCAACACCGTGCTGACCTGCGCCTACCAGACCGACCGGGTGGGCATCGTGCTCTACCAGGAGAAGGCCGCGGCGCTCTCGCTCGGCCTGGTGGTGGCCATCCGCGGCAAACTGGACGCCGCCGCCGAGGTCGCGGCCTGCTACCTCAAGGTCACCCTGACCGGTTTCCTGGCCGACCCGCCACCCGGCAAACCGAAGGCGCCGTGCTTCCACCGCGGCTCCCGCAAACAGGGCGGCGAGGACTACTCGCTGTTCTGGGTCGGCTCCAGTGAGGCCATGTGCGGCGCGCTGGCCAAGCTCGCCGGCTAACGGCGCTTCCTGCGGGGTGCGGGCAGGCCGTGCCGGATGGCATGGCCCGCGTGCACCCCGTAGGCCAGGTCAGCGGCCAGATTCCGCAACTCCCGCAACAACTTTCGCATGGGGTCAGCCTCGCCGGGCAGGCCGCGCCGAACCAGTGGCGGTAACGACAACCTTCGCTAAGATCCCGCCATGGCCAAGACCGTGGCGGTACTCGCCTACGACGGCATGACCTCCTTCGAGACCGCGATCGTCACCGAGGTCTTCGCCCTGCGCTGGCCCGAGCTGGACCTCGGCGAGGACTGGTACGAGGTACGGATCTGTGCCGAGCGCCCAGGCCCGGTGCCGGTGCTCGGCGGTGCGGAACTACTGGTCCGGCACGGCCTGGACGTGCTGGCCGAAGCGCGGACCGTGGTGATCCCCAGCGTGGCCGACGTGCACGCCGAACCCGCGCCCGCGGTGATCGCCGCGCTGCGGCTGGCCAGCAGCCGGGGCGCGCGGATCGTGTCCATCTGCTCCGGGGTCTTCGTGCTGGCCGCCGCCGGACTCCTGGACGGCCTGCGCGCGACCACGCACTGGCGCTACACGGATCTGTTGCAGCGCAGGCATCCGGCCATCCAGGTCGACCCGCGCCCGCTCTACATCGACAACGACCGGATCCTCACCAGCGCGGGCTGCGCGGCCGGCCTCGACCTGTGTATCCACCTGCTGCGCAAGGACTTCGGCGCCGAACTGGCCAACGCGGTGGCCCGGCGGCTGGTCATCCCGCCGCACCGGGACGGCGGCCAGGCGCAGTACATCGAGAGCCCGGTGGCCGCCCAGCCCGGCGACGACCGGATCGGCGAGAGCATCGCCTGGGCCCTGTCCCACCTGACCGAGCCGATCTCGGTGCGCGTCTTGGCCGAGCGGGCCCGGATGTCCGAACGCAGCTACCTGCGGCACTTCGCCAGGACCGTCGGCGCGAGCCCGATCACCTGGCTGATCGCCCGGCGGGTGCAGGCCAGCCTGCCGCTGCTGGAGAGCACGGACACCCCGATCGAGCAGGTGGCCGCCGCGGTCGGCTTCGCCACCGCGGTCACCTTCCGGCACCACTTCACCGCGGCCCTGCGCACCAGCCCCTCGGCCTATCGCCGGACCTTCCGCGCCACCGACTAGCCAAATTTGGCTAGCGGGTGCTAGGCTCCGTTCCGGCAGGTAGCCAAATTTGGTTAGTGGGGAGATTAGATGGCCGGCTTGACCCCGTACGTGATGGTGCGCAGCGCCAAGGAGTTCGTCCAGTTCATCACCGACACCTTCGACGCCGAGGTGTCCAACGTGATCCCGCTGCAGCAGGACCCGGAGCGGGTGGTGCACGCACAGGCCCGGATCGGCGAGGGCGTGCTGTTCTTCGGCGACGCGGGCATGGACGGCCGCCAGTGCCTGCCCACGCCGGAGGAGTCGGCGCACGTCCAGCTGTGGACCGTGGTGCCGGACCCGGAAACCACGCACGCCAAGGCCCTGGCCGCCGGCGCGAGGGAGGCGCTGCCGGTGACCAAGGAGGAGGACGGCACCCTGATGAGTGGCTTCATCGACCCGTTCGGCACCCTGTGGTGGTTGAGCGCGACCGGGCTCTGAGCGCGGGCTAGGGAAAAGGGGTTAGTCCATGTCGGCGGTTCGGTTGCTGGTGCTCGGCGCGGTGCGGCGACACGGGCGCGCCCACGGCTACCAGGTTCGCGCGGACCTGGAGAGCTGGGGCGCGCACGAGTGGTCCAACGCCACCTCCGGCTCGGTCTATCACGCGCTCAAGGCGATGACCGGGCAGGGATTGCTGGTGCTGCACGAGACCAAACCGAGCGAGGCGGGCGGACCGCCGCGGATGGAGTACGAACTCACCGAGCAGGGCGAGCAGACCTACTTCTCGTTGCTGCGCAAGGCCCTCAGCAGTCACGACCCCGGTCTGGACCAACTCGCCGCCGCGGTCGGCCTGATCGAGGACCTGCCTCGTGCGGAGGCGATCGAGCTGCTGGGCAAGCGAGCCGCGGCGACGGCGCAGTGGCGCGCCAGCGTCATGGGGGGACTGCCGCCGGAGACGGATCTGGACGGCTGGGGGCCGGTGGGTGAGGTGTTGCGGTTGTGGCTGCACACCGCGGACAGCCGGGCGGAATGGACCGCCCGGCTGCTCCGGCGGCTGACGGAGGGCGCCTACCGGATGGCAGGCGAGTAGGTGATCCCGGCCCACCCGCGTGCTGCGGGTGGGCCGGGATTCCTCAGTACCGGCGGGTGAACGGGCTGCGGTTGATCAGGCTGTCCAGTGCCGCCAGGGTGTTGGCGCCGATCTCGCCGAACTCGTCGTCGAAGCCACCGAACCAGCGGCCGTCCTCGGCGAGCAGCAGGGCGAGGTGCCCGGTCTCGGCCACGCCGATCGGGATGAGCGGCACGCCGACCCTGGTGGAGTATTCGCTGGTCCACTCCGGGAAGAGCTGCTCGCAGACCCGGGCGGCGGACAGGTGTACCTCGTCGTTCGGGCGGATCGGCAGGCACAGACCGGAGTACTCGCGCAGGAACTCCGCCGCCCACGGCGGCACCTGGTACCCGTCAGCTTCGAGCGCGCTCAGCTCCGCGCCGACGTCGACGGACCGTCCGGCCGTCCACCCGGCTTCGCGCAGCGCCACCAGTGCGGGGTGCTCGGTCATTTCGGCTTCTTCGGCAGCCATACCGCGCAATTGTCGCAGGGGATCCACACCTTCCCGTTCTTGACGCCGACGGTGACCACTTCCAGGTTGTCCAGGTGGGCGCCGTTGGACAGGGCCTGCGCGCAGGCCGCGACCTCGGCGCAGTTCTCCACCGCTCGTTTCGGGTAGAACGAGTGCGGTGGCAGGACCTCCCGCAGCGCCGGTGGGATGTAGATCTTGGGATTGCCGTTGACGCCGACGTAATACCGTCCGGTGACCCGGTCCAGGGCGACGGTGACCACGGCGGGGCGGGTGCTGCCGGTGGTGATCGAGCGCAGCAGCGCCGCTTCCTCCCTGGCGCGTTGCAGCACCTGATGGGAGAAGCTGACCTTGACCTGGCGGGGGCCCTGCTGGCCGAACAGCTCCAGCAGCAGCACGCCAGCCCCGGCGACGGTGGCCTGCCGTTCGCAGGCCTCCATGTTCTCCAGGCAGTAGTTGGCGGCGATCCGCTTGGCGCCCGCGACGTCGCTGGGGTTGCGGAACAGGTGGTTGTACGCCTGCTCGCAGGCCAGCCGGCCGAAGCACAGGTGCACCCAGTTCCCGTTGGGGTCCTTGGTCTGCTTCGGCTGCCACCAGTCATCGCCGGTGTTGACCAGCGCTGACCACAGGTCGGCCCGCAGTTCGGTGGGATCGTTGGTGAGTGGGGAGTAGCGGCCGATCCAGGAGTCCTCGGCGGCCTTGATCTCCTGTTCGATCTCGGCCTGGAGCCGCTCCTCCTCTTCCTTGCGGGCCTGATCCCCTGCCCTGGCGAGCTTTTCCTGGATCTCCCTGGCCAGCCTGTCCGCGTTGCGCGCGGCTTCCGCGGCCCCCTTGGCATGGTTCTCCGCGTTGGTGGCCGCCTCATCGGCCTGGGCGGCGTAGGTGGCCGCGCGCCCGGCTGCCGCCTGGGCGGCTTGGGCGTCGCGCTGGGCCTGGGCTGCCGCCGCGGTGGCCGCTTGCGCTGCGGCGGCGGCGATTTCGGCGGCTGCTCTGGCCGCGGCGGCGGCTCGGGTGGCGGTGTCGGCGGCGGCTCGGGCGGCCTTGGCGTCGGCGCTGGCCTGGTCGGCGGACCGGCCCGCCAGTGCCGCGTCGGAGGCGGCCTGGTTGGCGGCTGCTCTGGCTGTCTTGGCGTCTGCCTGGGCCTGGTTGTCCACCTCGGTGGCGCGGGCCCCGGCCGCTCTGGCCGCCGCACCGTCGGCAGCGGCGTCCGCGGCGGAGCGGGCGGCTTCGGCCGCGGACTGGGCGGCGGCGGAGGCCGCGCGGGCGGCATCGGCGGCGGCCCGGAACGCCGCGGCCACGTCGGCCGCGGCCCTGGCTGCGGCGTCGGCGGCGCGCTGGGCCTGGACACCGGCGTGGTCTGCGGCCTGACGTGCCGCCTTGACCTGGGCGTCGCCGATCTCCTTGGCGCGCTTGGCCACCAGCACCGCGAAATCGGCGTCCAGGTCGGTGGCGGCGAACGGGCCCGCCTTGCCGATCGCCTCATCCGCCGGGGCCGCGATGCCCGAGGCCGACTGGGTGGCCGCGCCTGCCGAGCGCACCGCGATCCCGGCCTGGGTGGCGGCGGTGGCGGCCTCGACGGCACTGGCATCGGCCTCGGCCTTGGTGTGCTGCGCGGCCCGCAGCGAACCGCCCGCTTCGATCAGCGACTGCTGGGCGAGGACGGCGGCACTGCCTGCGTGTTCGGCCGCCTTGGCCTCCAGGGCGGTGGCTTCTTCGGCGGCGGCGTTGGCCTGCTGGGCCGCGGCGTGGGTTGCGGCGGCTTCGGATTCGGCGCTGTCGGCGGCCTGGCCGGCGCGGGTGGCGGCGGCGTGTGCCTCGTCGGCGGCTGCCCTGGATCGTTCGGCGGCGGCCTCGGCCTCGCCTGCTGCGGCGCGGGCCGCGGCCGCGGCGGCGGTGGCCCGGTCGGCGGCGGCCTTGGCACCGGCGGCCGCGCCCTGGGCCTCGATGGCGGACTTGCGGGATCGGCCCGCGGCGGCGCTGGCCTCGTTCGCGGCGGTGCGGGACCGGCCCGCGCCGGCATCGGCCTGGTTGGCCAGGTCGCGGCCTTCCAGGGCGTTGATCCTGGCTCGTTCCTTGGCCTCGGCGGACAGCTCGCTTGATGCCTGAGCCTTGGCGTTGATCACTTCCAGGGCCTCGGCCCTGGCCACCGCGTTCTGCCGGGTGTTGTCGTTGGCCGCGGCCTGGTCACTGGCCGAGCGGGCGTTGCCCTCGTGCTCGATGGCGGCCCGTTCGGCCTCGGCGGCCAGGCGTTCGTGCACCCGGGCCTGGTCCCTGGCGCCGAGGGTGTCGCGTTCGGCGGCCTGGGCCGCGGCCCGCTTGTTCGCGGCGATCTGGGCCTGCTGCCGGGCCTTGTCGCGGGCGGCGACCGCCTTGCCCGCCTCGGTCTTGGCCACATCGCGGTTGCGGACCGCGATCTGCTTCTGCTGCTCGGCGATCCCGCGCTGCCGGGCGGCCTCGGCGCGTTCGCGTTCGGCGACCTGGCGTTTGGCCGCGGCGACGTCGCGCTGCGCTTCGGCGGTGGCGCGGTGCTGGGTGACCTTGTCGGCGTGGGTGAGGGCCTGCGCCAGTGCCTGTTCGGCCCGGACCCTGGCGTCCTTGGTGCGCGCGGCCGCGTCGGCGGCGGCGACGGCCTGTTCCCGCGCGGCCTCGGCGAGCGTGGCGGCGGCCTTGGCGTGCTCCTCGGCGTTGCGCCGCCAGCGGGCCGCGTTCTCCGCGCGGGCCGCGGCCTTGGCCGCCGCGTCGGTGGCGGCGTCGTCGGCGACGATCGCGTCCACCGCGTGCCGGGCGGTCTCGGCGGCCTTGGCGGCGGCGGTGGCCGCGGCGCCCATGCCCTCGACGACCTTGACCCACTGGGTGCCGTGCGGCAGACCGGTGTCGACCAGGATGCCGGCCTGGGTGATCGCCTTGGCGGTGGCCCGCTGAGCCTGCTCGGCGGCGGCGCCCGCGTAACCGGACTGCCGTCCGGCCTCGCGCACGGTGTCCTCGAACCCGCCGTGCCGCCCGGCCGCGGTATTGGCCGCGAGCAGCTGTGCGGCGTCGCGGGAGGCGTTGGCGGTGGAGGTCATCGCGTTGGCGGCGAGCTGAAGTGCCCGCACGCCTTCGCCGTGCGCGGTGACCAGCTGGGTGCGGGCCTCGGCCGCGCGGCGGGCGCGCCGGGCCAGTTCGGTGAGTTCCTCGGCCGCCTTGCGCTGTTCCTCCTGCGCGCGCAGCTGGGCTTCCCGCGCCTGTGCGTCCCGGTCGGCCGCGGCCAGGTAGCCGGTGGCGAGGAACTCCGCGATGGCGGCGTCACCCGCGTCCAGGGCCGCGCGGGCCGCCTTGGCCACCTCCGGCCCGGCCTGTCCGGCCAGGGTCTGCACCCTGGCGCGCAACAGTTTCCGGTGTTCCTGCTCGGCCACCCCGGACTGGCGGTCCCGGTCGGCGGCGATGTCCCGGCCGAAGGCGAGGAAGTTGGCCCGGTCGAACGGGCCCGCCGCCAGCACCCGGTCGGCCTCGGCGTTGAAGATCGGCCCGCCGGTGCCGGCCAGGGCCTGGATGGTCTCCCGATTGCGCTGGTCGGTCTGCTTCCGGCGTTCCTCGGCCTGGGTCTGCGCGGCCCGCTGCCCGGCGTCCAGGAAGTCCAGGATCGGCTGGTGACCGCCCGCCGCGAGTGCGGCTCTGGCCGCGGCCCGGACCTCCTCGTCCTCGGCCAGCCCGGCGACGTTGCCGACCAGGTCGCGTTCGCGTTGCTGTTGCAGCAGATCCCACGGATCCGGCTCCGCCGCTTCCGCCTTGGCCACCGGGGCGGGGGCCGACCACGCCGGTGGTGGTGGGCCGGCCATGGTGGACACCAGCGCGGTGATCACCAGGATCGTGACCACCCGCCACAGCCACGCCAGGCCGGTCAGCCGATGGGTTTGTCCGCTCATGACCCTGACCCCTTCGCGTTCTCCTTGGCCTTGGCCTCATCGGCGGTGGCCCGCCAGAACCGGGCCTGCTCCTCGGCCCAGCCCTGCTCCGCCAGCCAGGCGGCGTGGTTGCGCTCCGCCTGGTCGCCGAGGGCGGCCCAGGACGGGCGGTTCAGCAGGCCCGCGGCGTGTGCGGCCACGGCCTGCCAGTTCCGGGCCTGGTCGGCGGCCCGCTGGTGCTCGGTCAGCCAGTTCGACCCGGCGGTGTTCGCGTGCTCGCCGGTGCTGCGCCAGGCCCGTCTGGTGGCCGCCTTCGCCTGTTCCAGCAGCGCGCCGGAGAGGCCAAGCTCGGCCTGTTCGGCGGCCTGGGCCTCCAGCAGCAACTGGTTGAGCGTGCGTCGCCAGGCCGCGTCCCGGTCGTTGACCGTGCCGCGGTGGGTGGCCTGGTCCAGGGCGGCGGCCGCGGCCCAGTCGTAGCCGAGGAACTCGGTGAGATCGGCGTCGGTGGACCCCTCCCGCACCGCGTACGCCGCCGCGGCCCGCACCTGCGGACCCGGATCCCGTTGTGCCAGCAGGCGGACGAAGTCCCGGTCGGCCGCGGTGATCCGGTCCGGCGGGCCCTGTTGCTCGCGGGCCCGCTGGTCCCTTGCCCTGGCCTCGGCGAAACCGGTGCGGACGAACCAGGCCCGTTCCGCCGCGGAGTTGTTGTCCAACGCGGATTTCGCCGCGGCGTGCAGTTCCGGGAAGTGCGCGGCCGGATAGGTCTCCAGCGCCCGGTTGATGAAGTCCAGGTGCCGTTGCCCGTCCTGGCCCGCCCGTTCGATCGCCCAGTCCAGGCCGCCCAGGTAGAGGAACTCCACGATCGCGGCGTCGCCGTCATCGCTGATCCAGGCCGCCCACGCGGCCACCCGCACCGCGGTCCGGGCATCGCCTCTGGCGAAGCGCTGCACCGCGTTCCGGTCCGCCGCCACTCGCTGCGGCGTCCGGGGCGGCACCGAGGCGCTGCTCGGCGCGGACCGGCCTGGTGGCGCGGGTGCGCTGTGCGCGAGCACCGGCAGCGCGGCGAAACCGACCCCGGTCACCACCAGCACCGCACAGGCCCGGCGTAGTTGGAAATTTCCGCCCATTCGACTTCCCCCTTGCTGTCACTGCGCATTCGCGGACGGCACTGCAACACGGCAAAGGCAAGGGGGACAACGGGATGGTTGCCCGGTTGCACACCGCGTTGACCGGCAACCGGGTCCGGTGACAGGTTCACCGCCGACCAAGGGGGTGTCTCGCTGTATGCGAAGAATCCAGAACGCAAAGCCGGTGACCCGGAGTGTGCTCGCGGCGGTGGCCGTGCTCGCGCTGGTGACCGGTCAGGCCGGTCCGGCAGCCGCGGCGCCCGGACCCGCCGTCGCCGCGGCCACGGCCGACCAGGGCACGCCGTCAGCCTCCCCGCAGGCCAAGGCCAAGGCGGCCGCCGCGGTGGGCTACACCGCCGACGAACTCGACCCGTTGCTGCTGCTGGGTGACCGGGACCTGGTGTTCAGGCTGTGGCAGAAGCTGCACGCCGACCCGAACCGGGAGGAGGCCACCGCCTCGGCCGAACTCGCGCTCAACGCGGCCACCAGCACCGCCTTCGCGGCCTGCACGCACTTCATCACCACCGGCCTGCACGAGGCGATCGGCCGGGACATCGCCAAGGAGGTGCAGAACGCGCAGGCGGCCCGGATCCTGCGGGAGGCCAAGCGCCGGGCCGCCGCGGTGCTGGGCATCGTGGCCTCGCCGGAACTGCTGGTGCTGAGCAACCGCGACTTCATCTACGAGATCGTCAAGCGGGCCACCGGACCCGAGGTGAAGGACGCCGCGCTGGCGGCCTTCGGCGGCACCGCGGCGCAGCAGCAGGCCTTCATCGACAACGGGCTGCGCGAGGCCTACGAACAGCAGCGGCGGCGGGAGATCGAGGAGGACCACCAGCAGACCGAGGCGGAGAAACAGCGACTGCGCGAGCGGGATGCCAAGGCCCGCGCGGCCTCGGTGCTGGGCATCGTGGCCGGGGAGGACGTGCTGGTCCTGACCGATGACAACTTCGTCCGGCTGATCTGGAAGCGGGCCGCCCCCAGCACCGAGGTGGCAGGTGCGGCCTACCTGGCCCTGCTCAGCCCGGCCCCCGCCGACTGGCGGACCTTCATCCACACCGGCGTGCACGAGGCCAGCAAACGAGATCTGGCCAAGGAACTGGCGGCCAAGGAGAAAGCCGACCGGGACCGGGTGCAGGAGATCCTGGTCAAGGCCGAACGGCACGGTGGCAGGCCGAAACTGGTCGCCGCCGCCCGCGCGGCCCTGGCCGGCACCGCGGCCCAGGTGGAGGACTTCCTGCGGGTGGGCCAGTACGAGGTGGTCGAGGACGAGCCCGAACCCGGCCCGGCGCCCTCGGCCCAGGTGTTCAACGACCGGCTGACCTTCTACGGCCGCGGCGCGGACAACACGTTGCAGCGCTGGGCGATCAGCGCTGGCCAGTCGCACCGGCAGGACACCGTGGGCACCGGCGTCGGCGGCAAGCCCGCGGTGGTGGCCTTCCACAACGGCTCGCATACCGAGCAGGTGATCTTCGCCCGCGGCCTGGACGGTTCGTTGCAGCACTGGTGGACCAGGGCCGACGGCAGCGTCGCCGGTCAGGACAGCTGGGGCGCCGGGCTGGCCGGCGATCCGATCGCGGTGGTCCACCAGGGCGTGCTGACCGTGTTCGCCAGGGGAGTGGACGGGAAGCTGCTGCACTGGTGGTGGTCCCCGGCCGAAGGCGTGGTGCGGCACGACAACTGGGGCGACGGACTGGGCGGCGAGCCCACGGTGGTCAGCAATCGCGAGGAGCTGACCGTGTTCGCCCGCGGTGCGGACGGCTCGCTGCAGCACTGGTGGTGGACCGCCGGGACCGGGTTGCGCCGGGACACCTGGGGCGGCGGCATCGCGGGCAACCCCACGGCCCTGGTGTACCGGGACTCCCTGACCGTGTTCGCCAGGGGAACCGATGGTTCGCTGCGGCACTGGTGGCTGAACCCGGCGGACGGGATCGCCCGGCAGGACAGCTGGGGTGGCGCGTTGGCCGGTAGTCCGGTGGCGTTGCTGCACCGGGATGAGCTGACCGTGTTCGCCCGCGGCGCGGACGGCTCGCTGCGGCACTGGTGGCTGAGCCCGGCGGACGGGATCGCCCGGCAGGACAGCTGGGGTGACGGCGTGGCGGGCAACCCGGCCGCGTTGTCCGACCGGGACCAGCTGACGGTGTTCGCCCGGGGCACCGAAGGGTTGTTGCAGCACTGGTGGTTGAGTCCGGTGGACCACGTGCTGCGCCGGGACAACTGGGGCCCGGCCCCGCTCCAGTGACCCGGAGCGAGGTCCGGTGGCCGATCAGGGTCACCGGGCCTCGCGGGTCAGTGCTCCGCGGCCAGCCGGTCCAGGTCCTCGGCCAGCCGCCGCCAGTGCTGCGCGCAGTCCCTGGCCAGACCGGCGACCAGGCGCGCCGAATGCGGGGGTAACGCCGTGAGCAGGCCGGTCTGGTCGCCGGGTCCGAGCACGCGTGCCTCCAGCCAGCGCAGCGCGGCCCGCCCGTGTTCGGTGAACCGCACGGCCGGGTCCAGCCGCAACCGCGCCAGCACTTCCTCGGCCCGCACCGGGTTCGCGCCGCTGCTCCGCCTGGGCAGCACCGGATCCTCGCCCCGCTGGAGCCGGTCCCGGACATCCCGGGCGGTGGCCGGGGAGATCCCGGCCGCCCTGGCGATCTCCCGCAGCGAGGCATCCGGCCGGGCCAGCACGAACTCCCTTGCCCGCCGCCGCCCCTCGGCCCCGTCGACGGGCCGGGCCCGCCCGTCCCGGCCGATCCTGGTGGCCAACTGTCCGAGATCGACGGTTGCCCGCCGCCGCAGCGCGCCCACGGTGTCCGCGGACAACCCGACGCTGGCCGCGATGGCCCGGTCCGACCACCGCGGCTCGGCCCGGATCACCCTGATCGCGGCGGCCTCCCGGTCGGCCCTGGTCAGTGGCAGGCCGTGGGCGATGTTGGCCGAGACCGCCAGCACGAACGCCGCGCTCTCCGGCCCGTCGAAGAACCGGGCCTCGATCTGCTCCCGGCCGGCCAGCAGCGCCGCGTTCACCCGGTGCATCCCGTCGATCACCCGCATGGTGGGCCGGTGCACCAGGATCGGCGGCAGGTCGGCCGCGGCTTCGGCGAGCAGCCGGACGTGCTGTGCGTCCACCCCGGCCGCCCGCAACGCCATGGCGGGACGCAACGAGCTGATCGGCACGATCGCGAGGCCGGCGGTCGCCGACCCGGGCGCGAGCTTCATGGAACCCCCCAGTAGGTCTGCGGGGACGGTAGGCGGGTGATCTAGGACGTTTCTTGAATGAATCTTGGTTTTCCCGGCCGCAGGCTCAGCGCCGGGTGGTCCAGGCCGCGCCGCGGGTGATGAACTCCTTGAACAGCGCGGAGATCCGGCCGGTCAGCACCGCGTTGACCGGGGTGTCGTCGGGGCGGGTGAACTGGGTGATCCCGTCCCGGCGGCCCAGGCTGATGTTCTGCCACACGTAGCGGATCCGGATCGGCCGGGTCCGGCGGCCGAGCCTGCCGCGCGCGATATCCGTTGCCGCGTAACGGCCCATGGGCAGCCCGGTCTGGCAGGACATCCGCGCGCCCGCCGCCGCGTCGCCAATGCCGTAGACCTCCGGATGCGAGATCGAACGCAGATGGTCGTCGACGAGCAGGCGGCCATGGGCGTCCACGGCCAGACCCGCCTCGGCGGCCAGGGCGGGCACCCGGAAACCGGCCGCCCAGACCGTGAGGTCGGTGCGCAGGCCGGTGCCGTCGGCCAGGTGCACGGTGTCCGGGCCGAGCTTGCTGACCTGGCTGCCGTGGTGGGTGGTGATGCCCAGGCGGGTGAGGGCACGGTCCAGGTGGCGGCGGGCGGCGGGGGAGAGCCAGGCGCCGGGCTGGGTGCGGCTGAGCAGGCTGACGTGCAGGTCCGGGCGGGCTTCGGCGAGTTCGGTGGCGGCCTCGATGCCGGTGAGGCCACCGCCGACCACGGTCAGCCGCGCGCCGTCAGGAAGCGTGGGCAGGTGGGCGCGGAGGCGGTGGGCCGCTTCCTGATCGGCCAGCGCGAAGGCGTGTTCGCGGACGCCGGGCACCGTGTCCAGGTCGGCCGAGCTGCCCAGGGCGTACACCAGGGTGTCGTAGCGGAGTTGGTTGCCCGTATCCAGGTGCACCGTGCGCGCGGCGAGGTCGATGCCGGTCACCGTGCCGGTGCTGGCGTAGCCGGGAAGTGGGTGCCTGCGCAGGGATTGGCCGGCGGCGAGCTGGTGCAGACGGACCCGTTCGACGAAGTGCGGGGCGCGGTTGACCAGGGTCAGGTGCGCGGCAGGCAGCAGGCGGGACAGCCGGTTGGCCGCGGCCAGGCCCGCGTACCCGGCCCCCAGGATCACGATGCGGTGGGTCATGGCGGATTGACCGGACAGCCGCCGGAATCGTGACGGGGTGTGGGCGCGATCACCTGAGCTGACTGGCGGCGAAGGTGAGTTTGGCCGAGTTGACGATCAGATGCAGCCCGGTGATCCGGTCGTTGTCCAGGTCGGGGGCCAGGATCGCGGTCAGGGTGTCGCCGACCCGGAGCAGCGCGGCCGGGTGGCCGTTGACCTCGGCGACGCTGGCACTGACCAGGGCGGACCGCGGGTGCCGGGACAGGCCGAGCAGGTAGCGCAGGACCTTGGGTTTGCCGGTGATGGCGCGCCGGGCCGCGGTGGTGGTGCCACCGCCGTCAGCCCAGGAGACCACGTCCTCGGCGAGCAGCTGCTCCAGCCCGGCCAGGTCGCCGGTGAGGGTGGCGGCCAGGAACCGGCTCACGATGCGGTGCTGGGCGGAGCGGTCCGGGGTGAACCGCCGCCGTTGGGCGGCCACGTGCTCGCGGGCCCGGTGCAGGAGTTGCCGGGAATGCGACTCCTCGATGTCGAGGATCTCGGCGATCTCCCGGTGCGGGTAGTCGAAGGCCTCGGCCAGCACGAACACCGCGCGCTGCACCGGGGTGAGCCGTTCCATCAGCACCAGCATCCCCAGGGACACCAGGTCCCGCTGTGCCGCGGTTTCCAGGGGACCGAGCGCGCCGTCCGCGGTGAGCACCGGTTCCGGCAACCAGCTGCCGACGTAGTGTTCGCGGCGGGCGCGGGCGGCGGTCAGCCGGGTCAGGCACAGGTTGGTGATCACTGTGGTGAGCCAGGCGGCGGGCACGCTGATGGCCGCCCGATCCGCCAGGTGCCAGCGGACCGCGGCGTCCTGGACCGCGTCCTCGGCCTCCGCGGCCGAACCGAGCAACCGGTAGGCCAGGCCGAACAGGCGGGACCGATGTTCCTCGAAGACCCGCACGGGCCGGAGGTTACCCGCAGTGCGGCGGCCGGGAGTGCGCCCGCACCCCCGGCCGCGCTGGAATCACTTGCCGTTGTCGCCGATCGTGGCCAGCGCGGCGGCCAGCTTGAAGTACTTGTTGGTGCCCAGGTCGCGGACCGTCTTGATGCCGAAGGCGGCGGACAGCTTCTCCGCGTCGCCCTCGCTGACGCCGGCCAGCGCGGCGACCGGCGCGTCCAGAACCTCGGCCACGGTCAGGTTCTCGTACGCCTTGTCCAGCTGCTTGGCCAGGTCCACGGATACAGCCACAGGTGGTTCCCCTTCAACGAGATGCGGTAGATGCCGCGGGCCAGGCTAGCGACGGCGCCCGGCGCGGAAGAGCCTCTGCGGGACCAATTCCGGCTCAGCACTGCGGATGAACGCGCGGCCACAACCGGGCCGGGCGGCCCGGAGCCAGAAGCTCCGAACCGCCGGTATCACCGGGTCGGCTGATTGAGATCAGCGCGATCAACGGGGTGCGGCGCCACTGCTCCAGACACGTGATCAGCCAGTCCGCCGCAGCAGCTCCCGCACCGCGCCGACCACCACCGCGGGCGCCTCCTCGGCCATGAAGTGCCCGCAGGACACCGTCTGGTGCTCGACCTCCGGCGCCCAGGCCCGCCACAACGCGGCCGCGTCGAATCCCAGTGCCGAGCCCCAGTCCTGCTGCAACACCGTCACCGGCATCCGCAACCGGTTCCCGGCCGCCCGGTCGGCCTGATCATGCTCGACGTCCACCCCGGCGCTGGCCCGGTAGTCCGCGACGATCGAGGGCACCGCGGTGCGGCAGGCATCCAGGTAGGCCGTGCGGATCGGGGCCGGGATCGCGGCCGGATCCTTGGTCCAGAGATCCAGGAAGTAGCCGAAGAACTCATCCGCGCTCGCGCTGATCATCGCCTCCGGCAGCCCCGGCGGCTGGGCCATCAGGTAGAGGTGGAAGCCGATGGCCGCCGACCGCCCGCACAGGACCGCCCACATGTCCGTGGTCGGCAGCACATCCAGCGAGGCCAGGTGGGTGACCACGTCCGGGTGGTCCAGGCCCGCCCGGATGGCCACCAGCGCGCCCCGGTCGTGCCCGGCCAGCGCGAACCGCTCGTGCCCCAGCGCGCCGGCCAGTTCGACGATGTCCGCGGCCATGGTGCGCTTGGCGTAGCCGTCGGCCGGTTTGTCGCTGTCCCCGTAGCCACGCAGGTCAGGCGCGATGACGGTGTGATCGGCGGCCAGGTCGGCGGCCACGTGCCGCCACATCAGGTGCGTTTGCGGGAAGCCGTGCAGCAGCACGATCGGGCGGCCGGTCCCGCCCACCGCCACGTTCAGTGCCACCTCCGGGGCGACGGTGACCCGGTGGTAGTCGAATCCGGTGATCCTGGGTGTCATGAGCGCAGCGTGCCCGCGCCCGATCAGCAACCGATCAGCAAACGCTTAGGCTCGGCACGTGATGACCTTCGGCGTGCTCGGCCCACTGGTGGCCGCGGACGAGCACGGCCCGGTCACCCTCAAAGGCCCCCGCCAGCGCGCGATCCTGGCCCGGCTGCTGATCGCCCGCCGCCGGGTGGTCTCGGTCCGCACCCTCATCAACGACCTGTGGGCAGACCCGCCCGGCGGCGCCCTTGGCGCGATCCAGACCTCCATCAACACCCTCCGCCAGTCCCTGGAACCCGGCCGTGCCCCCAGAACCCCCGCCACCCTGCTGGTGACCGAGGCCCCCGGCTACGCCTTGCGCACCACCCCGGACGCGGTCGACGCCGACCGGTTCGAGGCCGCGCTCGCCACCCCTGATCTGTCCACATTGGACACAGCGCTCGCCCTGTGGCGCGGCGCCGCCTACGCCGAGTTCGCCGAGGAACACTGGGCCCGCCCGGAAATCGCCCGCCTGGACGAACTCCGCCTGCTGGCCGTGGAACGCCGGGCCGAAGCCGCCCTGGCCCAGGGCCAGGGCGCCGCGGTCGCCGCCGACCTGCGCGCCCACATCACCACCCACCCCTGGCGCGAACACGCCTGGCACCTGCTCGCCCTGGCCCTCTACCGCACCGGCCGCCAGCACGACGCCCTGGACGCCCTGCGCACCGCGAGAAACGCCCTGGTCACCGAGTTGGGCGTGGACCCGGGCCCCGCCCTCCGCCAGCTGGAAGCAGACATCCTCACCCAGGCCCCACACCTGGACGCCCCAACCGCACCCCCGCACCCCCGCGACCCGGGCCAACCTTCCCCACCCTCGAACCCCCGCCACGAACCCCGGAACCCCAGCCGCACCACCGCACCGCCCCCACCAACCCCCCGCCCCGAACCCCTGCTCCTCGGCCGCACCACCGAACTCGCCCAGCTGACCCCCACTCCACCCCGCCTCCACCTGGCCCTCATCTCCGGCGAACCCGGCTCCGGCAAAACCGCCCTCGCCGAAACCCTCACCAGCACCCTCGCCGCCCAGGGCTGGATCACCGCCTGGGGCCGCAATCCCGAACACCCCGACACCCCCGCCACCTGGCCCTGGACCCAGATCCTGCGCACCCTCGCCACCCACCACCCCTTCCCCGCCGAACCCCCCGAGGACCGCTTCCACTTCCACCGCACCGTACTGTCCTATGTGGACACGCTCGCCCGGCGATCCCCGCTCCTGCTCGTCCTCGACGACCTGCACCGCGCCACCGAGGAAACCCTCGCCCTGCTCGCCACCCTGGTCACCGAACCTCCGCCCCGCCCGATCCGCATCCTCGCCACCCACCGCTCCACCCAGATCACCCCCGGCCTGGCCGAGCTGCTCGCCCGCATCGCCCCCGCCGAACCCACCCGCGTCTACCTCACCGGCCTGCCCGAGTCCGCCACCGCCGAACTCGTCCGCGCCACCACCCAGCGCGTGCTCCCGGCCCGCGTGCTGCACGCCATCCACGAACGCAGTGGCGGCAACCCGTTCTTCGCCCGCGAACTCGCCCGCCACTACGAGTCCGAGGGCGACCTCGCCGTGCCCGCCGGGGTCCGCGAGGTGATCCGCCACCGCCTCACCGCCCTGCCCGAACAGGCCCGCACGGCCCTCCGCCAGGCCGCCGTGATCGGCCGGGACCCCGATCTCGACCTGCTGATCACCCTGTCCGGCAACGAGAACCTGGTCCTGGACACCCTGGATACCGCCCTGCTGCTGGGTTTCCTCACCGAGTCAGGCCCCGACCGCCTCCGGTTCGCGCACGCCCTGGTCCGCGACACCCTCTACGACGAGGTCTCCGAATCCCGCCGCGCCCGCTGGCACGCCACCCTCGCGCACACCCTGGAACGCCTGCGTCCCAACGACATCGACGCCCTGGCCCACCACCACCTACTGGCCGGTTCCCGCGCCCCCGCCGACCGCCGCGCGCATTACGCCGGCGCCGCGGCCCGCCTGGCCGAATCCCGGTTCGCCCCACACGAAGCCGCCCGCCACTACCGGCACGCCCTCGACGCTCAAGACGGCGACCCGCGCACCCGCCTCGAACTCCGGATGGGCCTGATCCGCAACCAGGCCGTCACCGGCCACCTGCACACCGCCCGCGACCAGCGCGCCACCACCCTCGCCGACGCCGAAGCCCTCGGCGACCCGGAACTCACCGCCAGGGTCATCGCCGCCTTCGACGTGCCCGGCAGCTGGACCACCCACGACGACCCGGCGATCGCCGCCCAGGTGGTCGCGGTCACCGAACGCACCCTCGCCGCGCTGCCGCCGCACCGGATCGCCGACCGGGCCCGCCTGCTGACCACCCTCGCCATGGAACTGCGCGGCACCCGCTCCACTCGCGCCCGCGCGGCCGCCGCCGAAGCCGAATCCCTGGCCAGGGAACTGGCCGATCCGGCCCTGCTCGCCTTCGCCCTCAACGGCCGCTTCCTGCACACCTTCGACCGCGCGGGCCTCTCCCCGGAACGCGCCGCGCTGGGCCGCGAACTCCTCGCCCTGGCCACCGAGCACGGCCTGGTCACCTTCGAGGTCCTCGCCCACCTCATCCTGATCCAGGCCAACTCCGCCCAGGCCGACTTCGTCACCGCCGACCGGCACGCCACCGCCGTCGACCAGCTCGCCGAGGGCCACCAGCTACCACTGGTCGCCGTCTTCACCGAGTTCTACGCAGCCCTGCGCCACTCCGCCGCTGCCCGGTTCACCGAAGCCGAAGCCGCCTACCGCACTGCCGCCGTCCGCCTCGCCACCGCGGGCATGCCCGGCCTGTCCCACGGCCTGCTGCCCCTCGCCCTGTTGTCCCTGGACCTCCAGCGCGACCCACTGTCCATAGTGGACATAAATGCGGACTGGGGCCCGTACCGGGACTGGGTCCGCCCACTCGCCCTGCTCGCCGCGGGCGACCGCCCCGCCGCCCTGGCCGCGGTTCGCGCCCTCCCGGACACCCCCGCCGACCTGCTCACCGAGGCCCGCCTCGCCCTGCTCGCCCGCACCGCACTGGCCCTGGGTGACCGCGACACCCTCGAACGCGCGCACACCGAACTGCTGCCCGCCGCCGCCGAACTCGCCGGCGCGGGCAGCGGCCTGCTCACCTTCGGCCCGGTGGCCGGATATCTCACCGAACTGGCCACCGCACTCGGCCGCTAGGACACCAGCGAGTCCAGCAACCGCAACCGTTCGGCCGACGGCGTGCCAGGTGCAGCGCCCAGGAAGATCAGCCGCTGACTCGAATCGTCCGGCAGTCGCAGGATCTCCTCCTGCAACACCAGCTCGCCGACCAGCGGATGCCGGAACTGCTGCACCTTGGGCAGGCATTCGGCCACCGGGTGCTCGGCCCAGATCCGGGCGAAATCCGTGCTCTTGATGCTCAGCTCGCCGATCAGCGCGGCCAGCATCGCATCATCCGGGTGATCGCTGGTGGCCGCGCGCAGGTAGGAGGCGGCGTTGCGGGCCTGCGCAGGCCAGTCCGGCAGCAGATCACGCCACTCGGGGGAGAGGAACATCAGCTTGGTCAGGTTCGGCCGCTGGTCCGGGCGCAGGCCGTAGAGGGCGAAGCCCAGGCGGTTGGCGGCCAGCAGAGTGGTGCTGCGGCCGACCAGTACCGCGGCCTGTTCGGTGTTGCTCTCCAGCAACGTCAGCATCGAGGCCCGGACCGATTCCGGACCGGCGCCGCGGCGCACCGTCCGCGCGGGCCGGGCCAGCCTGAGCAGATGCGCGTGCTCGTCCACGTTGAGCTGCAGGGCGGCGGCCAGCGCGGACAGCACCGAATCCGACAGCTGATGGCTTTCGCCCTGCTCAAGCCGGGTGTAGTAGTTCACGCTGATCCCGGCCAGCTGAGCCACCTCGTCCCGGCGCAGGCCAGGCACCCGGCGCGGCTGGCCGTAGGTGGGCACCCCGACGGTCTCCGGCGTGAGCGCGGCCCGCCGGGCCCGCAGGAAGTCGGCCAGCTCGTCAGCCGTGCTCCGGTTCTCACCCATGCCCCCATGATCGCCCCGTTCCGGCCGGGCTGCCATCCCCTCGCGTTGGTACCCACCGCAGGGGCGCGCACGGGCCGCGCGACGGGTGCAGCGTGGCTGCCATGACCGCCACCACCCGCACCCTCGGCCTGGACACCTTCGGCGACGTGCCGGACAGTGCCGGCCAGCCCGACGGCATCCGCCTGCTGGTCGAGCAGGGTGTGCACGCCGAGACCGCAGGGGTGGACTACTTCGGCATCGGCGAGCACCACACCGCCGAGATGCCGCTGTCCGCGCCGGACCTGGTGCTGGCCGCGATCGCCGCCCGCACCGAACGGATCCGGCTGGGCTCGGCGGTCACCGTGCTCAGCACCGACGACCCGGTGCGGGTGTTCCAGCGCTACGCCACCCTGGACGCGCTCTCCGGCGGCCGCGCCGAGGTGATCCTGGGCCGCGGCTCCAGCACCGAGTCCTTCCCGCTGTTCGGCTTCGACCTCGCCGACTACGACGAGCTGTTCGCCGAGAAGGCCGATCTGTTCGCGTTGCTGCGCGAGGAGAAACCGGTCACCTGGACCGGCCGGTTCCGGCCCGCGCTGGACGGCATCGAGGTCTTCCCGCACACCACCTCCGGCGCGCTGCCCACCTGGATCGGCGTCGGCGGCACCCCGCTGTCGGTGGTGCGCGCCGCCCAGCACGGACTGTCCCTGATGCTCGCGATCATCAGCGGTCCGGCCGCCAGGTTCCGCCCGTTCGCCGAGCTGTACCGGCAGACCCTCCAGCACACCGGCCTGCCGGACCTGCCCATCGGCGTGCACTCGCCAGGTCACCTCGCCGACACAGACGAGATCGCCCGCGAGGAGTTCTTCCCGCACTACCTGGACGCCTTCGGCCGGGCCGCCCGGCAACGCGGCTTCCGGCCGCCGACCAGGGAGTCCTACGAGCAGGAGATCGGCCCGCGCGGCGCGCTCTACGTCGGCTCGCCGGAGACCGTGGCCACCAAGATCGCCGCCACCCTGCGGCAGCTCGGCGCCACCCGCTTCGACCTGAAGTACGGCATGGCCGGCCTCGGGCACGAGTCCCTGCTGCACGCCATCGACCTGTACGGCCGCGAGGTAGCGCCCCGCGTCCGCGCACTGCTGTCCACCCACTGAACCAAGGAGTTTTTCCCGTGTCCGACAAGAAGATCATCGCAGTCATCGGCGCCACCGGAGCCCAGGGCGGCGGCCTGGCCCGCGCGATCCTGGACGACCCCAATGGCCCGTTCTCGCTGCGCGCCATCACCCGCGACCCCGCCTCGCCCGCCGCCCGCGCACTGGCCGCCCGCGGCGCCGAGGTGGTCCAGGCCGACCTGGACGAGGAGGACAGCATCCGCCGCGCCTTCACCGGCGCCTACGGCGCGTTCGTGGTGACCAACTTCTGGGCCGCGCTCACCCCCGAGCAGGAAGCCGTCCGCAACCGGGCGCAGATGGAGATCGACCAGGCGCACACCGCGGCCAAGATCGCGGCCGAGGCCGGCCTCAAGCACGTCATCTGGTCCACTTTGGACGATTCCCGGCCGCAGTTCGCCCACCGCGGCATCGAATTGCCCACCCTGCTGGGCCGCTACAAGGTCCCGCACTTCGACGCCAAGGCCGAGGCCGACGCCCGGTTCACCGAGCTGGGCGTGCCCACCACCTTCCTGCAGACCACCTTCTTCTACGAGGCGTTCCTGGCAGGCCAGGGCCCGCAGCGGGACGCCGAGGGCAACCTGGTGCTGACCACGCCGATCGGGGACAGCCCGATGGCGATGATCGGTGTGGAGGACATCGGCCGCACCGCCTACGGCATTTTCAACCGCGGCGGCGAGTTCGTCGGCCGCACCGTGGCCATCGCGGGCACCCACGCCACCGGCAAGGAGATCGCCGCGCTGTTCACCGAGGTGCTGGGCGAACCGGTCAGCTTCCGCCCGCTCACCCCGGCGGAGGTCCGCGCCTCCGGTCATCCCATCGCCGAGGAGATCGCCGCCACCTTCCAGTTCTACGCCGACACCGCCGACTACTTCGTCGGCACCCGCGACCTCAACCAGGTCCGCGAACTCAACCCCCGGCTCCAGTCGCTGACCGACTGGCTGAAGGCCAACGCGGCCAAGATCCCCCGGGACTGACCGTGCCCGCGCCCGGCCGGAACCACCCGGCCGGGCGGTCCGATTGGACACGTCTGGTGACCGACCTGTTACGCACCGTCCCCTCGGGTTGTGACGCGACGCTGCGACCGTCTCCGGGGTGGAGGTCGACGCGCGAGGCAGTCAGGGAATTCAGCACGGCGACAACAACCGGATGTGGAACCTCTTCGTCAACCTCGGCCTGCCGCCCGCGCTGAGCCGGGCGCTGGTGCTGCTGATCGTGGTGGCACTGCTCGGCGGCGGCACCTGGGCGGTGGTGAGCTGGGTGCTGCCCTGGCTAGCGCCGACCTACCGAACCCAGTTCCTGATCGACACCACCGCCGAGGAACCCGAGAGCATCGCCCGCTCCCTGCGTCAGGCGGTGCAGAACGCCGGTGACCAGGACTCGTTGGCACTGCGCGGTTTCGGCGGCGAGTGCGGGGCGCCGGACAACACCACCCAGCTGGTCGACTTCGGCACCGGCAACCGCCAGGAGATCACCCAGGCCGCCGGGCAGCGCCGCGGCGGCAGGCCGACTCTGTTGCGCGGGGTGGTGGAGGCGGTGGCGGACTTCTCCGGCCCGTTCACCCTGCGTGCCACCCAGGTCAACCGGATCATCCTGGTCACCCGGCACGGCACCGACGCCTGCGACGAGGACACCGCCTTCGTCGGCAAGGAGATCAAGGACCGGCTGGCCGCCGCGGGCCTGACCATCGAGCTGCGGCTGGTCGGCTACCAGCTCCCCGGCGAGCAACGCGACCGGCTCAAGCGGATCGCCGGTGGCGCGGGCGCGCCGGAACCACTGTTCGCCGCCGACCAGGCCGGGCTGGACGCGGCACTGGAGTTCGTGACCAACACCGAACCCGTGCTGCGGTACGCCAAGGAGATCGTGGACATCCTCAACCCCACCGTGGAACGGGTGAACACCGCGGCCGCCGCCACCACCGACGGCCGCCTCGACCTCGCGGAGAGCACCCTGGCCGAGGCCAGGGAGTCCGCCGGGCAGACCGGCCCCCGCTTCGACGGTCTGCGTGATCGGGCCAGAACCCAGCAGGCACAGGACCTCCAGCGCCAGGCCGACGTGCTGCGCGCCCAGCTCGACCGCATCCTGGCCGCCGCCACCAACCTGCTCGCGACCGCTCGCTCCGCCCAGTCCCTCGACCCCGGCCTGACGGCTTTCCGGGGCCTCGCCGCCGACTACAACGCCAAGGTGACCAGCATGAACAAGGCCATCGCCGCCCTGCGCGCCACCGCCCCGGCGGCCCCACGATGACCGCGCCCGGCAAGCCCCGCCGCCGATCACGCCTGATCGCGGTGCTGCTCACGCTGATCCTGGTGGCCGCCGCGGTGATCGTCTACTTCCTCATCCCCAACCACCGCACCGCCCTGGTCGTCGACTCCTCGGCCGCCCCGGACGGGTTCGGCCCCCTCGCCCAGGCGGTCGGCGCGGCCGCGGTCAACAGCGCCGCGGCGGATTCGCTGTCCCTGCGCCGTTTCGGCGGTGACTGCGGCAGCCCGGCCAGCACCAGCGAACTCGTCGCCCCGGCCACCGGCAGTGGCAAACAGGTCGCCGACGCGCTCCGCCGGGTCACCGCCGCAGGCCGCAGCACCATGGTGGCCGGAATCCTGGGCGCCATCGAGGATTTCAGCGCGTTCTACCCGTTCCGCGGCTGGACCACCAACCGGATCGTCGTGGTCACCCGCCAGGGCATCGACGCCTGTAACCAGAACGAGGCCGAGGTCAAGAAACTCATCCAGGACAAGGTGGCCGAGGCCGGATTGACCCTGGAGTTCCGCTTCGTCGGCCTGCGGATCCCACCCGAACAACAACAAGAACTGACCCAGCTCGCCGCGGCGGCCGGCGCACCCACACCCAAGCTGGCCGCGAACACCGCCGAGCTGGCCACCTCGCTCCGGGAACTCGTGCTGCCACGTGCCACCGAGGCCAGTCCGATCGCCCCGCCCACCAGCTCGACCAAGCCACCCGAGCGGGCACTGGTCCAGGTCGCGGTGGCCATGTCGGTGTTCTCCGCCGAGGTCAGCGTCAACGCGCCGGACACCACAGCCTGTGCCATGCCCACCGGTCTGAAGTCCCGGCGCTGCGAGTTCACCGTGCCCGCCGGGACCATCGCCCCGTTGCGCGCCACCATCTCCGGGGCCTGGATGGGCCGCGGCCACCAGGGCCAGCCGATCTGGTTCGGCTGCGACGAGAAACCGACCACCGTGCAAGGGATTCCCGGCGCCAGCGCGACCTGCAACCTGGACCTGACCACCTCCGGCCGCTACGTCTGCCTGGCCACCACCGACCTCGCCGACCGCGGCGGCGCCCACGGCTGCTCGGAGATCTTCCGGAAGGTCCCCAGAGCCCCGATCCCCTTCGGCAGCACCGCTCCCGCGCCCACCAAGTAGGTCTCAGGTGGCGTAGCGACCGGCCAGCTCGGTGCCGATCCGGGCCAGTTCCGCCTGCACCGCACCAGGTTCCAGCACCTCGATCATCGTGCCCCAGCCGGCCAGGTTGCGGGCCAGATCCAGCGGCGTCGGCGCGGCCAGCCGGACCCGCGCCCGTCCGTCGCGCTCCTCGTCGACCTCGCAATGCCGCCCGAACTGGTTGCGCAGCACCGGAACGAACCGCGACTCGACGACCACCGTCGCCCAGGTCCGGGACCGCTGCTGCTCAACCTCGCCGACCACCTTGTCCCAGGCCGCGGCCAGCGTGAAATCGTCCGGCCGCTCAGCCGGTTCCTCGGTGACCGTGGCCTCGATGATCCGCTCCACCCGGAAGGTCCGCTGCCCCTTGGCCGTGCCCGCGAGCAGGTACCAGATGTCGTCCTTGTCGACCAGGCCCCACGGCTCGACCAGGCGTTCGGAGCGTTCCCGCGCGCCGCTGGTGTAACTCAGCCGCACCTTGCGGCGGCGCACCACCGCGGACTGCAACAGATCCACCATCGCGGGCCGGTGCCGGTCGCGCTCACCCCAGCGGGCCGGGTCGATCATTGTGGCACTGGCCGCCGCCTCGGCGTCCGCGCGGAAGGTACTCGGCAGCGCCCGCACCAGTTTCCGCAACGCCGCCTTGGCCTCGGCGGAGACCGCGGCGGCCGGTCCGACCAGCAGGAACAACGCCTGGGCCTCGGTGGCGGAGAGCCCGCTGAGATCGGTGCGGGCCCCGCCGACCAGGGACCAGCCACCACCGCGGCCGGGTTGCGGGTACACCGGGATGCCCGCCGCGGACAGTGATTCCAGGTCCCGGCGGGCGGTGGCCACCGACACCTCCAGCTCCGCGGCCAGCTCGGCGGCGGTCACCCGGCCCCTGGCCTGCATCAGCAGCAGGGTGGCCACAAGTCGGTCAGCGCGCATGTTGTCCAGCTTCGCCGGGAAAGTGCTCAGTTGATGAGCACTTTAGGTCGCACCATGGTTCCTGTCAGCCCCAACGAGAGGAACCACCGATGTTGCGAGGACTCACCACCCACAACTTCTTCGCCGCCGACGTCACGGCCGCCGTGGCCTGGTACACCGAACTGCTCGGCGTCCAGCCCTACTTCGAGCGCGAACTGGACGGCAGGCCCGCCTACGTCGAGTTCCGCATCGGCGACTACCAGCACGAACTCGGCATCCTGGACCGCCGCTTCGCCCCGCCCGGCGCCGGTGCCACCGGCGGCGCCCTGACCTACTGGGCGGTCGACGACGTCGAGGCCGCCTACCAGCGCCTGCTCGATCTGGGCGGCACCCCGCAGCAGGGCCCGACCGAGCACGGCCCCGGCTTCGTCACCGCCTCGGTGATCGACCCCTTCGGCAACATCCTGGGCGTCATGTTCAACCAGCACTACCTCAACGTGCTCGCCGGCCAGGCGGGGGAGTGAGATGAGCACCTTCGCCCCGGCGACCACCGAGGACTGGCGCAACTGGCTGGCCGCCCACAGCACATCCGAGTCCGAGATCTGGCTGATCATCCAGCACCAGGACAGCGCCACCCCCAGCCCGCGCTACCACGAGGCCATCGAACAGGCGCTCTGCTTCGGCTGGATCGACAGCCACCACCGCAAACACGACCCGACCAGCTCCCGCCTGCGATTCACCCCGCGCACCCCGCGCAGCACCTGGAGCCTGCTCAACCGAGACCGCGCCGCGAGCATGATCGAACGCGGCCTGATGACCAAGTCCGGCCAGGCCATGATCGACCTGGCCAAGACCACCGGCACCTGGGAACCTCCCAGCACCCCACCCGCGGACCTGCACGCACAACTCGACCGCGATCCCATGGCCCGCAACAACTTCGAGCAGTTCCCGCCCTCCTCGAAACGACTCATCCTGGACTGGATCGCGGGCGCCACACGACCCGGGACCAGGCAGCGCCGGATCGAGCAGACCGTGTCGCTGGCCGCGCTCAACCTCCGGGCGAATCACCCGAGGGCCCGCCAGGGCGCCGGTGCGCGACCACCGCGGCCGCGCACCGGACCGCTCACCTGAGCTGCTGCTTGATCAGGTCCAGGTAGCTGATCACCCGGGCGTACACCCCCGGCTTCCCGGCCTGGGCGCAGCCCTCGCCCCAGGACACCACGCCGACCAGCTTGCCCGCGGTGACCAGCGGACCGCCGGAATCACCCTGGCAGGAGTCCTTGCCGCCCGCGGGCAGACCGGCGCAGACCATCGAGGTGGCGTTGTACTCGCCGTAGGCCGACTTGCAGGTGGCATCGCTGGTCAGCGGCACGTCCACCTTGCGCAGCACCGGCGAGGACGGCCCGCCGGAGCGGATGTCGCCCCAGCCCAGGGTGGTGGTGACGGTGCCGGCCCGGTACAGCCCGGTGTCCGCCGCGGTCACCAGGGGCAGGGTCTTCTGCTCCAGGTTGCGGTCCAGGGTGAGCACCGCGACGTCATCACCCTGTTCCACCGACCGGTAGCTGGGGTGCTGCCAGTACTTGGTCACCTTGGCGACCACGCCCTTGGTGGTGCGCATGTCGGTGCGTCCGGCCACCACGGAGAACCGGGAGGCCGGATCACCGTCGGTGCAGTGCGCGGCGGTGACCACCTTGTTCGGCGCGATCAGGGTGCCACCGCAGTGCTCGCGGTTGCTGTGGAACACCGCGACCGTCCAGGGGTTGGCCTCGGTGGTGGTGGTCGTGCCGCCGACGATCAGGGGATCGACGTCACTGGAGGCGGCGTTGGCCAGACCGCCAAGGGGAATCGCACACACCGCAACAGTGGCCACAACTGCGGCGCGACGGGCAAAGTTTCGCAGGGTTTCTCGCACGATCGGATTCCTTCCACAGAAATTCCGGTACGTGCCCCAGCGCACCACTGTTCGTGCGCACGCAACATCCAGCGAAGGTCGGTATCCGATCGCCGGAAAGTCCACCCCCGGCGATCAGGACACCAGCCCCCCATCCCGAGCGATCATCGCCGCCTGCACCCGGTTCGCACACCCGATCTTGGCCATCACCCGGCTGAGATGACTCTTGATCGTGCTCTCACTGACCCGCAACGCCGCCCCGATCGCCACATTGGACGCCCCCCGCGCCACCAGCGCGAGCACTTCTCGTTCCCGAGCACTCAACTGCCCCAGCAGCCGATGGGCCTGGGCGAACCGACGCGGATCGACGCTGGTGAAATGCGCCAGCACCAGCCTGGTCAGCCGAGGCGACAGGATCGCCTCACCCCCGGCCACCACCCGCACCGCGTTGAGCAACTCCGCCGGCCCGGCGTCCTTGACCACGAACCCGGCCACACCCGCCCGCATGGCCCGGTGCACAAACGCAGCCATGCCAACGCCAGCGGTCTGCTGCGCGAACCCACCCGCGACCGCACACGTGGCCCGTTGACTGGCCCCGCCCGCGACCGCACACGTGGCCTGTTGACTGGACCCGCCAGCGCAAGCGCAAGCAGTGTGACGAACGGCCCTGCCTCCGCCGGCGCACGCGGTCTGGTGCCAGGATCCGCCGGTGCTGGCACCGGTTCCCGCGCCGCCACCGGTGCCCGTGCCAGTGCCCGCGCACCTGGCCTGGCGTGCGAACTCGCCCACGCCCGCGCAGGTGCCCTGGTGCACAAGTCCGTCCGTGCCCGTGCCCGTGCCCACGCAGGTGCCGGTGCCGGTGCAGGTGCCCATGCCCGCGCAGGTGCCCGTGCCCGTGCCGGTGCCCACCGCCCGGCGAGCGTGGCCGGTCTGCTCGACCGCGGTCTGCTCGAACGCGGTCAGCACCACCACCGCGGTCTCCGGCGCCTGCTCCCGGACCGCCTCGATCGCGGACAACCCGTCCTGACCGGGCATCCACAGATCCATCAACAGCACCCGCGGCCGCTGCTGCCTGGCCAGCCGCACCGCGGCCGCGCCGTCCCCGGCCTCGCCCACCACCCGCAGATCCGGCGCGCTTTCCAGGATGCCGCGAATGCCGTATCGGGCCAGGGTTTCGTCGACGATGCCCACGGTGATCACGAGACCCGCCGAATCAGGAATCGCGGTGAGCGAGTGTGCACAATTCCAGTAAACGCTCCTTCTTGTCTATTGTCCGACAATTGCCGCCGGTCAGGGAAAATGTGGCGGGCATGGTTCCGGAAATATCGTCCCAAGGTTCCGTCCGGCCCGCTCGGATGTCACGTCAGGTCACCAGCGCCTCGACCGTACCACGGTCGCGCACAGGCGCTGTACTGCGCAGACGTTTCACTCCGCGAACTGAACAGATATGCCGGACAGGTCTGCCCGGCATACTACTTTCCTCCTAGTCGGCACCTCGGTTCAATACCAGAAAGTATGACCCATCAATACCCGCCAGTGTGATTGTTCGTCCGTCGCGCGCTCCTAGGCTTGCTGTCAGGTAGGCCATGGCCCACTGTGGACCGGCGTCCCGATGCCGACCGGTTCGCCGAGTTCTCCCGTACCGATATCGCCCCGACACCGATGAGGAACCCACCGCCATGGGCGCACGCAAGACAGCAGGTGCACGCAAGACAGCAGCAGCACTGGGCGCGGTCCTGCTGACCCTGGCCACCGCCGCACCGGCGTCCGCCGCGCCCGCCGACGAGCTGTCCGGATATCGCGGCCAGGAACTCACCTGGTCCGCCTGTGCCGATCCGGACCTGGCGGCCGCGGGCGTCGGCTGCGCCAAGGTCGAGGTCCCCCTGGACTACCGGAATCCGGGTGGCAGGCGGATCGAGGTCGCGATCAGCCGGAAGAAGGCCGCCGAACCGGGCCGGCGTCGTGGCGTGCTGCTGACCAACCCCGGCGGCCCCGGTGGCGACGGCCTGTTCCTGGCCGCGAAGCTGGCCGACCAGCCGATCGCGCGGGTCTACGACCTGATCGGGATGGATCCGCGCGGGGTGGGCCAGTCGACCCGGTTGTCCTGCCGCTACCCGCCGACGCCCGAGCTGACCACCCGGCCACCGGAGGCCGAACTCCCGCTGTGGACCCAGCTGGCCCGGGACACCGAAACGGGCTGCCGGGAAGCGGGCGGCGAGTTCCGGCGGCACGTCACGACCATGAACACCGCGCGAGACCTGGACCTCATCCGTTCGGCGCTGCGCGAGGAGAAGATCAGCTACGTCGGCTACTCCTACGGCACCTTCCTGGGTGCCATGTACGGCACGATGTTCCCGGACCGGCTGGACCGCAGCGTGCTTGATTCGGCGCTGGACCCGCGCAAGACCTGGCACCAGCAGGACTACGACACCCTGGGCGCGTTCAAGGCCAACCTGCGGCAGTGGACCGAGTGGACCGCGGCCCGCGACGGCACCTTCAAGCTGGGCGACAAGCCCGAGGCGGTGCGCGCCGCGGTGGAGCGGATCGCCGCGGAAGTCCAGCGGCGCCCGCTCGGCCTGCTCACCGAGGTCAGCGCCTTCGACCGCACCATCGGCAACGCCACCCGGTACCGCCGGATGTGGGCCGACCTGGCCCAGGCCGTGCGCGAGCTGCTCACCCAGGCCGAGGGCGGCGCGGGCCGGACCGCCGGCGGTGACCTCGCCGCCGCCGGGGCGATCCTGCACGCGGCGCGGCAGCAGGTCACCGACGGGACCTACAACTCGGTGGTCTGCGACTGGTACTGGCCGCAGGCGGTCAACGACTACCTCGCGGACATGCGGCAGGTCCGCGACACCTTCCCCTACGCCGACGCGGTCAACTTCATGGCCCCGAAGAACTGCACCTTCTATCTGCCCCGGGACCGGATGACCCGGATCCGCCCGCGCGCGTACCCGACGGGGCTGGTGGTCCAGTCCGAGGGCGACACCCAGACCGCACACGCCAACGGGGTGGCCATGGCCCGCCACCAGAACGCCCGCCTGATCAACGTGCGCGACGACGGCAACCACGCGCACTACGGCATCCAGGGCAACACCTGCGTGGACCGCCTGGTCAACGCCTACCTGCTCGACGGCACCCTGCCCGGACCGCGGGTGGACTGCCCCGGCGTGGACAAACCCAAGGACATCCCGCCCGGCTCCGTCCGGGCAAAGTCCACTGTGGACATTCCGGCGACCGGTGACCTGGTCGCGATCGCCAGGGAGATCGTCGCCCGCGACCTGGTCCGGGGACAACGATGAGACCGCCGAACCGGGTAGGCCTCGGCAGCGCGCTGCTGGTGCTGCTCGGCGTGCTGGCCATGACCTTCGGCCCCGACCTGGTCAATGCCGCTGTCCCGGACCAGGCTCCACCGGTGCGGGCCGGTGACACCAGGGTGATCAACACGGGGGAGGCCAGGGTGAGCCTGGACCTGACCCCGCTGGCGGGCTGGACCCAGTCGCCGGGCACCAACCCCACCGGCTTCACCCTCACCCGCTCCGCCGACCGGCTCAGCGTCGAGGTGAAGTCGGGCGTGCAGAACGGCCGGATCGCACTGGAGCGATACCTGCGCGGCCTGGGCGTCACCGACCCCACACTGCGCTGGCAACTCACCGGCGAACTGCGCACCGCCACCGGACTCACCGGCCACCAGGCCGGTTTCGACCTCCGGGACCGGCACGGCACGGTGTGGCTGCTCGGCCGGGACAGCACCGCGGTGATCCTCAACCTGGTCGGCCCGCGCGACACCGAACCCGGCATCGGCACCCTGCTGGACCTGGTGGAGGTGACCGGGTGAGACACCCACCGCCAATCGCACGCCACCGTCGGCGAGGTGCGGGCGGGTTGGCCTTGTCCCGCACCGCAATCGCTCCGGCGGGCCGAACTGCCCGAAGTGGTCCCCGACGTCACCGTCGACCCTGCGGTGTGCTCGACACCACGGGCGATCGCCCGCAGCTCCCCAGCGAGCAGGCAGCCCGTCCCGGTGTCCGCGGAGGTCCCGGCCGTGCGGGAAGGTAACGCCGTCAGCGCGCTCCAGACCCGCGCGTTCTGGCAGCCCCGGCGCGCGATGCTCTGGGTCTATTTGCTGGTCGTGGTGATCTGCCTGCCGCTGCTGGCGCTGAGCTTCGCCCCGTTCGCCGCGGCCTCGCCGGTCGCGCTGGGCATCGCGCTGGCCGGGCAGCTGGTGCTCGGTGTGCTGCTCTACACGCTGATCCGCTGGATCGACCTGTTCGAGAAGGAACCCCGCACGCTGCTCGCCGCGGCCTTCCTGTGGGGCGTGGCGATGACCGCCCTGGCCGGCAGTCCGAACGGCGCGATCGGTCAGCTGGTGGCCAAACTCGGCGGCCACCAGTTCGCGGTGGACTGGTACGCCGCCATCGCGGGCCCCACCACCGAGGAGACGCTCAAGGCACTGGGTGTGATCGCGATCGTGGTGATCGGCCGCGAGCAGGTCCAGCGCACCCTGGACGGCCTGGTGTACGGCGCGATGGCCGGTCTCGGCTTCCAGCTCGCCGAGAACGTCACCTACGTGCTGAGCAACGCGATCGAGAACCCCAACAGTGATGTCCAGGGCGGGATCGGGGTGCTGCTGGCCCGGTTCCTCACCGGGCTGGCCACGCACACCGTGTACAGCGGCGTGGTCGGGCTGGGCATCGGGTACGCGCTGACCAGGGTGGACCGGTCCTGCGCCCGGCGGGTGCTGGTGGCGCTCGCGCTGTTCCTGGGCGGCTGGGGCCTGCACTTCCTGTGGAACTCGCCGCTGCTCGGCGAATCCGGCCTGGTGACCATCATCGTCAAGCAGGGCCTGATCGTGCTCTTCTTCATCCTGGCCATCCGCTACGGCGCGCGGCACGAGTACCGCTGGTTCGTCGGCACCCTGCGTGCCGAACCAGCCGAGATGATCAGTCCCGCGGAACTCGGCGCCCTGCGCACCCGCCGATCCCGCCGCCGCGCCCGCAAGCACGCCGCCACCCAGCTCGGGCCGCCGGGCCCGGCGCTGCTGCGGCGGTTGCAGGACGCCCAGCTCGCACTCGCCGTGGCCAAGGACTGGGCGGCCGACCCGGCCACCGATCCCGAGGTGGCCGCGGCCCGGAAAGCGATCATGCGCGCCCGGGGCGAGCTGGGACGACGTGGTCAGGAGGTCAGCCTGGGTGGGCGATGAGTTCGACCATGGTGCGGATCGGGGTGAACTTCGGCAGCTCGGCGAAGGCCTCCCGGTGCTCGATGACGAACCCGGCCCGGCGCACCGCGGCCTCGGTGTCCCGGTTGGGGCGACAGCCCGCGGCCAGCCGCCGCCACAGTGGGTCCACCCGGTCCTGCCACCTGGCCAGCCCACCGCTGCCGCGCACGTGCTCCAGCACCACCAGCCGGCCACCCGGGGCCAGCACCCGCCTGGCCTCGGCCAGCGCGCGGTCCGGGTGCGCGACCGTGCACAGCACCAGCGTGCAGACCACCGCGTCCACGCTGGCATCGGGCAGTGCCAGGGCCTCGGCGGGGGAGTCCAGCACCTCCACCGGCACCCGCGCGCGATCGACCCGGCGGGCCAGGCGCTGCCGCATGTGCGGATCCGGCTCGGTGGCCAGCACCCGCGCCGCACTGGCGAAATGCGGCAGGTTGACCCCGGTGCCCGCCCCGACGTCCAGCACCACCCCGGTCAGCCCACCCAGCAGCCTGGCCCGCCGGGCGGCCAGCACCCGCCGTTCCATCGCGGCCGTCATCCGGTCGTACACCATCGCGAAAAGCCGGTGACCAGGCATATCGCCGATCATCCCAGAACAGCGTCGGCTTGCTCACTCGTTCCGCGCTTGAAAGTTCGGCCAGCCGAACTTTAGTCTTCCAAGGACCGAACTCGGCACTGGGAGGCGCGGAACACGCATGCGGAACACACCCTCGCGGTTAACGCGCACCTGGCTGGCCGCCGTCTGCACCCTCGCCCTGGCCGCGACCGGCTGCACCGCCCGCACCGCCGCCGACCCCGCCGACAGCCGACCGGTCGTGCTGACCACCTTCACCGTGCTCGCCGACATCGCGGGCAACGTGGCGGGCGACAAGCTGCGGATCGAGTCGATCACCAAGGCCGGCGCGGAGATCCACGGCTACGAGCCCACCCCCGCCGATATCCGCAAGGCCACCCAGGCCAAGCTGATCCTGGACAACGGCCTCAACCTGGAGGCCTGGTTCACCAAGTTCGTCGCCGAACTCGACGTGCCGCACGCGGTGGTCAGCGAGGGCGTGCAGCCGGTGGACATCGCCGAGGACGCCTACCGCGGCAAGCCCAACCCGCACGCCTGGATGTCCCCGCTGAACGTGCGCACCTACGCCGACAACATGGCCAAGGCCTTCGCCAAGCTCGCCCCGGCGCACGCGGCCGAGTTCACCGCCAACGCCGAGAAGTACAAGCAGCAGCTGACCGAGGTCCAGCAACGGCTCACCGGCGCGCTCGGCAAGCTGCCCAAGGAACAACGCGCACTGGTCACCTGCGAGGGCGCTTTTTCCTACCTGGCAAGGGATGCGGGCCTGACCGAGCGGTACCTGTGGGCGGTCAACGCCGAACAGCAGGCCACCCCGCAGCAGATCGCAGGCGCCATCGAGTTCGTCCGGCAGAACAAGGTGCCCGCGGTGTTCTGCGAGTCCACCGTCTCCGACGCGCCGATGAAACAGGTCGTCTCGGCCACCGGCGCCCGCTTCGGCGGCGTGCTCTACGTGGACTCGCTCTCCGAGGCAGGCGGGCCGGTGCCGACCTACCTGGACCTGATCCGGCACGACGTGGACACCATCGTCGCGGGGCTGACCAAGTGAGGCCCGCGGTCCGCGTCGAGGACGTCACCGTGCACTACGGCGAGGTGCAGGCGCTCAACGGCGTCAGCCTCACTCTGGAACAGGGCCGGGTGCACGCGCTGATCGGGGTCAACGGCTCCGGCAAGTCCACCCTGTTCAAGACCATCATGGGCGTGCTGCGCCCAGACTCCGGCACCGTCGAGGTGGACGGTCAGACCCCGGCCCGCGCCCGCAAGTCCGGCGCGATCGGCTATGTGCCGCAAAGCGAAACAGTCGACTGGGCGTTCCCGCTCTCCGTCCGCGATGTGGTGATGACCGGCCGCTACGGGCACCTGGGCTTCACCCGCCGCGCGCGCCGCGCCGACCACGAGGCGGTCAACGCCGCGCTGGCCAGGGTCGAGCTGACCGAACTGGCCGACCGGCAGATCGGCCAGCTTTCCGGCGGCCAGCGCAAACGCGCCTTCCTGGCCCGCGGCATCGCCCAGCACGCGCGGATCCTGTTGCTGGACGAGCCGTTCGCGGGCGTGGACAAGCCCTCGGAGGCCACCATCACCCGGCAGCTCCGCGAACTGGCCGCCGACGGCGTCACCATCCTGATCTCCACCCACGACCTGGCCGCCGTGCCCGGCCTGGCTGATGAGGCCCTGCTGCTGATGCGCCGGATCCTGGCCCGCGGCGAACCCGCCGAGGTCCTCTCCCCGGAGAACCTGGCCCTGGCCTTCGGCCTCGACGTCTCCCAGGAGCGGGTGTGAACATCCTCGACCTGCTGGCCGAACCCCTCGGCTACAGCTTCATGGTCCGCGCGCTGGTGGCCACCGTGATCGCCGCGGTGGTGTGCGCGGTGCTGTCCTGCTGGCTGGTGCTCATCGGCTGGTCGCTGATGGGCGACGCGGTCTCGCACGCGGTGCTGCCCGGCGTGGTGCTGGCCTACGTGCTCGGCGCGCCGTTCGCGGTGGGCGCGCTGGTGTTCGGCTTCCTGGCGGTGGCGCTGATCGGGGTGGTGCGCGACACCAGCCGGATCAAGGAGGACGCGGCCATCGGCATCGTGTTCACCACGCTGTTCGCCCTGGGCCTGGTGCTGATCTCGGTGACCCCGAGCCAGACCGACCTCAACCACATCGTCTTCGGCAACCTGCTGGGCGTGGCCACCACCGACGTCATCCAGATCGGCGTGCTGGGCGCGCTGGCCCTGACCGTGCTGGTGCTCAAACGCCGCGATTTCACCCTGTACGCCTTCGACCCGACCCACGCGCACGCCATCGGCCTGAGCCCCCGGGTGCTCGGCGCCGCACTGCTGGCCCTGCTCGCCCTGACCTCGGTGGTGGCCCTGCAGGTGGTCGGGGTGATTCTGGTGGTGGCGATGCTGATCATCCCGGGCGCCACCGCGTACCTGCTGACCAACCGCTTCCAGCGAATGCTGATCATCGCCCCGGTGCTGTCCGCGCTGGCCGCGGTCACCGGCCTGTACCTGAGCTACTACCTGGACACCGCCTCCGGCGGCATGATCGTCCTGGTCCAGGGCGCGGTGTTCACCCTGGCCTACCTGTTCGGCCCGGAACACGGAATTCTGGGCCGCAGGCTGGCCGCGCGTCGGCGTGCGGCCGTCCGGACGTGACCGTGCGCGGATACCCTGCCCGCATGTCGGTGTCCGAGCTGTCCGAGAGCACCCAGAACTACCTCAAGGTGGTCTGGGCGCTGCAGGAGTGGTCCGAGGAGCCGGTCACCACCTCGGTGATCGCCCAGCGTCTCGGCCTGCGGCTGTCCTCGGTGTCGGAGTCGGTCCGCCGGCTGACCGAACAGGGCCTGCTGGAACACCCGCGCTATGGCAGCGTCGGCCTGACCGAGGCCGGCCGGGCGCACGCGGTGGCCATGGTCCGCCGCCACCGCCTGATCGAGACCTTCCTGGTCAACGCGCTGAACTACCGCTGGGACGAGGTGCACGAGGAGGCCGAGCAACTCGAACACGTGGTCTCGGACCTGATGGTCACCCGCATCGACGAGTTCCTCGGCAAACCCACCCGCGACCCGCACGGCGACCCCATCCCCGCCGCCGACGGCACCGTGCACCGCCCCGACGCCCGCCAGCTCACCGGCATGCCGCCCGGAACCCGCTGCCGGGTCGAACGCATCTCCGACGCCGACGCCGCCCGCCTGCAGTACTTCGCCGACAACGGCCTGGTCATCGACACCGAACTCCTGATCCTGGACTCCGCCACCGGCGCCGACACCCTCACCATCCGCGTCACTGATCGCACCGACCACCTGAGCCTGGGCCCAGCCGCCACCGACGCGGTCTGGGTCTCCCACCAGCCGTAGCGCTCGGCGCCGCTGTCAACAGGACGTGCACAGAACATAGGCACCCGCCTGCGAGTGTCCAGGTGTGCTCACCAGGCGAACCTTCACCAAACTCCTCACCACCGGAGCGGCCACCGCCACGCTGACCGCCGTCTCGACTGGCACGGCCGCCGCCCGGAACGAGCCGCGAACCGCCGCGGCCCAGGACGACCCGCGGACCGCAGCCCGCGACGAGCAGCGAACGGCCACCGCTGAAGACAAGCCACCAACCGGCGGTGCCCCGGGTTGGCGCAGACTGGGCCCGATCCGGCAGGCACGCACCGAGCTGCTGGACATCGCCTACCACGAGTCCGGCCCGGCCACCGGCCCCGTCGTGCTGCTCGGCTACGGCTGGCCGTACTCCCCGCTGGCCTACGCCGAGGTGGCCCCCGCACTGGTTCGCCGCGGCTACCGCGTGCTCATCCCCTACCTGCGTGGCCAGGGCGCCACCCGCTTCCGGTCCCCAGGCACCATGCGTTCCGGGCAACAGGCCGCGCTCGGTTCGGACTGGATCGCGTTCATGGACGCTCTCAAGATCCCCAAGGCCATCTTCGGCGGCTACGACTGGGGTGGCCGCGGCCTGTGCGTGGCCGCCGCACTGTGGCCGGAACGCTGCCTCGGCCTGGTCTCGGTGAACAACTACCTGGTGCAGGACCTGGCACTGGCCAGGATGCCGCTGGCACCGTCCATCGAATCGGCGCAGTGGTACTTCTATTACTTCCTGACCGAACGCGGCCGCAACGGCCTGACCACCAACACCAGGGAACTGACCCGCGTGGTCTGGCAACGGAACTCCCCGACCTGGCGATTCACCGAGCAGGACCTGGACCAGGCGGTCTCGATCTTCCGCAATCCCGACTACGTCGACATCGTGCTGCACAACTACCGCCACCGCCTGCTCACCGAACCCGGCGACCCACGCTACGACGATCTTGAGGCCACACTGCTCACCCAGCCCCGGATCACCGTGCCCACAGTGACCCTGGACGGCCTGGACGACGGCAACTTCCCACCCACTAACGGTACCCCGTCAGCCAAGTTCTTCACCGGCCCGCGAGTGCACCACCAGGTCCCCGGCGCAGGCCACAACCTCCCACAGGAACGCCCCAAGGCCTTCCTGAACGCGATCCTGGAGGTCACCCGCCTACGCTTGTGACCTGTCCCCAGTGCGAGGTCTTTCCCTTCACTTTCACCAGGTCGTGATTCCACTGTGGACAGGGTGAACCGAACAACCAGCACACCACTCGCCCAAACCAAGGCCCTCGGCCTGGCGATCATCCTCGCGTTCACCCTGACCCCAGCCGCGACGGCAGCCCCAGTCGCCGCCGCATCCGTGGCTGCGCCGGGCACCATCACCCGCCACAGCTTCGGCGACAACACCGGCAGTCGTGAGTACGGCCTCTACCAGCCCGCGGGCGGAGCCCGGCCCGGCCGACCGCTGATCGTGTTCCTGCACGGCTGCGGCGGCGCGAGCCCGGAAGAAGCCGTGCGACAGTCCGGCTTGACCGCGCTCGCCGACCGCCACGGCTTCCTCGTGGCCGCGCCCGCCCAGCCCCGGTCAACCGGATTCAACGGGTGCTGGAGCTGGTTCCTGCCGTGGCAGCAGCAGCGGGACGCGGGAGAGCCGTCGATCATCGCGGGCATCACCCGGGAAGTGGCGCGGCGCGAGCGTGTCGACCCGGCCCGGATCTACGTCGCCGGGTTCTCCGCAGGCGGGGCGATGAGTACGGTCATGGCCGCGACCTACCCGGACCTGTACGCCGCCGTGGCGACCTTCGCCGGCTGCGCGTACCCCACCTGTGTTGACGGCACCGGCCTGCTCACCCGACTGCGCATGGGCGGTCTGGCCCGGCCGATGCCGGTGCTGCTCGGCCAGGGCGAACTGGACCCGATCAGCGTCTACCCGCTGGGGCGACTGCACCTGCGCCAGTGGCTCAACGCCAACACCTTGTCCGGCGGCGGTGGCCCGTGGCTGGCGGCTGACCGGGTGGACCGCAACCAGTACTTCGACCGGGAGACCTACCTCGATCCGCGAGGCTGCGCGCTGGTGGAGTTCCTCACCGTGCACGGCGGCGGGCACACCTACTTCACCGGGCAACCGGACTACCCCGCCGAGCTGACCAGGTTCCTCCTGCGGCAACGACTGGGCGCGACACCCGCCCTGCCCTCGCCCGCAGCCTCCGCGGTCTGCCGGTGAACGCAACCGCGGTCCGCGAGGCCGTTGGCATCCCCTGCTCGCGTCGGTGAGCAAGGGGAACTACTGGGCCGCGGCGGCGTGGCCCAGACAGACCTGGACGAGTCGTCCACCTACTCGACCAGAAAGACTTCCTGGACATTCGGCAGCTGATCATCGCGGCCTGGGGTCGCCGCGCACACCGGGTTCACCGCAGCCAGGGAGTTCACCGCCGCCACGCGGAGACCACCACGGTCAAGCTGCGCGCTCAACGGCCGGAAGCCTCGGCCAGGCCCTTGAGGTGCTCGTTGCGGGTGCTGATCAACCGCCGCATGTAGTGATCAAGCACTAGCAACTCCGCGATCCGGCCCAACGGACCGAGCGGCGCAGCGAAGTCGATCACATCGCGCATCAGCGTGCCGCCCCGACCATCCGGCTCGAAGTGGTGCGCGTGATGCCAGCGCCGGAACGGACCACGTTCCTGCTCATCGACGAAGTACCCCGGCGGGTCGTACGCACTGATCCGCGAAGTCATCCGCCAACTCAGCCCGAAGTGTCTTGCCTGCCAGGTAACGGTGTCGCCCAGAGCGAGCCGCCCGGAGGTGACCCCGTCGATCGCGCGCTCGGTGGAGCCCGCCATCGAGCTGGTGTGCACCTCGACCTCCAGCGAGAGGTCGAAGATCCGCTGCGGCGGAGCGGCGATGCTGGTGCTGACCTCGAATCGCGGCATGCCTCGACCCTACGTCCAGTTGTCACGGGTGGCAGTCAGGTGGCACTGACCTCCGCCAGGACATTCAGACTCAGGGACGCCGGACCAGGTGTCCGCCGATCTGCAGCTGATCATGCAGCAGCCGTTGGGTTCGAGTCACCTCCTCCTCTGTGCAATCGATCAGTACCTTGATCTCGACGTCCCGCTTGACCAGATCCGCGGTGAGCAGCACCCCGCACACACCTACGCCGGCAGTGCTGCCCAGGAACACATCGATTCCCTCGCCATCGCCGCTGCTCGTCGCAGCCAGGTGGCCGTAGTCGAGCGGGTAGATCACATCGGGAAATCGCGGATGCGGTTGGCCACGCGGTCGGTCGACCACGATGGTCGAGGCCGCGACCAGCTGGTCGAGCCGGTCGAAGAACCCCAGCAGGTCACTTGGTTGGCGTCCAGGAGAGGTAGACATCCGGACATCCTCGTCCACCCCGGCCGCAGGCCAGAGTCATTACTCTGGCCGGGTTGGTGGTGTTGCCGACGGGGGAAGAGCGCTTGTGATGACGACCAGGGAGTTGCTCCGGAACGTACGGCGGTGGCCTGGCATGTATCTGGGGCGGTCTGAGCTGTCGTATGGGGGATTGGCCGACTTCGTGATGGGCCTGGATCTGGGAACCGACGGTGCCCTGCTCGACGGTTTTCGCGAGTCCCTGGTACTCAAGCTCGACTACGGAGACAATCTCAGCTGGCCCGCGTTGGTACGGCACCTGTCCCGCAACGGAACGGAGACCTTGGCCGACCAGACTGCGGCCGACCAGACTGCGGTTGACTGCCTCTTCGATCTGCTGGACGAGTTCCTGGCCGAGGCCAGTGACCGACGACGCAGGCACCGCATCCACCACGAGTACGTGCAGTGGCTGCAACGGCAGTCCTGGTACAACCAGGATCTGGCGCGGTTCGGCAGCTCCCCGCCACCTGAGATGCTCGACGTGGACCAGGCGCGTGCGCTGCTCGGTGTGGAGCGGACGGCCCTCTTCGACCTTGTGGTGACCGGGCAACTCCAGTTGTCGCGAGCTGGGGCGGACGTGCTGTTCTACCGGCGAGAGGTCGAACGACTGGTCCCGTGACCCATTGGGCTGGGAGAGGATCAAGGCATGAGCGATCTGTTGCTGCGGGACGGGCTTGTGCTGGACGTGCGCTCTGGTGACTACTTCGAGGCGAGCCTCCGTTGTGTGGATGGCCGGATCGCCGAGATCGGAACGGGCCTGACTGCCTCGGCGGAGGCCAGGATCGTTGACCTGGCCGGGGCGGTGGTGCTGCCAGGGCTGATCGACGCGCATGTGCACGTCACCGCGGCGACCGCGGCGCTTGGGGAACTGCCGGCCTGGTCTCCGTCCTATGTGGCCGCACACGCCGCCCGGATCATGGGGTCGATGTTGCGGCGCGGGTTCACCACCGTGCGGGACGCGGCCGGTGCGGACTACGGGCTGGCTGACGCCCAGGCTGAGGGCCTGATCGTCGGACCTCGGCTGGCCTTCTGCGGCAAGGCGTTGAGCCAGACCGGCGGCCACGGGGATCTGCGGGGGCGAGGTACCTCGGCCTCGGACGATCATCCATGCTGCGCGGGGCTCGGGCAGGTTGCGGACGGGGTGGACGCGGTTCGGGTGGCGGCCCGGAACGAACTGCGCAAGGGGGCGCACCACATCAAGGTGATGGCCTCCGGTGGGGTGGCTTCGCCGACTGACCGGATCGACTCCACGCAGTACTCGATGGAGGAGTTGCGGGCGGTGGTGGAGGAAGCCGAGGCGGCCAATCGGTATGTGGCGGCGCATGCCTACACCGCGCGGGCGGTGAACCGCGCGCTGGAGGCAGGGGTGCGGTCGATCGAGCACGGCAACCTGATCGATGAGCGCAGCGTCGAGTTGTTCCTCGCGCATGACGCCTATCTGGTGCCGACGCTGGTCACCTACTGGGCGTTGAAGCAGGAGGGCAAGGCGCACGGCCTGCCGGCGGACAGCCACCGCAAGGTGGACGAGGTGCTGGAAGGCGGACTGCGCGCGCTGGAACGCGCGGCCCGGGGTGGGGTGAAGCTGGTGTACGGCAGCGATTTGCTCGGCGGAATGCACCGCTACCAGAGCCACGAGTTCCTCCTTCGAGGTGAGGTTCAGCAACCGATCGATGTCATCCGGGCAGCCACGGTCACCGCGGCTGAGCTACTCGGTCTCGCCGGGGAGATCGGCGAGGTGCGGGTGGGGGCGCGGGCCGATCTGGTTGTGCTGGAACGGGATCCGCTGGTGGAGGTGGGGGTGTTGGCGGTCACACGTCATATCGTGCATGTGGTGCAGGAGGGCCGCATCGTCTCTGACGGCAGAGCCGTATAGGCGGAAAGTCGTACCTGGCTCTGCCCTCCTCGCTGATGTCCCGAAGCCCTCGACCGACGATCGTGGAAATCGCGCTTCGGACGGAGGGACAAACAGTGATCATCGCTGAGAGCTTGACGAAACAGTACGGCGGCGGCGTCGGTGTGGACGACCTGTCCTTCGCCGTGCGGCCCGGCGTGGTCACCGGGTTCCTCGGTCCGAACGGGGCCGGCAAGTCGACCACGATCAAACTGATGCTCGGCCTGGTGCGCGGCACGGGCCGCACCACTTTCGCCGGCCACACCTACCTGGAACTGGCCGATCCGCTGCGCACGGTCGGCGTGCTGGTCGACCCGGGCGCGGCGCACCCGTCCCGCTCGGCAGCCGGGCATCTGCGGATGGTGGCCGCCGGCGGTGGGTTGCCGATGCGCCGGGTGCCCGAGGTGCTGTCCCTGGTGGGCCTGGACTCGGTGGCGGACAAGGCGGTCGGGAAGTTCAGCCTGGGCATGCGGCAGCGGCTGGGGCTGGCGACCGCGCTGCTCGGCGATCCGGAGTACCTGATCCTGGACGAACCGGCCAACGGGCTTGATCCCGACGGGGTGCGCTGGATCCGGCGGTTCCTGCGTGGCCTGGCCGCGCAGGGGCGGACCGTGCTGGCCTCCTCGCACCTGCTGGCCGAGATGGCGCAGCTCGCTGACGACCTGATCGTCATCGGCGCGGGCCGGTTGATCTCGGCCGGGTCGCTGGCTGACTTCGTCGACAAGCACACCCGCAGCACCGTGGTGGTGCGCGGGCCCGAGAGCGCGCGGTTACTGGTGGCCTTGGGCCGCAACGGATTACGCGTGTGGCAGGGCACCGCTGAGGAACTGGTGGTCGACACCGACAACACCGAACTGGTCGCCAGAGTGGCCGCCCAGACGGGGACGCCGGTCCGGGAACTGTTCGTGCGGAGGTCCGATCTGGAAGAGGCATACCTGGCCGCGACCGCGCATACCGTTCAACACCGAGGAGAACCGTCGTGAACACAGCGGTAGCCTATGAATGGCACCGGGCCCGCAGTCTGCGCTCGACCTGGGCGCTCCTGCTCGCGGCCGGATTACTGGCCTTCGCATCCGGGCTGTATTGGGGTGCCAAGACCGATCTGGGGACGCTGGACGCCTTCGACTCCTCGCTCGCACTCCCGCTGACCCTGGGCGCCTCGCTGATCGCCGCGGTGGGCGTGTGCACGTTCGGACTGGACTATCAGCACGGCACGATGCTCACCACCCGGCTGGTACTGCGATTCCCGGCTCGGATCGTGGCGGCCAAGGCGATGGTGGTCGGCGGATTGAGCCTGGCCGGCGGAGTGCTGGTGACCGGGCTCGCGGCGGCCGGAGTATTACTGGCCGGCGGTTCACCCGGTGGTGGGGTGACGCATGTGCTGCTGCGGGGCGTCGGCGTGCTGTTACTGGCGTTGCTGTCCGGGCTGGTCGCGCTCGCGCTCGGCGGGTTGCTGCGGCACACCGCGGTCGGGACCGGGGTCTTCCTGGTGTGGACGTTGGTGGCCGAGACCGCGCTGGGTGGGTTCCTGGAGGTGCCGCTGACCTCATTGCCGTTTCGCGGCACCGCGCTGCTGTTCGCCGGCAGTGCCCCGCCGTGGTTCGCTTCGCTGCTGTTCGCGCTGGTGGCGGCGCTCGGGCTGACCGCGGTGGGATTCACCCTGGCACGTCGGGACAGCTGACGGTCAATGATCACGTGGCCGCCTACAGTGGGCGTCGTGGGGTCCGAGAAGCGTGTGCAAGGCAGATGGGCCTTGTGGGACGGTCGGCTCAGCCTGGTGGCGCTGGACATCCTGGTGTTCGCCATCGTGTTCACGTTCGAGCTGGTCAGTGCTCGGAACCAGGACAAGCTGGACAACCCGTACTACCAGGTCGCACTGGTCACGCTGATCTGCACGCTGCCGCAGTTGCGTCGGCGGTTCCCGATGGTGGTGCTGATCGTGGCGCTGGCCGGTATTCCGGCTGGACTGACCCTCGTACCGGCGACCGTGGCGGTCTACTCGGTCGCGGCCCGGCACGGCCTGAGCTGGAGCACCGGCATCGCGGTCCTGCTGACCACCGTCGTGGAGTTCATCCACCGGAAGCCGTTCCGGGTGGAGGACCTGGCGCCGATGGCGTTCGCGTTCGCCCTGATGGTGGCGGCACCGGTGCTCGCCGGGCTGTGGATGCATCAGCGGGCGACCCTGCTCGCTGTGCTGCAGGACCGGGCCGAGGAGGCGGAGCGTACCCGCACCCTGCTCGCCGAGCAGGCCGTGTTGGCCGAACGCCGACGCATCGCCAGGGAAATGCACGACGTGGTCGCGCACCGGGTCACCGCGATCGCATTGCAGGCGGGCGCGTTGTCGGTGAATGCGCCGGACGGGCGGACTGAACGGACCGCGGAGACGATCCGCACCGTGAGCGTGACCGCGCTGGATGAGTTGCGCGGCATTCTGCGAGTGCTGCGCGACGAGGCCGACGAAGGTGAGCCGCCGCCGACACGGGCCACCGGGACCGGGTTGTTCGGCTCGATCGAGCACCTGGTGGCGGAGGTGCTGGCCACCGGCGGGCGGGTCGAGCTGGAACTGCCGGATCCGCCGCCGGAGGTGCCCGAGGTGGTGGAGCGGGCGGTGTACCGGGTGGTGCAGGAATCACTGACCAACGCCGGTAAACACGCCCCGCACGCGGACGTGCGGGTGCGGGTTGGCGCCACGGCTGAACTGCTGGTCGTGGAGATCAGCAATCCGCTGGCCCCGCGTCCGGCGGACGTGCCCGGCTCCGGTTACGGTCTGCTGGGTATGCGGGAACGGGTCGAACTGGCCGGTGGGCGGCTCAGCGCGGGCCGTGTCGAAGGCGGAGTGTTCCGGGTGACCGCGCGGTTCCCGCTGGAGGAGACGACAACGTGACGGTGAAGGTGGTCCTGCTGGAGGACGAGGAGATCGTCCGCAGCGGGGTCCGGATGATTCTGGAGTCCGCCTCCGACATCGAGGTCGTGGCTGAGGGCGAGGACGGTTCGCAGGCGATCGAACTGACCGACCGGTTCCGGCCCGATGTGGTGCTCACCGACATCCAGATGCCCAAGGTCGACGGCATCGAGGTCACCCGCCAGCTGACCGCTCGGCCCGGGGCGCCCGCGGTGGTCATCCTCACCACCTTCGACGTCGACGAGTACGTGCACGCCGCACTGCGATACGGCGCCGCCGGTTTCCTGCTCAAGGACAGCCCACCATTGGAACTGGTCACCGCGGTCCGGGTGATCGCCTCCGGTGAGGCCATGATCTCGCCCCGGATCACCAAGCGCCTGCTGTCCCGCTTCGCCACCGGCGCGGCCGAAGAGGCGGCACTCGCCCGGCTGGCCGCGCTCACCCCGCGGGAACGCGAGGTGGCGGTGCAGATCGGGCACGGGTTGAGCAATGTGGAGATCGGGGGTGTGCTGTTTATGAGCGAGTCCACCGTGAAGGTCCACATTGGACGGATTAAGATCAAACTACGAGCAGCAAACCGCACCCAGGTAGCAATCCTGGTGCACGACGCGGGTTTGCTCTGACGGGGCAAGGCATCAGGAGTGGTAGGGCAGCGGGCAACCGGGCTGTGGGGTGACCGGGTGACGAGGCGATCGGCTCGCGAGGCGACTGGGCTGCGAAGTGACTGGGCTGCGAAGTGGTTGGTCCGTGCGCCGACGGGATCTGGTTTGCGTTGGCGGGGCGGGTTTGCCTTGGTGTGCCTGAGATTGCTCTGACTGTCCGCGTTTGGTCTTGTGGTGCGGGGCGAGCCTGGTGTGACGGGGCCGCTGGCCTCCTGTTGGCGTGGATTGTCAGCGGGCGTCGCCGTAGGCGCTGGTGCGACCGAACAGGAACCACAGCAGGGGGCCCAGGAACGGGGCGCAGAAGGTGAAGATCACCCAGACCAGGGGTCATGCCACCGTGCAGGGGGCTTCGTAGGACGCTGATCAATGCGGCTAGGAAGAGCACGAAGCCGCCGATGATGGTCAGGATGATGGCTGCGGCGGCTCCGTATGCCCAGTACTGCTCGGTCATGGTGATTTCTCCGGTGGGTTGGGAGCGGGGGCAGCTGGGACGGGCGGCGGTGTTGACGGGCGTGGGATTGGGGACAGCGGTGTGGGGGACAGCGATGTTGGGGCCACGAGTTGGGAGCAATGGGGGTGGTGACGCCAGAAGGGGTTGGTGACGGCAGGAGCGGGTTGGGTCCGGGTGGCGTGGGGGCGTACTGGGTGGTGTTGATCTGGGGGACTGGGAACGGGGGTGTGGGCGGCCAGGGGGAGCCGTAGGGCAGGAAGCTGAAGGCGAGGCGCGGGGCACGGGCCGGGTTCGGCGCGGTGGTGGTGGTTGTGGATGACGACTGGGGCTGGCAGCAGCACGGCGGGTAGGTCGGCGGCGGGCGCCGCGAGGGTCGCGGGAAGCAACCTGGGCGAGAACAAGCTGAGGGCTCCGGTGGGTGGGTGTGGGTAGGAATGCCGTGGTGGGGCCCAGTTTTGTTAGTGGAGTGGGGGCGCGCATCAGACGTGACGGCGGGGTGGGTAGTACCAGAGTCGTAGGGGGAGATGGCTAGGTGGATGAGGGTGCCGCGGAATTTCACTCCTGGGAGGGAGATGCCGCGCTGCGGCGGGGTTTTGTGGCTGGTAGTGGCGTTGGGGTGGGGTTCACTTGTGGCTTGGGGGTCCGGTTTGCCTGGATTTGCCCGCACAGCGGACGGGACCTGTCCCGTGGGCGGACAAGTAGCCTGCGAGGCGTGAGCCGAATTTCGGATCGATCGCACCCTGATCTACCCGTGAACACCTGCAGCCGGACCCGGTTCGCCGCCGGGATCATCGGCGCCCTGCTCATCCTCGCCACCGGCACGATCGTCATCGGCCTGATCGTCCGGCTCGTCTTCCCGGTGCAGTTCAGTGCCGGGGACCACTACCGGCTATCGCCCTTCGGAATCGGCTTCGGAGTCAGCGCGATCTACCTCGCCTGGCTTGGCTACCTGGCGCTGCGCCGGCGTCACTGACCCGCGGGCGCTCCCGGCCAGGCGCCACGGCCGAGCAGGCACAGCACCAGCGCGGCGATGTTCCACGAATCGTCATCGCCGCGGTGGTGGCGGCCCTGCAGCGGCAGTCCGGCGATCTCCAGTGCGCGGGCCATGCCGGCGGGGCGGCGCAGGCCGAAGGCGGTGGTGAAGACCGCTTTGGCGTTGGTGTGCCGCGGGCTGAGCGGGTAGGCGGCGGTGTGGGGTGGGCTGAGCCGGTGGGCGGCGGTGTGGGGTGGGCTGAGCGGCTGGGTGGCGGTGTGGTGGGGGTTGAGCGGGTGGGCGTTGGTTTGCCTTGAGCCGCTGGGGCTGGCGGTGGGGGTGCACTGGCGGTGGAACTGCTTGCGGTCGTAGTCGCCCCAGCTGGTCCAGGCGCGTTCGGCTGCGGCGTGTTCGGTGGCCAGGAGCGCGCAGGCCTCGGCGAAGTCGACGCCGGTGTCCACCTCGGTCTGGGTGAGACCGGTCAGTTCGGTGCAGAACTCGCTGACCGCGGACTGCCGTGGGCGTACCAGGATCCGGTGTTTGCGCAGGCGTTGGGCGGTGGCGAGGTTGACCACGGTCAGGCCGATCTCGATGATCTCGCTGACCTGGCCGGGCGGCGGGGTGCCGGGCCAACAGGTGGCCTCGACGTCGATGACGTTCAGCAGGCCGGGCTCGCCGTTCATCCGGCGAGGTTAGCCGGTACGGCCGGGGACGAACTTGGGCCGTGGTGGGCGCTGTTGATCGTGGTGTGGCTGGTGCTTTCCTTCGCCCGAGGACGAGGGACCGTGGTGGACCCGGCTGCTCGCGCCGCCCGGCTGGCTGCTGTGGCGGACCCTGCGCGCGGCCCTGGGCTACGCCGGGATCGGCGTGCTGTTCAGCCTCCCGTTCTGGTACCTGGACATCCCGGCCGCGCTGCCGCGGTTCGTGCACCTGAGCCTCGCGTTGCCCGCTGGTGCGCTGGGAGTGGCGAGCCTGCCGCCGTCCGGGCTGAATCGGGAACGTGCGCACACCGACCGCTGGCGGGCCTGCCTGGTGGCGGCGCTGGCCGGGGCGGTGGTGGTGGCGCCGGTCAAGCTCGGGCTCACCGCCTTGCTCGCCGCGGTGACGGGAGCCTGACTCAGGGCCGGTGCCCACCGCGTCGAGTACGGCGGCGGCCAGCAGGCGGAAAACCACCCGGTCCGGGTTCCGGTGGCCGCCAGTGCACAACCGGGTTGGGCCTTGATCCACCGGGTGGCGTAGGCGCGCGCCGGGTGATCCTGGATGCTGGGCGCATGGCACGTAAGTTCCAGGTGGTTGTCGACTGCCACAACCCGGACCGGATGGCCGCTTTCTGGTCCGTCGCGCTCGGCTATCCCATCCAGAGACCGCTGGACGGCCACCGGAGTTGGCTGGACTACCAGCTCGCCAAGGGTTTCCCGGCCAACGAGCAGGCCAGGTTCGCCGCGATCGCCGATCCGGACAGCGGTGACCGGGTCTGTTTCCTCGGTGTGCCCGAGGCCAAGGACGGCAAGAACCGGCTGCACCTGGACATCCAGGCCACCGCCCCCGGCGACGCGCTGCCTGCCAAGATCGCTAAGGTGGACGCACTGGTGGCCGAGCTGCGTGGGCAGGGCGGATCGGTGTTGCGCACCGGCCGGGAACGCGGCCAGTACTTCGTGACCATGGCCGATGTGGAAGGCAACGAGTTCTGCGTGCACTGACGTCCCACCCGGATCCGCTGGCCGGCGCGGTCAGGCACGCGGGCCGGCGGCTGTTGCCGTTCATGGCGCTGCTGTTCTTCGTGAACTACCTGGACCGGGTCAACGTGGGCATCGCCGCGGTCCGGATGAACGCCGATCTCGGTTTCAGCGCAACGGTCTTCGGCCTGGGCGCCGGTCTGCTCTTCGTCGGCTACACCCTCTTCGAGCTGCCCAGCAACCTGGTCCTGCGCCGGGTCGGCGCCCGCCGCTGGATCGCCGCGATCACCCTGGGCTGGGGCATCTGCGCCGCGTCCACCGCGTTCATCCAGGACGAGACCGGCTTCTACCTGCTGCGCTTCCTGCTCGGGGTGTGCGAGGCAGGGTTCCTGCCCGGCATGATCCTGTACCTGACCGAGTGGTTCCCCCGGCACCAGCGCGGCCGCTACACCGCGCTGTTCATGCTCGCGGTGCCGGTCACCGTCGCCATCGGCACCCCGATCTCCACCGTGCTCATGGACGTCACCGCCTTCGGGCTGGTCGGCTGGCGGTTCATGCTGCTGGCCGAGGGCATTCCGGCGATCCTGCTCAGCGGCCTGGTGCTGATCCTGTTGCCGGATCGCCCCGAACAGGCCAGGTGGCTGCCCGCCGAGGAGACCGCCGCGCTGCGGGCCGCGCTCGACGCCGAACAGGCCGACATCCGCACCCATGGCCGCAGCTCGCTGCGTGCGGTCTTCCGGGACGGGCGGGTCTACGTCATCGCGCTGATCGGCTTCGGCATCAGCGGCGGCCTGTACGCGCTGACCTTCTTCCTGCCGCAGATCGTCGCCGCGTTCCGCACAGGCCACGGCGGCCTGTCGACCTACGCGATCGGTCTGATCACCGCGATCCCCTCGGCGCTGGCCGCCGCGTCGATGTGGTTCTACGCGCGCAGATCCGACCGGGCGGGCGAACGCATCCGGCACATCGCGCTGCCGCTGATCCCGGCCGGGCTGGCACTGGCCGCCGCGCTGTACCTGGAGTCACCGGTGCTGGTCATGGCGGCCATCACCGTCACCACGGTCGGCGCCTTCATCACCCTGCCGGTGTGGTGGCAGCTACCGGCCGGCATTCTCACCGGCCCGGCCGCCACCGGGGGCATCGCGCTGATCGCCTCGCTGGCCAACACCTCCGGTTTCCTGGCGCCCTACCTGACCGGCTGGCTCCGGGACCTCACCGGCGACTACCGGTCCGGCATGCTGGTGATCGCCGCTTTCATGCTCATCGCGGCCATCGCCACCCTGTTGCTGGGCCGCACCGCGGCCTTCCGCGGCACGGCCGGGATTTCGCCGCCTTCGCCACGGTGACCGGGCATAACGCCGGTATTCATTGTTGTCCGGCGCATTGTGCACCCGGCTGGACAACGGGCTGACAACCGGTGCGGATCGCGGATCGCCTGGCCGCATAGCACAGGTCACCCCAGGTCGGGAGGCGCCAAGGCCGAATTCTGCCAGCGCTGAAACGAATGGGTGCGAGGTCTGGACAACCTCCGGTAGCGTGCGTGCACCGGGAACCGATGGCCACTGGGGTGGCGGGTGTCGGCCTGCCGAATTTGATCGGGGTTCCCGGACTGGGGCTTGCTTCTTGCATATTGGGGGCGATTTAGTTGCCACTTGCTGTATCAGCACAACCTGTTCGGTTCGGCATTCTCGGCGCCACGGTCATCCGCGGCTGCGACGGGGTGGACCGGCGATTACCGGTCAAGACCAGCCAGGTGCTGGCATTGCTGCTCACCGCACTCGGGAACATGCTGCCCAGCACCCGGATCGTGCGCTCGCTGTGGGGTGTGGAACCACCGGTGTCGGCCGGTTCGATGGTGCGCGACCACGTGAAGAAGATCCGGCGGGTCATCGGCGCCGGCCCGGAGCTGGCGCTGACCGCCACGCCCGGCGGCTACCAGCTCCGGGTGTGTGATTCGCTGGTGGACGCGCGGGTGTTCGAGTCGCTGGCCGGTCAGGCCAGGGACAGCGTGCGCGCGGGTGAGTTCCCGGTGGCCGAGCGGCGGCTGCTGGCCGCGCTCGCGCTGTGGCGGGATGTGGAAGCGCTTACCGACGTCCGCAACATCATCGAACTGGAGGGCGAGGCGGTCCGGCTGGAGGAGTGGCGGCTCCAGTGCCAGCAGGACCTGATCCAGTGCCAGTTGCTCACCGGCAGGCCGGAGCAGGCCATGCCGAACCTGCGCATGCTCACCGTGCGGTACCCGATCCGGGAACGCCTGTGGGTGCTGCTGATGCTGGCGCAGAGCGCGCTGGGTCGTGGTCCCGAAGCCAGCGTGACCTACCACCAGGCGCAGCGGGTGTGCGTGCAGGAGAACGGGATGCTGCCCTCGGCCGAACTCAGCCAGGTGCACGAGTGGATCCTGCGTGGTGAACCGGTGGAGCGGATGATCCAGGAGATGTGCTTCGCGCCGTCGGGTCGCTAGTCCAGAGTCCGCGGGTGACCAGTACGGCGGCCGTGGCGGCCAGTGCGAGCATCGCGATCGCCACGGCCGCCAGCACCAGCGGGCCCGGCCAGTACAGCAGGGCGATCGCCGGGGCCAGACCGACCGCGGTGAAGCCGAAGGAGAGCGGGAACCGGAGCAGGCCGCGGCCGCCGACGGTCACCGCGAGCGCACCGGCCATCAGCACGGTGACCAGCACGACCGGGATCACCAGCGCACCGGCCAGCCAGAACTGACCGCTGACGCCGCCGCCGAGCAGCACCGCCAGCCACAGGATTTCCGCGCTGGCACCGGCCATGGCGGCGGGCGCGGCGGTCACGCACAGCAGGACCGGCAACCGGCGCAGTGGCGCCAGCCAGAGGTGATGATGATCAAGCTCAACCGCGATGCCGACGAACGAGCCGGTCACCGCGGTGATCGCGAGGACCAGTGCCACCGGCAGCCAGGCCAGGCCCGGCGCGAAGATCAGCAGCACGATGGTGATCGCGAGTTCGGCGCCCAGTTCCAGGCCGAACGCGGGCAGCATCCGGCGCTGCTGGGCCAGGCCGCGGAACAGGAACGCGCGCTCGGCGGTCCACCGCGGACTGCCGGACCAGGAGCGCATGCCGGACTGGAACCAGTTCGCGCCCACCTCCAGTCCGCTGCTGTCCGTGCGCAGGGTGACCTGGAGTTCGGCGTTCTGCCGGGCTCGTTCGTCCGCGGCTTCGACGTAGCCGCGGGCCAGCCAGATCGTCAGCGCCGCCAGCAGCGCGGCCACCGCGACCGGCCACAGCACCCACCCGGCCTCGACCGAGGCCGGGTCGAGCAGGGCCAGCAGCCAGCGCTGGACCAGCACTTCACCACGCAGTTCCGGTTCGCCGACGGTCACCGCCAGCCCGGCGCCCGCGCCCAGCACCACCAGCCGGGCGAGCACGGCGGCGTGCCGGGCGGCCAGATGCGCCAGCAGTCCGGTCAGCCGCACGGTCAGCACCACCACGCCGACCACCAGTCCGAGCTTCCACGCCGGCAGCACCGGCTGCCCGAGGAACACCCTGGCCAGCGCCGCCCCGCCACCGGCGAACACCGCCAGCAGCACCGGGTGGCCGAACAGGTGCCTGGCCAGCAGGATCCGCCTGCCGCCGGGTGCGGTGAGCAGCCAGGACACATCGGCCACGTCCAGCCGCAACGGCGTGCGGAAGGTCGCGGCCAGCGCGACCACCGGCAGCAGGAACGGCGCGAACGGGCTCACCAGTTCCACCAGCAGCGGCGGCAGCTGGGCCCCGGAGGTCAGGCGCAGCAGGTAGATCTGCGCGCCGACGCTCAGCACCAGGCCGAGCAGCACCCCGATCAGCGCGCCGGGTTTCTCCCTGGTCAGCAGGAATCGCCGTCGCCAGCGGCGCAGCGCCAGGTAGGCCCAGGCACGCGCGGGCGCGGCGGTCACGAGGCATCCTCAAGGCGGGTGAGCGCGTGCGTGTCGGTCAGCGCCAGGTAGGTGCGCTCCAGGTCGGCCTCCGCGGGCAGTCCGGCCTGTTCGCGCAGTTCGGCCAGGGTGCCCTGGGCGATCACCCGGCCGCTGACCAGGATCACCACCCGGTCGGCCAGCCGGACCACGTCGCCGAGGATGTGCGTGGCCACCAGCACGCCCGCCCCGTCCAGCGCGAGTTCCCGGACCAGCGCGCGCAGTTCGGCGGAGTTGCGCGGGTCGAGGCCGTTGAACGGCTCGTCCAGCAGCAGCATTTCCGCCCCGCGCAGCATGGCCATCACCAAAGCCAGTCGCCGCCGCATGCCCTGGGAGAGTTCGTGCGAGAGCGTGTCCCTGCGGTCGGCGAGCCCGAAGCGGTCCAGGAGTTGCCCGGCGGCGGGCCGCCAGCGTTCCAGTTTGTAGAGCAGCGCGACGAAGACGATGTGCTCCCAGACCGACACGCCCGGGTAGAGATCGGGTTGTTCGGGCATCAGCGAGGTGCCGCGCTGGGCTGGCGGCGACCCGGCCTCGTGCCCGTTGACGAGGATCCGGCCGGCGTCCAGGGTGATCAGCCCGGCCGCGGACCGGAAGAAGGTCGACTTCCCGGCCCCGTTCGGGCCGATCAACGCGGTCACCGCGCCCGCGGGGCAGCTGAAGGTGGCGTCGGCGAGCGCGGTCCGGTCGCCGTAGCGCTTACGGGCGGCAACGCACTCCAGCGCCGGTTCTGGGACCCGGGAAGTTTTGGCCATACATCCATATTGCATAAGCCGGGGCAAGATAGCAATATGACCGTATGGCCAAACTAGGAGGACGAGATGCCGAAGGTGGTCGACCGGGAGGCGCGCCGGCGTCAGGTGGCTGAGGCCGTCTGGCAGGTCGTCCGCGCGCACGGACCCGGCGGCGCGACCATGCGCCGGGTGGCCGACGCGGCCGGGATGTCGATCGGTCTGGTCCAGCACTACTTCTCCAGCAAGGAGGAGATGGAGCGGTTCGCGCTGGAGTGCATGCTGGCCGCCGCGCAGGAGCGGATGCGGGACCGGCTGGAGACCGTGGAGCTGCCGTCCTCGGCCCGCGCCACCATCCGGCTGGTGCTGATCGAGTCGACCATCCCGGCCGACGACGAGCGGATCGCCCAGTACCAGGTGCTGCTGTCCTACTCGCTCAACGCGCTGCGCGACGAGCGGCAGGCACGGGAACTCCGGGCTAGCGCCGAGGAACTGCGCGAGTTCCTGGCCGGGCAACTCCGCCAGGCCCAGGAACTGGGGGAGCTGACCGCCGGGGTGATCCCCGAGGACGAGGCGGTCCTGCTCGCCTGCTTCGCCGACGGCTGCGCCCAGCAGATCCTGCTGGGGCAACTGGACTCGGCGCGCGCGGTGCGCACCCTTGACCGCCTGCTCGACCGGCTTTTTTGCCCTGACAAACGGAATCCAGCAGAGGTGAGGCGAGCATGAGCACAGCGGAGCAGATCCGGACGATGGTGATCGAGTACAACCGCCGGGTGTGGAACGAGCACGAGGTCGAGGCGGTGCACGAGTTCTCGCCCGAGCAGACCCTGCTGCTGGACCCGGACGGCGACTACTTCATGGACCGCGAGGGCCTCAAGGAGCGCATCCGCGAGGTGCTGCGGATGATCGACGGCCACCGGCTGGACATCGGCACCATCGTCGCGGGCCAGGACAGTGTCATCTTCACCTGGGAGGCCGCGGGGAACTGGCGGGACGGCGAGCGCGGCGTGTTCCCGGTGCGCTTCGGCGGTGTCACCTACTGGAAGATCGTCGACGGCCGGATCGCCGAACGCGACGGCATCAGCGATATGGCCACCCTCGGCTACCAGCTCGGCGTGCACAAGCGGCGGATCCGGGTGCTCATGCCGGTCTGAGCCTGCCGCTGGCAAGCACCGCCGATCCACGCGAAGTCCACCCGCAATTGCCGGGGAACCCACCGGCGGCCACCGCGACAGTCCACCGCGCCAGGACAGGCTTGGGGTGTGGTCATCAAGACCACCTTGGCGATGGGAGAGACTCATGTCGCAGGAAACCCTCGAGGTCACCAACCTCGAAGCCCTCTTCGGCGAGGTCGAGGAGCAGAAGGAACTGTTCGACTCGGAGCTGGCCGGTGTGGACACCAGCGGCGGTCTGGTCATGACCACGATCCCGTGTGTCACCGTCACCGCGCGCATCTCCATCATCCGCCGCTGCTGATCACCTAGCTGGTCAGGCGGACTCAGTGAGCACGACGGCCGGGCCGCCGCTTGACCCGGCCGTCCTCGCACCGCGCGCGCTCAGCCATGTCCTCGCGTTCTCCGGAGAAAGCCATGCCCTCTGACACGGATATCCCGCGCGTCTTCGAGCTGACCGATCTCGTCACCCCGATGGTGCTGCGGGTCGCGACCACGCTGGGCGGGCGTCCGCACGTGCGCGGCGACATCGAGGCGGACCAGCCGGTGGTGCGCAAGTCCCGGCCACCGGCCCGTGGCGGGCGCGGGCTGTTCGTGGAGGCCGGCCTGCAGAGCGCGGCCGCCACCAGGTTCGCCGACTGGCTGCCCGCACCGGTCGAGCAGCCCCTGCACTGCACCGGCGAGGTGCTCACCACGGTCTTCTACGCCGACATGGTCACCGTCGAACACTTCTTCGCCCAGCCCGCGGTGCTCGACACGGTGGCCGGGCGGCTGGGCGAGACCCTGGCCTGGCTGCACGGCGCCGAGCGCCACACGGTGGCCGGTCTGCCCGTCGCCGCGATCGAATCCCCGCCGCTGGAACCCTTTCCACTGGCCGATATCGGCGAGCAGTCCGCGGCCACCCTGGAACTGGCCGCGCTGCTGCACCGCGAGGACCTGGCCGGGCAGCTGGACCTGCCGGCGCGGCCCGAGGTGTTCGTGCATGGCGACCTCAAGTTCGACAACGTGCTCACCACCAGGGACGGCGACGGTCTGCGACTGGTCGACTGGGAATGCGCCGGTCGCGGCGCGGCAGTGCTCGACCTGGCCGCCTTCGCCGCTTCCCTGCTCTACGAAGGCATCCGGCTCGGCGCGGTGGCCGGTGAGGTCTCGGTCGAGCACGGCCTGGCCACCGCCGACGCCGAGACCACCAAGGCATGGGCGGCGATCAGCACGTTCCTGGCCGGGTACCGGCGCCACGGCGGCGAGGTCCCGGTGGACCAGCTGATCAGGCTGGCCGCGCGGTCCCTGCTGGCCCGCGCGACCAGTTACACCGAGGTCGTCGGCACCCTGGACCGCCTGCCGCGCAGCCTGGTCCGGGTGGCCACGAACCTGCTGCGGCGGCCCGAGTTGTTCCAGCGGAGGTTCCGGTGAGCACGACCAGGATGACCCGGCTGCTCGCCGACCGGAACTTCCTCGACGAACTCTGGTCGCTCTACCGCGAGCCGGACAACACCAACCCGGCCGCCGGGAAACGCAAGGCCACCAGGAGGTTGTACGCGCGCCTGCACCTGGGCCTGACCGACGACTCCGGCCTGGAGCACGCCCCGGCGAGCGCGGGTGCGGCCGAGTTCACCGCCGAGTTGCGTGCGCGACTGGGCGGGCGGCGGCGGGACCGGGGCGGCTGGCGGCTGGCCGGGTCCGAAGTGGACGGTGAGATCCGGTTGCGGCGGCAGGACGGACTGCTGGTCACCGCCGAGCCGGGCGAGTACACGGTGGACGCCGACGGTGCGGTGACCGTGCGCTGGCCGAGCCTGGAGACCGGCGCGATGCCGGGCTGGGTGTGGTTCAGCGGCACGCACTACGGCGCGGTCGAGGACGGCGAACCGTTGCTGCGCTGCTACCTCGGCCTCAGCGGCGCCGACCGCGGCAGTGCCTGGGCCGACCTGGTCACCGCACTCGACGAGACCCGGCTGCCGTTCGCGTCCAAGATCCTCACCCAGGACACCGCACGTCCGGACAGTGTGGTCATCTACTGCCCCGCGGCCGACCTCGCCGAGGTCCGCCGCCGGATCAATGCCGTGGTGCCGCACCGGATCCGGGTCGAACGCCCGGCCGGATTCGGGGTCCCGGCCGGCGCGGGCCTGGCCATCGCGCACCCCGAGGCGGGGGAGCGGCCGCACGGCAGCCTGGGCATGCAGCGCAGCGAACTGATCTGGCAGACCATGCACAGCCGCGGCGAGAGCTTCACCGCGGCCACCGACCTGCGGCCGCTGTGGCGGATCCTGGACGCCCAGCGAACCCGGATCGGCACGCTGCTTGGCAGCGCGGGGGCCGCTGATGACTGAGGACCGGCCCCGGCGGGTGCTGCTGGTGCTCACCGGCAGCATCATGGCCGCCTTCATGCCCACCTGGATCTCGTTGCTGCGCACGGAACTGCACTGCGTGCTGCAGGTGCTGCTGACCGGGTCGGCGGCCGGATTCGTGTCCCCGCAAGCCCTTTCCGCGCTCACCGGCCGCCCGGTGGCCGGGCCGGACTGGCGCGCGGACCAGAGCCGGGGCGCCGAGCACGTGCTGCTCGCACAGTGGGCGGAGATCGTGGTGGTGGCCCCGGCCACGATGAACTTCTGCGCCAAACTCGCCACCGGCATCAGCGACGACCTGGCCTCCACCACCGTGCACTCCACCGCGGCGCCCACCGTCCTGCTGCCCGCACTGCCCGCGGGCAGCGTGCGCAAACCGGTCACCAGGCGGGTGCTGCGCACCCTGGCCGAGGACGGACACGTGGTGTTGCAGGGGCCCGCGATCAGTGCCACTACCGGCGAGGAGGAGGACGGTGGTCCGGGCACCATCGACGACCTCATCCGCGCGCTGATCACCCTCGGCGTCAAGCCGGCCAGTTGAGATCAAGAAGGGACCAGGAACATGTCGAACGTCGATGTGGTGCACAGCTTCGCGGACGTCATCTGGAACAAGCAGGAACTGCACCGGTTCGCCGAGTTCATGTGGGAGGACGTGCGGCTGCGCGGTCTGGGTGCGGAGACCCCGATCGTCGGCATCGACGCGCTGGTCAAGGAAACCGCCCAGTGGCTGGGCCTGTACAGCGAGGTGCGGATGTCGGTGATCCGCACGGTCGCCGAGGCGGACCGGGTCGCCTGGCAGTGGCAGCTCACCGGCACCGTGGTGGAGCCCCGGCTTACCTCCCAGCGTCCGCCCAAGCCGGATGAGGGCGGGCCGTGGGGCCAGGAGGTCGTGGTCAACGGCATCAGCATCAGCACCTTCCGGGACGGCCGGATCGCCGAGGAGGTCACGCAGAGCGGGGTCGCGGAATTCCTCAGCCAGCTCGGCTACCCGCCCAAGGCCGCACCGGGCGGCGCTGCGTAGGGTTGCCCTGGGCGGTGGGGGGAGTGGCGTGGAACTGGATCTCGGTGCGGTCCGGGCCTTTGTCGCGATCGCGGACGAGCAGCATTTCGGCGCGGCCGCCGACCAGCTCGGCCTGACCCAGCAGGCGGTTTCCAAGCGGATCGCCAAGCTGGAGGCGGGACTGGGCACCGCGTTGCTGCACCGCGGCCGCACCGGCGCCGGGCTCACCGAGGACGGCGCGGCCTTCCTGCCGCCCGCTCGCGCCCTGCTCGCCCTGGCCGACCAGGCCGTCACCGCGGTGCGCAGGCGGGACCGGCCGCTGCGGGTGGACGTGCTCGGCGCCCGGCTCGCCCCGACCGAGCTGATCAGGGAGTTCCACGAGGCCAACCCGGACGTCGAGATCGACATCGTGGCGGCGAAGGGCCTGCGCACCGGGGTGTCCGCGCTGCTGGAGGGCACCGTGGACGTGGCCTTCGCCCGGATCGCCGGACCGCTCGACCCGGCCATCGCGCACACCCCGGCCCTGCTGGAGCCGTTCCACTTCCTGGCAGGTCGCGGGCACCGGCTGGCCGGCCGGCGGAAGGTGCGGCCCGCCGAGCTGGCCGACTCGATCGCCTGGATGCCCGGCAACGAACCCGGCAGCGAGTGGGCCGACTACTACGAGGCCTATCGCGCCGACTTCGGCCTCATCATCGACCCCTCGGGCCCCAGCTTCGGCCTGGAGCACATGCTGGACCGGCTGGCCACCGACCCGGACCGCTTCATGTTCGGCTCCGAACGCATGCGGGTGCCCTGGCACCCCGGTATCGCGCGGATCCCGGTCGTGGACCCGATCCCGCTCTACCCGTGGTCCGTGCTCTGGCTCCGCCGCAACCGCCACCCGGTGCTGCCCAGGCTGATCGAGCACCTCAGCGCGGGTTTCCGGCCCTTCGACCCGGACCGTCAGTGGCTGCCCGCGGCCGATCTCCGGATGCTGCGCGGCACTGGATGAAGATGTGCTCATCTTGGACTCATCGGGATTCCAGGTCCGGCGGCTTGACTTAGCGTCATGAACACACACCACCGAGCCCGATACCTGGCCGCTACCACCGGCGTCCTCGGCCTGTTGCTCGGCGGCTGCTCCGCCGCGGCCGCCCCCAGCACGCCGGGCCAGCCCGCACCGCTGACCGGCATCCCCGGTGTCAACACCCCGGTCCCCGCGCCCGCGCCGGGCGTCGCGCAGCCCAAGCTGCTCGCCCCGGTTTCCTTCCCGCGCACCGAGATCGACGCCGACGACCAGCGTGGTGACGGCAAGCGAGTGCTGATCGAGGAGTCCGAACTGCCGGTCGCCGGTCACCTGGTGGTCTTCGACCTCAGTGGCAAGCTGCTCGGCTCCACCCCGATCCAGCCCGGCGCGCACCGCGATGTCCCGGTCACCCTCGACCCGGCGCTGGGCCAGGGCACGCACTCGCTGCGTGCGCTGCTGACCGTGGACGACGGCGACGGCAAGTTCACCGCGGACAAGGACGCCCCGGTCCGCGAGGACGACGATGACGACCCGGAAATCGAGGACGAAGGGTTCCGTTACACCGTGGGCTGATCGTGGCCCGCGGTTGTTAGGGTCGCATTGGTTCACAGTGCGAAGGAGCCCGATGACCGCGCCACAGCAGGCCACCGACACCGGTGAGCTGTCCGCCGTGCTGGCCCGCATCCTCACCGAGGTCGGCCCGAGCGCGGGCCAGGCGGGCAGGGTGGCGGACTACATCCCGGCGTTGTCCGCGGTGGACCCGGCCACGTTCGGGTTCGCCGCGACCGACCTCACCGGGCACACCATCGGCGTGGGCGAATGGGAGATCCCGTTCTCCATCCAGAGCGTGTCCAAGGTGTTCTCGCTGGCGCTGGTGCTCTCCATCGAGGGTGATCAGCTGTGGCGGCGGGTCGGGCGGGAGCCCTCGGGCAACCCGTTCAACTCGCTGGTGCAGCTGGAGCACGAGAGCGGGATCCCGCGCAATCCGCTGATCAACGCGGGCGCGCTGGTGGTCACCGACCGGCTGCTCACCCTCACCGGCGACGCGCGGGGCGCGGTGCGGGACTTCCTGCGGGCCGAGAGCGGCGACGACCGGGTCGACTTCGACGCCGCGGTGGCCCGCTCCGAGGCCGAGCACGGCGACCGCAACGCCGCCCTGGCCCACCTGATGGCCAGCTACGGCAACCTGGAGAATCCGGTCGCCGCGGTCCTGGAGCACTACTTCTGGCAGTGCTCGATCGCGATGAGCTGCCGCGACCTCGCCCTGGCCGGCTCCTTCCTGGCCCGGCACGGCGTGCGCGCCGACGGCTCCCGGCTGCTCTCCCGCAGCGAGGCCAAACGGGTCAACTCGGTAATGCTCACCTGCGGCGCGTACGACGCTGCTGGTGAGTTCGCCTACCGGGTCGGGCTGCCGGGCAAGAGCGGCGTCGGTGGCGGCATCCTGGCCGTGGTGCCGGGCCGGTACTCGCTGTGCACCTGGAGCCCGGCACTGGACGAGCGCGGCAACTCGGTGGCCGGCGTGGCCGCACTGGACCACTTCACCACCCTCACCGGGCTGTCGGTGTTCTGACCTCAGCGCTGGTGTCGCAGGCCCTGGAGCAGCAGTTCGATCAGGCGGCGCGGGTCGTAGTGCGGGTTGTCGTCCCGCCCGATGCACAGGTTGCCGATACCGCGCATCAGTTCGTAGCCCTCGATGCCGGGCTTGATCTCACCGGATTCCTCGGCGGCGTCGAGCAGGTTCTCGCAGACGGGCACCAGCCAGTCCAGGAAAAAGGAGTGCAGCGCGTCGTAGCCACTGTTGGGCTGCATGATGTCGGCGAGTCCGTGCTTGGTGACCAGGAAGTCCACGAACAGGTCAACCCACTGCCGGAGCGCCTCGAACGGTGAACTGGCACTGGCCAGCAGGGTCCCGCCGGCTTCGACACATGCCTCAACCTGGTGGCGGTAGACGGCGATCACCAGATCCGCCCTGGTCGGGAAGTTGCGGTAGATCGTGCCCATCCCGACCCCCGCCTTGGCCGCGATCTCCCGGATCGGCGCGTCCACGCCCGAGGTGACGAACACCGCGGCGGCGGCGGCCAGCAGCGTTTGCTGGTTGCGCAGGGCATCGGCCCGCTTGCTCCGGGCCGGGACCTGCTCCGGCTGGCTGGGCTTGGACACCGCGCACTCCTTGGGGAACGGACCGTTTGACAAAGCGGAACGCTGCTCCGTATCGTCGATTCCGGAACACCGCTCCGCTTAAGCCTAGTCGAACGGGACGCTCCTGTCCGTCCCGCCTGCCTATCAAGGGACCAATCTGCCATGAGTACTTCGCCGTACCCCGTACTGTCGATCAGCCCGGTCGTGCTGCCGGCCCCCGACCGCGCCGTGGACCTCCAACTCCGGATTTCCGCGCCCCAGCACGGAACCGGGCTGCCGATCATCCTGCTCTCGCACGGCCAGGGCTACTCGAACCACCTCTCCTCCCTCAACGGCTACGCCCCACTCGCCCACTACTGGGCCGCGCACGGCTTCGCCGTCATCCAGCCCACCCACCTCAGCTCCCGCAGCCTGAACCTGGCCCCCACCACCCCCGGCGCACCACTGCACTGGCGCTCCCGGGCCGAGGACATGACCCGGATCCTGGACCGCCTGGACGACATCGAGACCGCCGTCCCACACCTGCGCGGCCGCTTGGACCGCGACCGGGTCGCGGTGGCCGGACACTCGATGGGTGGCCACACCGCAAGCCTGCTGCTGGGCGCGAGGATCACCGATCCCGACCTGAACCTGGCCGACTCCCGGATCAAGGCAGGCGTCCTGCTCGCCGCACCCGGCCGGGGTGGTGAGGCCCTCGCCGAGTCCGCGACCGAACTGCTGTCCTTCGTCACCGCCACCGACCTCAGCACCATGACCACGCCCGCCCTGGTGGTCGCGGGCGACAAGGACATCTCCACCCACCTCACCGTCGAGGGCGCGGAGTGGCACGCCGACCCCTACCGCCTCGCCCCGGCGCCCAAGACCCTGCTCACCCTGTTCGGCGCGGAACACGGCCTCGGCGGCGTCGCCGGTTACGACGTGGCCGAGACCACCGACGAGAACCCGGACCGGGTCGCCGCGGTGCAGCGACTCACCTGGGCCTACCTCCGCAGCGAGCTGTATTCCGAGGACCCGGCCTGGCAGTCCGCCCGCGCCGACCTGCTGACCGGACCCGGCGCGGTGGGACGGGTCGAAGCCAAGTAGTCCAGCAGGCGCGCGGCCACGAGTGAGCGGTGGCAGGCCGCCGCGTCGCGCTCAACGCAGAACAGCGCGATCGCCGAGTCGGTCGGCAGCTCTGCCGCGAGCGTGCCGAGGTCGAACGGGTCGAGGATCTCCTGGGTGTAGCCCTCGATGTAGGCGGGTGCCAGCGTGACGCGGTTGCGTTTGCCCACGCCCTGACGCTCGTCCTCGCGGTACTGGAGCTGGCGTAGTTCGGTGGTGGGCGCCAGGTCCTTCAGGTGGCGGTAGTCGATGTTCGCCGCGGCCAGCGCGTGCTGGATCCGGGTCGAGTTCGCCCAGGCGTAGTCCGGGCCGCGGACGCCACGGCGCTGGCGGAGGTCGAGTAGCAGGCCCACGCCCTCGTCGGCGAGCTGCTGGAGGAACGTCCCGGCAGTGTGGCCGTAGACGCCGATCGTCACGATTCGTCTCATCGCTGCCCCCTTGCTGGGCGGTGGGCCCGGCCAGGCCGAGCCCACCGCCGATTCGCTACGGCAGAAGTACCGGCTGATCCACGGCCCACAGCCAGGTGCCGTCGGGCTGGCGGCGGGCGATCTCCACGGTGATCTCGCCGGTGGCCAGGGTGCACGCGGTGAGGGCCAGGTCGCCGCTCACCAGTGCCGGGTGCTGCCTGCCGGGCGCGAGCACGGGTGCGGCGGCGACGAACTGTTCGTACACCTTGCGGATCTCGGCGTGGCCGGTGGCGAGGTTGCCGGGCGGGAAGGCCAGCACGGCGTCGGGCTCGTACAACGCCACCAGTCCGTCCACATCGCCGGCGTTGCCGCGTTCGATGAAGAACCTGCCCAGGTCGTTCGGCTCGGTGGCCACTGTCTTGCTTGTCATGGGAAGGAGCCTGTCAACCAATCACGACATCCTGTGTCGTGTATTTCCGTAGACTTGTGGCATGCGTGCCGACCGGTTGGTGTCGCTGGTGTTGTTGCTACGCCGGCACGGGCGGCTGTCCGCGACCGCGCTGGCCCGGGAGCTGGAGGTATCCACGCGCACGGTGCTGCGGGACATCGAGGCGTTGTCCGCGGCCGGGGTTCCGGTGTACGCCGAACGCGGGCGGCTCGGTGGGTTCGCGTTGCTGCCGGGTTTCCAGACCGAACTCACCGGGCTGAACCACGACGAGGCCCTCGCTCTGCTGGTCGCCGGATCGCGGCGGGGCGGGCAAGCGTTCGGGCTCGGCTCGGCGCTGGCTTCGGCCATGCGCAAGGTGGTGGACGCGCTGCCGGAAGGGTCCAGGGCCACCGCGGCCGGGGCCGCCGAGCGCCTGCTGGTCGAGCCGGAGACCGACCTGCTCGCGCGCCGGGTGGACGCCGAGGAGGTGCCGGCCGCCGTGGTGGCCGAGGTACGGCGCGCGGTGTTCGCCGGGCACAGGCTGCGCATCCACTACGCGGCCGCGGACCAGGCCGCGCGGTGGCGCACGGTGGACCCGATCGGCCTGGTCACCGTGCGCGGGCAGGGTTATCTGCTGGCCACCCGGTCCGGCGCGGACCGCACCTACCGGCTGTCCCGGATCCTGGCCGCCGAGGAACTCGACGAACCCGCCCAGCGGCCGGACCGGGTCGACCTGGACCGGGCCTGGCAGGAACGCAGCACCCGGTTCCGGACCGGCGGCGACCAGGTCACCGTGCTGCTCCGGCTGAACCCGGCGCGGCGGGCGGACCTGGTGGGCACCGCGCTGACCGTCCACGCCGAGGAAACCGGCGAAACCGGTGCGGCCGACGCGGACGGCTGGCTGCGGCTGGCGGCGACCTTCCAGGACTCGCGGCACGCCGAATGGGCGTTGTGGCAGCTCGCGACAAACGCGGAAGCCCTGGCGCCGCAGTGGTTGCGCACCGCGCTGCGGGACCGGGCCGCCGCGGTCCTCAGCTGCTACGGACCGCCTCGACCAGGCTGACACCGTTGCGGCGCAACGCTGTGGTGACGGTGAGGTCGGCGCGGGCGCAGAGCTGCTCGAACTCGGCGCGGGTGCGTTCCCGGCCGCCGTAGAGCACCATCATCCGGATGTCGGTCAGGCCGGGATCCCTGGGCTGGTCCGGGTTTCCGCGTTCCGGCAGGACCTCGTCGACGATCAGGATCCGGCCGTCCGCTGGCAGTGCGGCCCGGCAGTTGGCCAGGATCCGGACGGCCTGCTCATCGTCCCAGTCGTGCAGGATCCACTTGAGCACGAACAGGTCCGCGCCGCGCGGGACCTCGGCGAAGAAGTCACCGGCCTGGGTGGCGCAGCGATCGCTCAGCCCGGCCTGACGGACCGCCTCGGCGGCCTCGGGGATGGCGGCCTGGGTGTCGAAGACCAGGCCGCGCAACTCCGGGAAGCGGTGCAGCAGGGTGATGAGCAGGCTGCCGTTGCCGCCGCCGACGTCGGTGATCGAGGTGCACCGGGTGAAGTCGTAGAGGTCGGGCAGGGTGCTGGCGATGTGCCGGGTGGGCTGGCCCATGGCGGAGTTGTAGAGGGTGGCCAGTTCCGGGTCGGCGGCGAAGTACTCGAACACCTCCCTGCCGAAGACCTCCGGGAAGGCCGCGCGACCGGTACGCAGGCTGAAGTCCAGGCGGGACAAGGGTTCCAGGCCGGTGGGGTGGGAGGCGAGCAGGGCGTAGGCACGCAGCGAACCGTCCACATCGGACCGGAGCAGGGTGCCGGCCTCGGTGGCGGTGAAGCCGGCGTCGCCTTCGGCGCACAGGCCGAGGTCGGCCAGCGCGCGCAGTAGCCGGATCATGTGTGGGGCGGGGATTCCGCAGGTGGCGGCGATGTTGTCGGCGGTGCGTGGGGTGTGGTCCAGGGCGTCGGGCAGGCCGAGACGGGTGGCGGCGCCGACCACCATGGTCCGGGCCGCACCGGTGAGCAAGTGGGTCAGAGTCTGGAACGGGGTCGGTGGGTGGGACTGGGTCATCGGGGGGCTCCTTGCTGGTCGCGGGTGGCGATGCGCCAGCCGCGGGCGTGGGTGAACTGCTGGTGGATGCGGGCGAAGGCGCCACCGGTGCCGAGGAGTTCGCTCGGGGCGCCGGATTCGGCCACGCGGCCGGCATCCAGGGCGATGACCTGGTCGGCGGCGGCCAGGGTGCTGGGGCGGTGGGCGATGACCACGACGGTGCGGTCCGGGTCGCGGGCGAGTTCGGTGATGGCCGCGCTGATCGCGGCTTCGTTGGCGGCGTCCAGGGCGGAGGCGGCTTCGTCGATGAGCACGATCGGGGCCTGTTTCAGGAAGGCGCGGGCGATGGCCACTCGCTGGCGTTCGCCGCCGGAGAGTTGCGCCCCGGCCTCGCCGACCCTGGTCCGCCAGCCCTGGGGCAGCCGGTCGACCACCTCGTCCAGGCGGGCGGCGCGGGCCGCGGCGGTGAGTTCGGCGTGGGTGGCCGCAGGGCGGGCCAGGCGGAGGTTGTCCTCGATGGTGGTGTCGAACAGGTAGACGTCCTGGAAGACGATGGCCAGGTGGGTGAGCAGGCCGGGGTGGTCGTAGTCGCGGACGTCCAGGCCGCCGAGGCGCACCGAACCCTCGGTGGTGTCCAGGAAACGGGCGATCAGGCGGATCACCGTGGTCTTGCCGGAGCCGGAGGGGCCGACCAGCGCGGTGGTGGAGCCGGGCGGGCAGTGGATGGTCACCCCGGCCAGGGCTGGGCGGTCCGGGCCGTAGGTGTGGGTGATGTCGATCAGGTCGATGCCGGTGTGCGGGAGCCGGCGGATCGGGTTGGCGGGGGCGGGGAGTCGCGGCGTGCGCAGCAGCTGGTGCACCCGGTCCAGGCCGTAGTCCAGGGCGCCCAGGCCGTGCACGTGGCCGGCGAGTGCGCCCAGGGGTTCCAGGAAGCGCACGGCGAGCACGAGCAGGGCGACGGTGTCCGCGACCGCGAGGGCGCCGGAGGTGAGCAGGTGCACGCCCAGGGCCAGCACCGCGAGGAAACCAAGGGTGACCACGGCGGTGACCGACAGGGTGGGCAGCAGGGATTCGTTGAGGGCGCGGGCGTAGCGGCGGTGGTGCTCGGTGAGGGCGGCGTCGAGTTGCCGGGTCCCGGTGCGGGACTGACCGGCCGCCCGCAGCACCGGCTGGGCCTGGCCGTATTCGATGGCGCGGGCGGCGATCTCGTTGGCCGCCACCTCCATGTCCGCGCACGCGGCCGCGGTCTTGCGGCGACAGTGCCGCAGCAGCAGGAACGCGACCGGCAGGGTGGCCAGCAGCACCAGGCCGAGCCGCCAGTCCACGGTCAGGGTGACCGCGGTGACGGTGACCGGGACCAGCGTGCAGGTGATCACCGGGCCGCCGACCACCACGCACAGCCGGGAGATCGAGGTGGCCGCGGAGGTCACCGTGCGCACGAAGGTGCCCTTGCGTTCGGCGGTGAACCAGCCCAGCGGCAACGTGGTGAGGTGGCCCATCAACCGCATCCGCAGCGCCACCCCGAGTTCCCCGCTGGCGGCGAAGCCGACCGGGGTGGCCAGGACGCTGAGCAGCCAGTGCAGCAGCACCCCGGCGGCGCCGAAGAGCAGCCACGGGGTGGCGGCGGCGAAGTCCGGTTCCGGGCGCAGCACCGCGCGCAGGATCGGGAACAGCAGGCCGAGCAGCAGGCCCTGGAGGATCGCGAGCGCGGCCTGCAACGCGGCGAATCGGTGCAGTGGCGCGGGTTCCGGCCACAACCGGTGCAGCTGGCGGATCATGCCTGGTCTCCGTTCCGCTGGGCCCGCCACAGGCGTGCGTAGAGCCCGTCCTGGGTGAGGAGTTCGTGGTGGTCGCCGCGTTCGACCAGGTGGCCTTCGTCCAGGACCAGGATTTGATCCGCGGTGGCGATGGTGTGCAGGCGGTGCGCGATGACCAGCACGGTGCGCCCGGCGACGAGTGCGGACAGCGCGTCCTGCACGGCCGCCTCGCTGTCCGGGTCCAGGGCCGCGGTGGCCTCATCCAGGACCACGATCGGGGCCTCGGACAGGATCGCGCGGGCAATGGTGAGCCGCTGCCGTTCGCCGCCGGAGAGCCCGCCCTCACCGGAGTCCAGCACGGTGTCGTAGCCCCGGGGCAGCGCGGCCAGCACGTGGTGGATCTGCGCGGCCTCGGCCGCCGCGCGCACCTGGGCGTCGGTGGCCCCTGGGCGGGCGATGCGGATGTTCTCGGTGACCGTGTCCCGCAGCAGCACCACGTCCTGGAACACCAGGGCCAGCAAGGACAACAGCTCCGCCGGGGCGATCTCGCGGACGTCCACACCGCCGATCCGGATCGCGCCGCCGGTGACCTCGTGGAAGCGCGGCAGCAGGGCGGCGAGGGTGGACTTCCCGGCGCCGGAGGGCCCGACCAGCGCGGTGACCGTGCCCGGTTCGCAGGTGGCGCTGAGGTCGCTGAGCACGTTGGTGACGCCGTCGTAGCAGAAGCTGACCCGGTCGAACTCGATCCGATGTCCTTGCGGGCGTTGCGGTTGCGCTGGTTCCGGCAGGCCGGGGCGGGTGAGCAGCGCGTCGATGTGCCCGGCGGCCAGGCGGGCGGTGCGCAGGCCGATGCCGCCGTGGATCATCGGCAGCACCGCGTTCGGCAGCACCAGGCCGACCACCAGGAACGGCAGCAGATCCGGTGCGGGCAGGGACTTCGCGGCCACCAGGGGCAGGCCGACGGCCAGCACCACCGCGAGCACGGTCAGCTCTGAGCCGAGCACCCGGTTGAGCGCGGAGCTGTAGCGCACCTCGTCCACCCAGACCCGGAAGGCCCGCTGCTGCTCGCGCACGGCGGCGTGGAAACGGTCCAGCACCCGGCCGCCCGCGCCGAAGGTCTTGGCCACCGCGATGCCGTCGCCGTACTCCACCGCGGCGGCGCTGACCTCGCGTTCGGCGGCGATCAGCCGGGCCACGTGCTGCGGCATGGACCGCATCGACACCCGGTAGCAGAGCAGCGCCAGCGCCGGGATGAGCACGGTGACCAGGGCGAGCCGCCAGTCCACCAGCAGCAGATAGCCCAGGCCGCAGCCGATCGCGGTGGCCGCGCCGAGGATCTCGCCGAGGGAGTGCGCGAACAGGTTGTGCATGTCCTCCAGGTCGTCCGTCATCGCCTTCTTGATCTGCCCGGAGCCCGCCGCGCGGAACCAGCCCAGCGGCAGCACGCCCAGCCGCCGGACCAGGCCGCGGCGCAGGTGGTGCAGCATGCGCGCGTCCGCGTGGTGCCCCAGGTGTGAGGACAGCGCGAGCAACACCAGCCGCAGCACCGCCCCGGCCGCTCCGGCCACCGCCCACCACAGCACGCCGCCGGATCCGGTCAACGCCGACCGCGCGATCTCGGCCACCGCGAGGTAGGGCGCGAGCCCCGCCGCCTCACCCAGCGCGGACAGCACCGCGCAGGTGATCAGGTGCCCGCGCACCGGCCGCAACATCCGCCCCGCCGCGCGAATTCCGATCAGCCGCGGCCCGACGTCGACGCTCATCCTCAACCCCCTAGGAAGGTTAGCCTTACCTAGGGCGAAAGGTTGCCGGTTCAAGTCGACTTGATGTCAACTGGCACGGTGACCCCACCCGCCGTCGCCATCAGCGAAGCCGCCGCCCTGTACGACCTGCCGCCCTCGACGCTGCGCTGGTGGGAGGAACGCGGCCTGCTCGGCCCACCCCCGCGCGACGGCGGCCGCCGCCGCTACCGCGAGGCCGACCTGCGTCGCCTCGGCGTGGCCTACCTGTGTTGCGTGACTGGGCTGATGCCGCTGTCCCAGGCCGCGGTGGTGGCCGCGGGCCAGGCCAGCCGGGAGGATTGGCAGGGCACCGTCGCCGGGCAGATCGGCGCGCTGGCCGACCGCATCGACCAGCTGACCGCCGCCCGCGACTACCTCCAGCACCTGCTCCAGTGCGAGGACGCGGACATGACCGACTGCCCGTACCTGGAGCGGGAGCTGGCCGAGCGGACGCCACGGGGGCGGTTGCCGCAGGAGGATCTGGTGTCTGCGGCTCGGGCGGCGAAGACCGGCGGGCGTGATGAAAAGGCGGAGCTGGGTGACGAAACGCGGTGTGTGAGTTGCGCGCGGGTGGTGGGGGAGGGGGTGCGGGGGCGGCCGCGGCGGTATTGCTCGGCGGCCTGTCGGCAGCGCGCGTACCGGGCCCGGCGGCGGCCGGGGTGAGGTGGGTGTGCGACAAGTGCCAACGTGGCGTGCGAGAACGGCCAACTCACCGTCCATAACGGCCAAGTCGGCGTCCATAGCGGCCAAGTCGGCGTGCGAGAACGGCCAACACGGTGTGGGGTTTGGCGGGGTGGGGTTAGGTGGTGGGGCGGGGGCGGAGTCGGGCGGTCAGGGTGGCGAGGCGGGTGGGGCGGGGGGTTCGGGTGGGCAGGGTGCCTGCGATGGCGTCTGTGAGGAGGGTGCCGACTGTCTCGGCTGCGCAGGCTTTGTTCGCGCCGATTCCGCCGGTGGGGCCGCGTTTGATCCAGCCGACCACGTAGGTGCCCGGCTGGACGCGGCCGCCCTTGTGCGGAATTGTGCCGGTGTCGGCGTCGAAAGGCAGGCCTGGCAACGGGTTTCCGCGATAGCCGACTGCTCGGATCACCTGGCCGGTGGCGATCTCGATCTCACCGTCCGGGCCGGTGACGCGTAGGCCGCGTACCTCGGTGTCGCCGACGATCTCCAGTGGCGCCGAGTGGAATCGGAGCACGATCCGCCTTCGGCCCGGCGCGGGTGGGGCGGACCAGTCGACCGTCTGCCGGGTAATCCCTTGCAGCAGCGCGGCTTTGCCGTCGCCGGTGTCGATGGCCTTGGTGGTGCGGGGGTCCTGGTCGTCGAGCACCAGGTCGAGGTCGGACCGCTCGGTCAGGGCGAGTAGTTCCGGCATGGTGTAGGCCGCCTCGGCCGGGCCTCGGCGGGCCAGCAGCACCACCTCGCGGACCTTGCTGGAGGTCAGCTGGGCCAGTGCGGCAGGGGCGATCGTGGTGCCGGTCAACGTGTTCGGGTCGGCGGCGAGGATGCGGGCGACGTCCAGGGCGACGTTGCCGTTGCCCACCAGCACAACGCGTTCGGCCGACAGATCCACCGCGGTGGCGGGGACGTCGGGGTGGCCGTTGTACCAGGCGACCACGGTGGTGGCGGCCAGGCTGCCGGACAGGTCTTCGCCGGGGATGTCCAGGGTGCGGGCGGCGGAGGCGCCGACGGCGTAGATCACCGCGTCGTACTGGGCGGACAGCTCGGCGGGGGTGAGACCGGCGCCGACCTGGACGCCCAGGCGCAGGGTCAGGCGGGGGTGCTGGTGGAAGCGGGCGAAGGTCTCGGCGATCTTCTTGGTGGACGGGTGGTCCGGGGCCACGCCGTAGCGGATCAGGCCGCCGGTGACCGGGAGGCGGTCGATCAGGGTGACCCTGGCGTTGGTGTGCAGCAACAGGTCCGCGACGGTGTACATGCCCGCGGGGCCGGTGCCGACCACCGCGATGTCCAGTGGCGCGAAGTCGGCGGGGATGGTGCGGCTGAACTCCGGCGGGCTCCAGGCGTGGAACATCGGCGCGGGTGCGGTCTCGGTCGGGGTGCGGCCGCTGTAGTAGTCGGCGTTGATCCGGGCGTAGGGCTTGAGACCGGCGGGCAGTTCGGCCACCGGGAAGATCGCGTCCACGGGGCAGGCGTCCGCGCAGGCGCCGCAGTCGATGCAGGCAGCCGGGTCCACGTAGAGCAGGTCGGTTTTGCCGAAGTCCGGCTCGTCGGGGGTCGGGTGGATGCAGTTGACGGGGCAGACCGCGATGCAGGACGCGTCGGCGCAGCAGGTCTGGGTGATCGCGAAGGCCATGGCTCAGATCAGGTTCGCTCGCTGGTAGAACCAGGTCGCGGCCTTGGTGAGCAGGCCGGCCGAGTTGAGGAACTCCATCAGGCCGGCGCAGCTGGAGCGCATCATGGACTTGTAGTTCTGGTTCGCCCTGGCCTCGCGCAGGGCCCGCCTGGTGTCGAGTCCGGCGTTGGCGTAGACCTTCGGGCTGACCATGCTGGTGACGATGCAGTAGGACACGATGGCCACCACCAGGCCGTTGATCTGCTTGCGCAGCCAGCCCGCGCCTTGCAGCCGTTCCAGGGTCTCCTCCCTGGCGAACTTCATGTGCCGGGACTCCTCGACCACGTGGATGTTGTTGATGGTGCGGACAAACGGCGCCACCCGGTCATCGCGCATCCAGTCCCGCTGCATGACGTCGAGGACCTCCTCGGCGACCAGGATCGAGGCGTAGGCGGCCTCGCCGTAGGCGACCGTTTTGAAGGCCCGGCCGAGTTCGATCACCAGCCGCTTCGGCCGGTACGCGGGTGCGCCCAGTTTCGCCGAGCCGCGGGCGAACATGATCGAGTGGCGGCATTCGTCGGCGATCTCGGTCAGCGCCCACTGGAAGGCCGGGTCGGTGGGGTCCTTGGCGTAGAAGTCCCGCAGGATCATCTGCTGCAGGATCATCTCGAACCAGATCCCGGTGCTGGCAACCGAGGCCGACTCCTGCCGGGTCAGTTCGCGCTGCTGTTCCGGGGACATCTCCGCCCAGTAGGCGGTGCCGTAGAGGCTGCACCATTCCGGGCTCATGCCGTGGTGCGCCGCGTCCAGGGGGGTTTCCCAGTCCACCTCGGTCGCCGGGTCGTAGGACAACTCCGACGACGAGTCCAGCAGCCTTCGGGCCACGGCCTGGCGGTCGGGTCGGGCTTCAACGGTGGCCATTCGCGGACTCCTTGTAAGCCGAGTAGCTGTTACTCAAGGTTACTGTAACCAAAAGTAACACATATGTCCGGTCTGGCCCAGACCCCGTGAGCAGCCAGGACTGCGGGCGCTCTGCCACCCGGGTTGCATCCGGCGCTGGACATCGACACCGGGCGGGCCCTCGGTCACGATCAGAGTCGGAAATCCCTCCACCAGAAGGGGGCCCGACATGGCAACCACCAACATCTCCCGCCGCGCCCTGCTGCGTGCCGCGGCCGTGCTCGGGGTGTCCGCGCCGCTGCTCGGCGCCTGTATCACCGGCGGCGGGCCGGGCGCCGGACCGGGTGAGCGCGGGGAGCGCAGTGCGCGCAACCCGTTCGGGGTCAAGCCCGGGTCACCGCTGGAGGTGGTGGTCTTCAAGGGCGGCTACGGCGACGACTACGTCCTAGCTGCGGAGAAGGTCTACCTGGAGCGATACCCGGGCGTGGCGATCGAGCACCGGGGCATCCAGCAGGTCGGCGACACCCTGCGGCCGCGGTTCGTGGCCAACACCCCGCCGGACGTGGTGGACAACACCGGCGCCGGCGCGCTGGACATCTCCGCGCTCGCGGCCGCCGGTCAGCTCACCAACCTGGCCGAACTGCTCGACGCCCCCTCCTGGGACGACCCGAACGTCACCGTGCGGAACACCCTGCTGCCCGGCGTGGTCGAGGACGGCGAGCGGGACGGCGTCTGCGTGCACCTGAACTACACCTTCACCGTGTGGGGCCTGTGGTACTCGAAGTCCTTGTTCGACCGGCAGGGCTGGACCTACCCGGCCACCTGGGAGGCCATGCTCGCGCTGTGCGCGGAGATCAAGAAGACCGGTATCGCGCCCTGGACCTACCAGGGCAAGTACCCGGACTACGTCACCGATCCACTGCTCACCATGGCCGCCAAATCCGGCGGCATGGACCTGGTGCGGGCCCTGGACAACCTGGAACCCGGCGCCTGGCGGCACGAGGCGGTGCGTGGCGCGGCCGAGGCCTTCGCCGAACTGGCCGGACGCGGTTACCTGATGCCCGGCTCGGAAGCGTTGTCGCACACCGAGGCCCAGGCCGCCTGGTGCCAGGGCAAGGCCGCGTTCATCCCGTCCGGCTCCTGGCTGGAGAGCGAGCAGCGCGAGGTCACCCCGCCGGGCTTCGAGATGACCCTGGGCGTGCTGCCCGCGCGCACCACGGCCGACAAGCTCAAACCCACCGCGCTGGAAGCCTCCAGCACCGAGTCCTACCTGGTCCCGGCCAAGGCCAAGAACATCGCGGGCGGACTGGACTTCCTGCGGATGCTGTTCTCCCGCAACGCCTGCCGCGAGTTCGCCCGGACCGCGGGCACGCTGCCCTCGGTGGCCGGGGCCACCGACGGACTGACCCTGTCCAGCGGACTCGGCTCGGTCAGCGCCGCGGTGCGCGCGGCAGGCACCGAGCTGATCAGCTTCCGGCACCGCGGCTGGTATCCGCAGCTGCGCAAGGCCACCGACGACGCGGTCGGTGAGCTGATCACCCGGCGACTCACCCCGGCGGCCTTCGCCGACCGCGTGCAACTGGCGGCCGACGCACTCGCCAAGGACTCCGGCGTCAAGAAGTACACCCGCAAATGAGACGGCGGGGGCTGGGTTTTGTCGCCTGCGCCTTGTTACCCGCGTTGCTGCTGCACGTGGTGTTCGTGCTCTCCCCGTACGCGCAGGCGTTCTACCTCTCGCTCACCGACTGGAACGGGGTGGCCGGGCAGGCGCGGTTCGTCGGGCTGGACAACTTCGTCCAGCTCGGCTCGGACCCGCTGTTCCTGGCCGCGGTGCGCAACAACCTGATACTGCTGCTGACCCTGCCACTGGGCACCATCGCACTCGGCCTGTTCCTGGCCACCGCGCTCAAGTTCGGCTCCCGCGGTGGCCGCTCCGGGGTGCGCGGGGCCCGGTTCTACTCGATCGTGTTCTTCTTCCCGCAGTTGCTCTCGGTGGCGATCGTGGCCGTGCTGTGGGGATTCGCCTACAACCCGAACAGCGGACTGATCAACGGCGGGCTGCGCGCACTCGGCCTGGACGGGCTGGCACGCAGCTGGCTGGCCGAGCCGGGACTGGCCCTGTTCGCGGTGCTGGCGGTGCTGATCTGGTCCGGCGTCGGCTTCTACCTGGTGCTGTTCAGCGCGGCCATGGACGCCATCCCGCGCGAGTTCTACGAGGCCGCGCTGCTGGACGGCGCCGGTCAGTGGACCACGTTCCGGCGGATCACCTTGCCGCTGCTGTGGGACAACGTGCAGGTCGCTTTCGTCTACCTGGGCATGGCCGCGCTGGACGGCTTCGCGCTGGTGCAGATCATGACCGTCGGACCCGGCGGACCGGACGGCGCCACCGAGGTCATCGGATTGTCCCTGTACCGCAACGCCTTCAGCTTCAGCCGGTTCGGCTACGCGGCCGCGATGGGGGTGGCGTTGTTCTTCGGCACCCTGGTCTTCGCGGTGCTGGCACTGCGCGCGGGCCGCCGGGAGCGGGTGGAGCTGGCATGAGACGGATCCCGCTGCACCTGGCGCTGCTGGGCTGGACCCTGGTCACCGGGTTTCCGTTGCTGTGGGCCGCGCTCAGCGCGCTCAAGACCGACCGGGAGATCCTGACCAGCCCCTGGTCGCTGCCGGAGAGTCCACAGTGGACGAACTTCGGCCGGGCCTGGACCGAGGCCGACATCGGCCGCTACTTCCTCAACTCGGTGCTGGTGGTCGGCGGCGCGCTGGCGCTGACCATGCTGCTTGGCGCGCTGGCCGCCTACGCGCTGGCCCGCTATCCCTTCCGTGGCAACAGGTTCGTCTACTACCTGTTCGTCGCCTCGATGTTCTTCCCGACCTTCCTGGCGCTGGTGCCGCTGTTCTTCACCGTGCAGCAGCTGGGCCTGCTCGGCACCCACCTCGGGCTGATCCTGGTCTACACCGCCTTCGCCACCCCGTTCACCATCTTCTTCCTGCACGCCTTCTTCCGCGGCCTGCCCAGCGCGGTGGCCGAGGCCGCCTTCATCGACGGCTGCTCGCACGCCGGGGTGTTCTTCCGGATCATGCTGCCGATGGCCCGCCCCGGCCTGATCTCGTTGGCCATCTTCAACTTCCTCGGCCTGTGGAACCAGTACCTGCTGCCGCTGGTGCTCAACCCGGACCCGGACAACTATGTGCTCGCCCAGGGCCTGGCCGCGCTGTCCACCAGCCAGGGTTACCGCGGGGACTGGAGCGGGCTGTTCGCCGGGCTGACCATCGCGATGCTGCCGGTGCTGGTGGCCTATGTGGTGTTCCAGCGGCAGATCCAGGCGGGGGCCACCGCGGGCGCGCTCCGCTGACTGTGGTCTGGATCACGTTGGGCAACCTAGATCAAGACTCCAGTGTGTACAGGAGAAGCCACGCGCGGTGGGCGCGCGGGCAGTCGAGGGGGAACAGCGCATGGGGTCGTTGTTATCGGCACGCGTGCTCACCGGCGCGGTTGTGTTGTCACTGGCGGTCAGTGGGTTGGTCGCGGGCACCGCGTCGGCGGCGGAGGGGCCGGACATCCGCAGCACGGTCTCGGTGCCCAGCGGGACCTACCTGCCGGGGGACCCGATCACCGTCAAACTCACCGTGACCAACGTCGGTGACCGGGGCGCCTACTACCTGCGCAAGCACGAGCAGTACGTCTCCGGCACCGGGTTCCACATCCAGGACATCAGCGACTGGGGTGATCTCGGGCCGGGCGGGCTCGGCGCGAGCTACCTGCCGGGGCAGTCCCGGGAGTACACGCTGCGCGGGCACCTCGGCGGGTGGGGCGGCGGGGACGCCCGGTTCAAGCTGGGCCCGTTGTCGCGCAACGATGTGAACCCGGCCGACGACCTCGGCGAGGCACTGGTGCCGGTGGTCTCACCGGAGACCAAGGTGGTGGTCAGCGGGCAGATCTACGGCGACGCCGACCTCAACGGCGCGCCCTCGGCTGGGGAGGGCCTGGCCGGGGCGACGGTGGAGCTGCGTAACAACGAGGGCGCGCGCACCGCGGTCACCGGCGCCGACGGCGGGTACTCCTTCCCAGGGGTGGCCACCGGCAAGTACTCGGTGAGCGTGCAGAGCCTGCCGGGCGGCTGGATCAGCCACGGGCACCAGGAACTGCGGCTGGACGGCGCGTCACCCGAGGTCAAGGTGCCGTTCCGGGCGCTGCGACCGCTCGCGGAGTCGCTGCGGGTCACCGTTGGACTGGACCAGGCGAGCTACCCGGTCGGCGCTGAGGCCGAGATCCGCCTGACCCTGACCAACACCGGGACCCGGCCGCTGACCGGGATCCACGTCGCCTGCGACCGGATCGACAACCGCCTGCAGCTGGAGGTCCCGCCGGAGGGCTGGGGCGAACTCGGCTACGACGCGGCCGGTGCGACGGTCCAGCCGGGACAGACCCGGGAGTTCCGGGTGCGTGGCACGGTGCCCGCGCACGGCGGGGTGCGCGGCTACCTGTACCAGAGCTGCGACTTCTACCAGCTGGAGGAGCACTCCGACGGGCAGCCCAGCGGACTGCTGGTGGCCAAGGTGACCGGGCGGGACGGGGCCGTCAGCGGCACGCTGTTCGACGACCGGAACAACAACGGCGCCGTCGACGCGGGTGAGGGGCTGGCCAACCAGGAGGTCCGGCTGATCGACCTGGACAACGGCCACGAGTTCACCGCACAGACCGACGGCGCGGGCCTGGTCAAGCTGGCCGGTCCGGCCGGGCGGTACCGGATGACGGTGCAGGGCTGGGGTTTCGTGCGCAAGGACGTGGTCTTCGACGTGGTCGCGCCGCCGAGTGACTTCAGCGGCTGGGCACACGTGCTCCGGCCGATTCCGGGGCGCTGAACGCGCGAAGGGGGACCGGCGAACTCGCCGATCCCCCTTCGCGGGTCAGGATTTCTCAGTGCATGGCCGGTGCGGCCGGGGCGCTGCCCGGCTGCTTGGCGCGGACGAAGAACGATCCGGCCAGGGCGACCAGGCCGATGACACCGGCCACCAGGAAGGCCATGTGCAGGCCCTCGACGTCCGGGCTGCCGGTGGAGCGGTCCACACTGCCCACCGTGGCCACGGTGATGAACACCGCGGTGCCCAGCGCGCCCGCCACCTGCTGGAGCGTGGCCAGGATCGCGCTGCCGTGCGAGTAGAGCTGCTCCGGCAGCGAGCCGAGGGACTCGGTCATCAGCGGGGTCATCATCAGGCCGAGGCCGATCATCAGCAGCACGTGGATGCCGATCACCGCGAGCAGCGGCGAACCCGGGCCGAGCAAGGAGAACAGCCACAGCGAGACCGCCATGGACAGCGCGCCGGGTATCACCAGCGGGCGGGCGCCCACCTTGTCGAACAGCTTGCCCACCGGGCGGCCGAGCAGACCGAGCACCAGACCGCCGGGCAGCACCGCGAGGCCGCTGACGAAGGTCGAGGTGTGCAGCACGGTCTGCAGGTACAGCGGTAGCAGGATCGCGCCCGCGCCGATCAGGCACACGAACAGCAGTGCGCTGAGCACGAGCCCGACCACGAACGAACGGTGCGTGAACGGCCGCAGGTCCAGCAGTGCCTTGTCCTCGCGCTGCAGGCGCAGCTGCCGCCAGCCGAAGATCAGCAGCGACACCGCGCCGACGAGCACCGCGACCCACGGCGGCACCGGCGAATGCCCGCCCGCGGACTCACCACTGGCGGAGAGGCCGTAGAGCAGACCGCCGAAACCGAGCGCGGACAGCAGCACCGAGAACAGGTCCAGCGGCACCGGGCGGGTCTCGCTGTGGATGCGCAGCAGGGCCAGGCCGGCCACCAGGGCGCCGACCGCCAGCGGCAGCACGATCAGGAACATCCACCGCCAGCCCAGCGAGGAGAGCACCGCGCCACCGATGGTCGGCCCGACGGCCGGGGCCACCGCGATCACGATGGTGATGGTGCCCATGGTCGCCCCGCGCCGCTCCAGCGGCACCAGGCGCATCACGGTGGTCATCAGCAGCGGCAGCATCACCGCGGTGCCGACGGCCTGCACGACCCGGCCGGCCAGCAGCACCTCGAAACCGGGCGCGACGCCGCAGAGCAGGGTGCCCAGGGAGAACGCGGTCAGCGAGACCGCGAAGACCTGGCGCGGGGTGAAGCGTTCGAGCAGGAAGCCGGTGGTCGGGATGACCACGGCCATGGTCAGCAGGAAGCCGCTGGTCAGCCACTGGATCGTGGTGGTGGGCACCTTGAGGTCTACGGTGAGGTCCCGCAGCGCGACACTCATGATGGTCTCGTTGAGGATCATCACGAACGCGGAGAGGACTAGCACCCCGATCAGCAGACCGGGGCGCGCCGGAGCTTGCTCCGGGCGCGGCGGGGCGGTGGTGGTGCTGGTCGTCATGGGGAGTGCTCCTGGCGGATCCGAGCCTGCGGTGATCAGGGAGGATGGGGAAACGATGGGCGACGGGCCCGGACAGCCCCCCAGCGTCACCTGATTAGGGTAACCGTTCTCCCGATCTGGTTCTTCCCAATTAGCCAGCAGCTGAAAGAGGCGCGGATCACAGCGCGGATCAGCGTTTGCCGTGCACAAAAGGATCCAGTTCGGCGGCGAAGGCGGCCTCGCCAACGCGCTGGCCGATGTTCTGGGCACCCGCCACGAGCAGCCCGCGTGGGCAGTGGTTCTCACTTCCGGGCAGGGTGAACTGCCCGATTTTCCGCCCGGTCCGGGCTTCTAGGACGGTGAAGCTGTAACTGGCGGGCACGATGTCCACGGCGCGCGGCCGTTTGGTCTCCTGGTCGGCGCAGTCACAGGTGCCGGTGCGCTGGGTGCCCGCCGGGGTGGGCAGGTACGCGCAGACGACCAGGGTCACCCGGTTCCGGTCGAGCTGGTCGGACATGGCCGGGTACCACCGCCGGGGTAGCAGCGGGGCGCCTGGACTCAGCGTGCTGACCAGCCAGCTCCCGCTGTGCAGCGCGGCCACGGTGGCCAGGTGCGGGCCGGGGCCGCGGTACTCGGGGCTGCGCGGGTTGTACGGGACGCCGTCGTAGCACCACTGCCGTTCCGGCACGGTCTCGGTGGGCCGGGGTTTGCCCGAGGTGGGGGCTGCCACAGCTGTGGTGGCGGGTGGTGGGGGCATGCAGCCGGGGAGCGAGAACAGCACGCAGACCACCGCCGCGACCCGGGCGGTCGTCACGATCTTCATCCGGGGATCGCACCACGGCTGGTGTGGCAGGTGTCCAGGGTTGGCAGGGTCCGGCCAGTCGAACGCAGTTTTGAGCGATCGCTTAATTCTGTTGTACGGTGGTGCCATGAGGATCGTGCTGCCCGGGGGAGCCGGGCACATCGGGGAATTTCTCGGCCGCGCGCTGGTCGCGCTCGGCCATCAGGTGGTGGTGCTGAGCCGGCGTCCCGCGCCCGCGCCCACACCGGGGATCGAGTGGCTGCACTGGGACGGTCGAACGCTCGGGCCGTGGGCCGGGCGGATCGACGGCTGCGACGCGGTGGTCAACCTGGCCGGGCGCAGCGTGAGTTGCCGCTACACCGCGGCCAACCTGCGCGAGATGATGGACTCCCGGGTGCACTCCACCCGGGTGATCGGCGAAGCCATCGCCCGCGCCGATCGCCCACCGGCGACCTGGTTGCAGATGAGCACCGCCACCATCTACGCGCACCGGTTCGACCAGGCCAACGACGAGACCACCGGCGAGATCGGCGGCGGCGAACCCGGGGTGCCGGACTACTGGGCCTACAGCGTGCGGATCGCGGAGAACTGGGAGGCGGCCCAACGGGAATCCGGCACCCCGGACACCCGGCAGGTCGCCCTGCGCACCGCGATCGTGATGAGCCCAGGACGCGGCGGCGCCTTCCACGTGCTGCGGCGGCTGACCCGGCTCGGCCTGGGCGGCCCGGTCGCGGGCGGGAAGCAGTACGTGTCCTGGATCCACGGCCAGGACCTGGTCCGCGCGGTGACCTTCCTCCTGGACCACCCGGAGCTGACCGGCCCGGTCAACCTGGCCGCGCCGAACCCACTGCCGCACCGGGACCTCATGCGCGCACTGCGTGCGGCACAAGGGATCCCGGTGGGCCTGCCGGCCACGAAGTGGATGACCGAACTGGGTGCGTTCGCCCTCCGCTCCGACACCGAACTACTGCTGAAAAGCAGGCGGGTGGTGCCAGGACGACTGCTGGAGGCGGGTTTCCGCTTCGACTTCCCGGACTGGCCAGCCGCGGTGACGGACCTGCTGCGCCGGGAACCGCGTCACCACAACGCCGTGATGCCGTAGGTGGCCGCGGCCACCGCCGCCGAACCGGGCAGGGTCAGCACCCAGCCCTTGGCGATATCGGCCGCCACCGACCAGCGCACCGCCGAGCGCCGGGTGGTGGCCCCCACGCCCATCACCGCCGAGGTGATCACGTGCGTGGTGGAGATCGGCGCGGCGAAGACGAACGCGGTCAGGTACAGCACCGAGGACGCGGCCAGTTCGGCGGCCAGACCGTGCGGCGGGGTCAGGTGGAAGATCCGCCTGCCCAGCGTGCGCATGATCCGCAGGCCGCCCGCGTAGGTGCCGGCGGCCAGTGCCAGCGCACAGGCCAGCACCACCCAGAACGGGACGTGGAAGCCGACCTGCTGACCGCCGATGACCAGGGCCAGCACGATCACGCCCATGCTCTTCTGCGCGTCCTGCAGGCCGTGACCCAGCGCCAGGCTGGAGGCGGAGACGATCTGCGCCCGGCGCATGCCGCGACCCACCTTGTGCGCGTTGCCGTTGCGGAAGGCCCACATGATCCCGGTCATCACCAGGTAGCCCAGGGTCAGCCCGACCAGCGGTGAGACCACCATCGGCACCACCACCTTGATCAGCACCCCGGACCAGTGCACGGTGGTGGCCGAGGCCAGCGCCGCGCCGACCAGACCGCCGATCAGCGCGTGCGAGGAGGAGGACGGCAGGCCGAAGTACCAGGTGATCAGGTTCCACACGGTGGCCCCGACCAGGGCGGCCAGCACCACCCGCAACCCGTGGTCGCCGACCGGGGTGTCGATCACCCCGGAGGCCACGGTGACCGCGATCGCGGTGCCCAGCAGCGCGCCGATCAGGTTCATCACCGCCGCCAGGGCCAGTGCCGCGCGCAGGGTGAGCGCTCTGGTGGACACCGCGGAGGCGATGGCGTTGGCCGCGTCGTGGAAGCCGTTGGTGTAGTCGAAGGCCAGCGCGAGCACGACCACCACCACAAGCATGGTGGACAGCATCAGGATTCCTTGACCGCGATGGTGCGCACCACGTCGGCGACGTGCTCGAAGGCGTCCGCGGCGGCCTCCAGCTGGTCGACGATCTCCTTGAGCTTCATGACCTCCAGGGCTTCCAGCCGCCCGTCGTAAAGCCGGGAGAGCAGTCGCCGGTAGGCCTTGTCCGCCTCGTTCTCCAGCGAGTTGATCTCGACCCAGTAGTCGGTCAGCCCCTGCGGGTCGGCCAGCCTGGGCAGCGCCTCGGCGGTGAGCTGGGCGGCCCGGCTGAGCAGCTCGACCTGGTCGTCCACGCCCTCGGGCAGCACGTCCACCCGGTACAGCATGGTCAGGTCGACCGCGGCGTCGATGTCGTCGACCACATCGTCGAGGCGGACCGCGAGGCGGTAGATGTCCTCGCGGTCGAACGGGGTGACGAAGGACCGGTCCAGGTGCTCGATGATGGCGTGCGTGGCACGGTCACCGACGTGCTCCAGCTCGTGCAGGCGCTCGGCCAGCTCGGCACGCCGCTCATCGGGCGCGCGCACGAACTCCCGCAGCACGTCCACGCTGGCGGCGATGTTCGCACCGGCTTCGGTGAACAGCTCGAAGAACCGCCGACTGGTGGGCTTCCGGCTTAGTCGCATTGTTGGTCAGCCACCCCGTCGTGGTTGGTGCTTGGTCATGCGCGCAACCTAATACGCGGTATCGGACCGGTTGCGCGTGGGTTAACGGGAGCTGGCCGGGTCCTTGGCGAGCAGCCGGGCGAGGTCCTGTGCGGGGGCGTCGGCGATCTTGCCGGCCTGTGCGGCCAGGGCCCAGCGGTTGGGTTCGTCGGCCGGATTCCAGCTGGCCGCGGTGTCCAGATGGTGCCGGGTCAGCCGGGTCAGGGCGGCCTGGCAGGCGGCCTCGCCGTCGGTGATGAGGGCCTGGGCGCGGGCGGCGCGGCGCAGTGGTCCGCGCAGCCGGTAGCGGCCCTCGGCCACCGGCTCTAGGAGGTGTGTCTCGACCAGGGCGTCGAGGAGGTCCTCGGTGGTGGCCGGGTCGGCGTCCAGGAGGGCCGCGGCGGCGGGCAGCGTGGTGCTGTCGCCGTCGGGCACGGCGAGCAGCCGCAGCGCCCGGCCCTGGTCGGCGGGAAGCGCTTGCAGGGTGGCGGCGTAAGGATCCTCGGCGGGCGGCACGGCTGGGGCGCTGAGGCGGCGGAGGGCGGTGGCCAGGCTCCAGTCCGGGCGGGCGGCCAGCCGGGCGGCCACGTTGTGCAGCACCTGGGGCAGGCCGTCGGCGTGCGCGAGCAGGGCCCGCACCGACTCGGGGTCGGTGTCGAGGCGGTCCGCGCCGATCGTGCGGGCCAGCAGTTCGCGCTGTTCGTGGGGGTCGAGGCCGGGCAGGGTGTGCCAGCGGGCGTGGGTGAGGCCGTGTAGCCGTTGGCGTGCGGTGAGCAGCATCGCGGGGCCGCCGGTGCCGGGCAGCACGGCGCGGATCCGGTCCTCGTCCACCGCGTCGTCGGCGACCAGCAGGATGCGCTGCCCGCAGGTGAGGGTGCGCCACAGCGCGCTGCGCTCGGCTCCGTCCGCCGGGACCTCGGTGACGCCCAGCGCGCGCAGCAGCACCGGCAGCGGGTCGGGGGTCTGGGCGCCGCGCAGGTAGACGTAGAACTGCCCGTCCGGGAAGTGCTCGGCGACCAGGTGCGCCAGGTGCACCGCGGCGGCGGTCTTGCCGATGCCGGGCCCGCCGGTGAAGGCGTGCACCGGCACCCCGGATTCCTGGGGGCGCAGCTGGGCGGCGATCCCGGTCAGCAGGGCCTGGCGGCCGGTGAACTCGGGCAGGTCCGGGGGCAGCTGCATGGGTTTGCGGGCGCGTTCGGCCGAGGACAGCGGGCGCACCGGGGTGGGTCCGGTCAGGCCGGGGTCGGCACGCAGGATGCGGCGCTGCATCTCGCGTAGTTCCGCGCCGGGGTCCAGGCCCAGTTCGTCGGTGAAGCGGCGCACCGCGTCCTGGTACAGCTCCAGCGCCTCGGCCTGCCTGCCGGAGCGGTAGAGCCCCAGCATGATCAGCACCCGGGCGCGTTCCCGCAGCGGCTCCTCGATGATCAGCGGGGTGAGCGCGGAGACCGCCTCGACGTGCCTGCCCAGTTCCAGTTCGGCCGCGGCCAGGTCCTCCGCCGCGGTGAGCCGCAGTTGCCGCAGCCGTTCGCGTTCCCGCTCGGCGTACTCCCCGCGCACCCCGGCCAGGGGCAGGCCCTGCCACAGTTCGAGGGCGGCCCGCAACGCGGTGGCCTCGGCGTCGAGTTCGCCGGTGCGGCGGGCCTCGCGGGCGGCGGAGAGCTGCTGCTGGAAGTCGGCCAGGTCCAGCTGACCGGGTTCGGTGGCCAGCGCGTAGCCACCGGCCACCGACCGGATCACCGAGGCGGGCCGGGCATCGCCGAGCGCGCGGCGCAGCCGGGAGATGTAGGAACGCACCATGCCGCCGACCGCGGGCGGCGGCGCACTGCCCCACACCGCCTCGACCAGCACGTCCTGGGTGGCCACCGTGCCCTCATGCAGCAACAGCACCCCCAGCAGCGCGCGTTGCTGCGGCGCCCCCAGATCGGTCTCGGCCCCATCCAGCCAGGCGCGGACCGGACCCAGCAACTCGAACCGCAGCCGTCTGCTCACCCGCCCCACCCTAGGCCCGATCGGCCTAGTGCCCGGCCCCGCCGCCACCGTCGACTTGGGCAAAGTGGTACGCCCACTTGGGCCAACTTGGCGTACGAGTTGGGCCAACTGGGCGGCGGAGCGGGCTGGTGACCGGGTCTGGAGCTGCGCGTCAACAACTCGTTCGCGGGGAGTGTGCACGGGGCTGGTCTGGTGGTCGGCATGACAGCGACTGAGTACACCGCCGCCGTGACCGTGACCGGCGAGGGCCGCAACGGCGGCCGCGCCGTGGCAGCCGACGGCGCCCTGGACGTCCGCTTCGCCATCCCCAAGGAACTGGGTGGCGCCGGCGGCGCGACCAACCCCGAACAGCTGCTCGCCGCGGGCTGGGCCTCCTGCTTCCTCGGCGCCACCCGCCGCGCCGCCACCGCCGCCAAGGTGCCGCTCAAGGACCTCGCGGTGGTGGCCGAGGTGACCCTGCACCACGACGGCGCCGGCTCGTTCACCCTCAGCGCCGCCCTGCACCTGGAGGTCACCGGCATCGACCAGGACACCGCCGAGCGGCTGGGCCGGGAGGCCCACCAGATCTGCCCCTACTCGAAGGCACTGGGCCCGACCATCCCGGTGACCATCGACGCCACCGTCGCCTGAGCCGCCGCGCTCAGCCGGCCGTCGCCGCGGCCGGCTGGGCCCCGAACCGGACAACCGGCAGTCTTGTTCACTTCCGCTTTGTGGCAGATCTGGTGCGAATCGGGGTAGGGGTGGTGTAAGGCAGCCCACCCTTTGTAGGTTCCCTACAAAGTGACGGCCCCGGCATGCGCGATCCGGGACATAGGTTCGCGCGACTGCGATCCAGCAGGGTATGTACTCGGTGCAGGCGACGCTCCGGGACCCGGACGTCGCCTTCCGCACGCGCGTACTTGGGAGGCTCTGCCGGTGTTCAGTCGTGTCGCCATCGTCAACCGTGGAGAGGCCGCGATGCGGCTCATCCACGCCGTCCGGGATCTCTCGGCGGAAACCGGGAAGCGGATCGAGACGGTCGCGCTCTACACCGACGCCGACCGCAACGCGACCTTCGTCCGGGAGGCCGATCTCACCTACCCGCTCGGCCCGGCCGCGAACCGCCCCTACCTCGACCTGGCCGTGCTGAAGCGCGCGCTGGTCGAATCCGGCGCGGACGCCGCCTGGGTCGGCTGGGGCTTCGTCGCCGAGGACCCGGCCTTCGCCGAACTCTGCGAGAAGGTCGGCGTCACCTTCGTCGGCCCCAGCGCCGACGCCATGCGCAAACTCGGCGACAAGATCGGCGCCAAGCTGATCGCCGAGGAGGTCGGCGTGCCGGTCGCGCCGTGGAGCCGCGGCGAGGTCGCCACCCTGGAAGACGCGCTGCGCGCCGGGGACGAGATCGGCTACCCGCTGATGCTCAAGGCCACCGCGGGCGGCGGCGGGCGCGGTATCCGCATGGTCGCCTCCGGCGCGGACCTGGCCGAGGCCTACGAGCGCACCAGCCAGGAAGCGTTGCGCTCCTTCGGTTCCGGCGTGGTGTTCCTGGAACGCCTGGTCACCGGGGCGCGGCACGTGGAGGTCCAGGTCATCTCCGACGGGGAGACCGCCTGGGCGCTGGGTGTGCGCGACTGCTCGGTGCAGCGGCGCAACCAGAAGATCATCGAGGAGTCCGCCTCCCCGCTGCTGTCCCCGGCGCAGACCGCCGAGCTGAAAGCCTCCGCCGAGCGGCTGGCCGTGCGGGTGGGCTACCGCGGCGCCTGCACGGTGGAGTTCCTCTACCACCCCGGCGAGAAGCTGTTCGCCTTCCTGGAGGTCAACACCCGGCTCCAGGTCGAGCACCCGATCACCGAGATCACCACCGGCACCGACCTGGTCCGGCTCCAGCTGCACGTGGCCGGTGGCGGCAAGCTCGACGGCGAGCAGCCCGCCGAACTCGGGCACGCGGTGGAGGCCCGGCTCAACGCCGAGGACCCGGACCGCGACTTCGCCCCCGCCCCCGGCCGGATCGCCCGCCTGGTGCTGCCGGCCGGACCCGGCATCCGGGTGGACACCGGCGTCAGCGAGGGCGACACCATCCCCGGTGACTTCGACTCGATGATCGCCAAGATCATCGCCTACGGCCAGGACCGCGAGCAGGCCCTCGGCCGGTTGCGCCGGGCGATGGCCGAGACCACGGTGATCATCGAGGGCGGCGCGACCAACAAGAGCTTCGTGCTCGACCTGCTCGACCAGCCCGAGGTGATCGACGCCAGCGCGGACACCGGCTGGATCGACCGGGTGCGCGCGCAAGGCCGCCTGGTCAACCACCGGCACTCCGCCATCGCACTGGCCGCCGCCGCCATCGAGGCCTACCTGGACGAGGAAGAGGTCGGCAGGCAGCGGCTGCTTTCCACCGCGCACGGCGGCCGCCCGCAGGTCCAGCACGAGGCCGGCCGCCCCCTGGACCTCAAGCTGCGTGGTGTCGGCTACCGGGTCTCGGTGGCCCGCACCGGCCCCAACCGCTTCCGGGCGGGCATCTCCGGCGGCGGCGACGTGCACACCGCCGAGATCGAGGTGGAGCGCTTCGACGAGCACTTCGGCCAGATCGTGGTCAACGGCCGCCGGTTCCGGCTGGTCTCGGCCACCCACGGCCCGATCCACCTGGTCGAGGTCGACGGCGTCACGCACCGGATCAGCCGCGATGAGGGCGGCGTGGTCCGCGCCCCCGCGCCCGCGCTGGTGGTCGCCACCCCCCTGGCCGCCGGTGACGAGGTCGAGTCCGGCGCGCCGATCCTGGTGCTGGAAAGCATGAAGATGGAAATGGTGCTGCGCGCGCCGTTCCGGGCCAGGGTCCGCGAATGCCCGGTGTCGGTGGGCAGCCAGGTCGAGACCGGCACCCCGCTGCTGCGCCTGGAACCCCTGGCCGAGGAAGGCGCCGAGGAAGCCGCCGCCGAGGAGACCGGCACGGTCGAGATCGACCTGCCCACCGAGCAGTCCGGGATCTCCGCGGCGCACCGGGCCGAGCGCGGCCTGCAGGACCTGCGCAGCCTGCTGCTGGGCTTCGACGTCGACCCGCACGACAACGGCCGGGTGCTGGCCGAATACCTGACCGCCCGTGCCGAACTGGGCAGCAGGCCGCTGCCCGGCGAGCTGGACCTGCTCACCGTCTTCGCCGACCTCTCCGAGCTGAGCCGCAACAAGCCCGGCAACGAGCTGGAGGTCGAACCGCACAGCCCGGTGCACAGCCCGCGCGAGTACTTCCACAGCTACCTGCAGAGCCTGGACGTGGAACGGGCCGGGGTCACCGAGGACTTCCAGGCCAACCTGCGCCGGGTGCTCGGCCACTACGGCGTCACCGAGCTGGACCGCACCCCGGAGCTGGAGGCCGCGGTCTTCCGCATCTTCCTGGCCCAGCAACGGATGTCGGTCGACGTCGCGATCGTCTCCGAGCTGCTGCGCCAGTGGCTGGCAGGCGCCGCGCCGCTGGAATCGCTGCGGGAGCGTGCGGGCCTGGCGCTGGAACACCTGGTGCAGGCCACCCAGGTGCGCTTCCCGGCGGTGTCCGACCTGGCTCGTGGCGTGGTGTTCCGCTGGTACGCCCAGCCGCTGCTGCGCCGCACCAGGGCCAAGGTCTACGCCGAGATCCGGGACGAACTGCGGCACCTGGACCGCAACCCGGACGCCGCCGACCGCGCCGAGCGGATCCAGGCCATGGTCGCCTGCTCCGAACCGCTGGTCCGGCTGATCGGCCAGCGCATCGGCCGCCCCGGCCGCGACCACGCGCCGCTGCTGGAAGTCCTGACCCGCCGCTACTACGGCAACCGCGGCCTGTCCGAGGTCACCGCCACCGACACCGCCGGCTGCCGGTTCGTCACCGCCGAGCACACCGGGGACGACGGCGCGGCCCGGCTGGTCACCACCGCGGTGGACATCGCCGCACTGCCCGAGGCCATCGCAGCCCTCGGCGGCTTCGCCAACGGCGTGGCCGAGCACGCGCTGGTCGCCGACCTCTACGTCACCTGGGAGGACCAGCCCGACGCGGACGCGATGGCGGTGCGGCTGGGCGAACTGCTCGCCGCGCACCCGCCGCCGGTCGCGGTCCGCCGGATCACCACCACGGTGGCAGGCACCAGCGGCGCGGTCATGCACCACCACTTCACCTTCCGCCCCGAGGCCGACGGGTTCGCCGAGGACCGGCTGATCCGCGGACTGCACCCGCAGATCGCCCAGCGGCTGCAGCTGGAGCGGCTGCGCGAGTTCGACCTCACCCGGCTGCCCTCGGCCGATGAGGAGATCTACCTGTTCAAGGCGGTGGCCAAGAGCAACCCGGCCGACGAGCGGCTGATCGCGATGGGCCAGATCCGCGACCTCACCCCGCTGCGCGAGTCCGAGGGCCGCCTGGTCGCGCTGCCCGCGGTGGAGGACGGCGTCAACGCCTGCCTGGGCGCGATCCGCAACATCCAGGCGCAGCGCCCGCAGAACAAGCGCTTCGACACCAACCGGATCATGATGTACGTCTGGCCCTCCACCGAGCTGGCCACCGACGAGCTGAACCAGCTGGTGCAGCGGATCCTGCCGACCGCCACCGGCGCCGGGCTGGAGGAGGTCCAGTTCCTGGCCCGCCGCCGCAAGTCCAGCGGCGAGCTGACCGAGGTCTCGGTGCGGATCACCCTGGACCCCGGCAACGGCGCCCGGCTGCACGTGGGCGAGCCGGACACCGAACCGGTGCGGCCGCTGGATGACTACCGGCAGAAGGTGCTGCGCGCGGCCCGCCGCGGCAACACCTACCCGTACGAGCTGACCGACCTGCTCGCCGGGCCCACGGGCGCCTTCGTCGAGCACGACCTGGACGAGCAGGGCGTGCTGGTCCCGGTGGATCGGCCCAAGGGCAAGAACAGTGCGGCGCTGGTGGCCGGGGTGGTGCGCACGCCGACCGAGCGGGTGCCCGAGGGCGTGACCCGGGTGCTGCTGCTGGGCGACCCGACCAAGGCCCTGGGCGCACTCTCGGAGCCGGAGTGCTCGCGGATCATCGCCGCGCTGGACCTGGCCGAACGGATGCAGGTCCCCCTGGAGTGGTTCGCGCTCTCCGCCGGTGCGCGGATCTCGATGACCTCGGGTACCGAGAACATGGACTGGGTGGCCGCGGCGCTCAAGCGGATCGTGGAGTTCACCCAGGCCGGTGGCGAGATCAACATCGTGGTCGCCGGGATCACCGTGGGCGCGCAGCCGTACTGGAACGCCGAAGCCACCATGCTCATGCACACCAAGGGCATCCTGGTGATGACGCCGGACTCGGCGATGGTGCTCACCGGCAAGCAGTCGCTGGACTTCTCCGGCGGCGTCTCGGCCGAGGACAACTTCGGCATCGGCGGCTACGACCGGGTGATGGGGCCCAACGGCCAGGCGCAGTACTGGGCGCCGCACCTGCCGGGCGCCCGCGATGTGCTGATGGGGCACTACGACCACACCTACGTGGTGCCGGGCGAGACCGCGCCGCGCCGGGCGGTGACCAATGACCCGGCCAACCGGGACGTCACGCCGTACCCGCACGCGATCGTGGACAGCGAGTTCAAGACCGTCGGCGAGATCTTCTCCAGCACGCACAACCCGGACCGCAAGAAGCCGTTCGACATCCGCACCGTGATGCGGGCCCTGTCCGACCAGGACCACCCGGTGCTGGAGCGCTGGGCCGGGATGGCCGACGCGGACACCTCGGCGGTGCAGGACGTGCACATCGGCGGCTGGCCGGTCTGCCTGATCGGCATCGAGTCCAAGTCGGTGCCACGCCGCGGTTTCCCGCCCACCGACGGCCCGGACACCTACACCGCGGGCACCCTGTTCCCGCGCTCGTCCAAGAAGACCGCGCGGGCGATCAACTCCGCCTCGGGCAACCGGCCGCTGGTGGTGCTGGCCAACCTGTCCGGCTTCGACGGCTCGCCGGAGTCGATGCGCAAGCTGCAACTGGAGTACGGCGCGGAGATCGGCCGGGCGATCGTCAACTTCGACGGCCCGATCGTGTTCTGCGTGATCTCCCGCTACCACGGCGGCGCGTTCGTGGTCTTCTCCAAGGCACTCAACCCGAACATGACCGTGCTCGCGCTGGAGGGCTCCTTCGCCTCCGTGCTCGGCGGCGCCCCGGCGGCGGCCGTGGTGTTCTCCGGCGAGGTCAACAACCGCACCGCCACCGACCCGAGGGTGGTCGAGTTGCAGGCCCTGGTCTCGGCGGCCAGTGGCGCCGAACGGGCCGGGCTGACCACCCAGCTGGCCGAGGTGCGCTCCTCGGTCCGGGCGGAGAAGCTCGGCGAGGTGGCCGCGGAGTTCGACCGGGTGCACAGCATCCAGCGCGCGGTCGAGGTCGGCTCGGTGGACGCGATCATCAGCGCCGCCGAACTGCGGCCGCGGATCATCGAGGCCATCGAACACGGCATGAAGCGCTGAACCCCGTCCCGGCAGCCGACCGCGCCCCCACCGGGCGGTCGGCTGCCGGTGCGTAGAACCGCGGATTTCCCCGATACGGGTCGATGTGCCAAGTTCTCGGGGTGCCCGAGACCACGGTCGTGACCACCCGGCGCCTGCTCGCCCACGCACTCGCACAGGTGCTCACCTCGGGTGTGGTGGGCGCGGTCGGGGTGATCTTCGGCCTGTCCGTGGTGGTGGCCAGCGTGCTGGTACTCGGCCCGGCGGGCGCGCTGGTGGGCCTGGTGGTGATCCCGGCCGGGCTCGCGCTGCTCTACCTGATGGCCACGCTGACCCCCGCGGCCTCCGCGCTCACCGACACCAGAGGCGGCCGGATCTGCTGGTCGGTGCTGGTCGGCGGCGTGGGCGGGCTGGGCTGGTGGCTCAGCGTCACCGTCAGCGAGGGCGTGCTGAGCACCGGCCGCACCGGCCTGCTGCTGGGCGGGGTGCCCTTCGCCCTGGTGGCCGGAATCCTGCTGCGCCGCTGGTACCTGTCACTCGGCTTCCTCGCCCTGACCCTGGCCATCGCCTACGGCTTCCTGCACGTCCTGGCGGTCGCGAGCCCGGAGCTGAGCGAACCCGACCGCAGGCTGGCCGCCGCCCGCCACACCCGCGCCGAACTGGCGATCACCGACCTCCCCGGCTACCACCGCACCCTGGGCGACCGCGGCTGGCAACTCACCCCCGTGGACCCGGCGGCGAACCGGCCCGAGCACCGCGTCTCGATCATCGGCAGCACGAGCTGGGACCCCGGTTCCTGCGCCACCCAGACCAGGCCCGGCGGGCCGCTGCGGGAGTGCGTCGCGGAGCAGCCCGGGCTGGAGTATCGGCGGGGGGAGGACTGGCATGAGTACCGGCGGGACGGGGTGCGGGCGGCGGTGCGTGGGGGGCTTGGGGTGGATCGGGGCGTGCTGCGGGAGGCGGCGTCGCGGGCGCGGGGGGTGACGGACGCGGAGATCCTGGCGTTGTTCCCGGCCGCGCCGCCGGAGCCGGAGACGGTGGTCGAGGCGGTGCGGAAGTTCGCCAGGTGGATCGCGGGGTAGGCGGTTCGTTCGCGCCGACGGATTCCGCGTCCCAGATTCGTCCGCTGCCACGAGGTGCCCGCAGCCGCCCATGCCTAGCGTTGGTCGTGATCCAGGTCACGTCAGGGCGAAGGGCGAAGGGCGCGGATGTCGAAGCTTGCGGAGATCGACGGCTGGCTGCGGGAGCGGCTGCCGGAACTGCTGGCCGCGCACGAGGTGCCGGCGGCGAGTGTGGCGGTGCTGGCCGGGGATGCGGTGGTCGAGGCCGCGGCCGGGGTGCTGAACCAGAACACCGGGGTCGGGGCGACCACGGATTCGGTGTTCCAGATCGGGTCGATCACCAAGGTGTGGACGGCGACGCTGGTCCTGCAGCTGGTGGATGACGGGCTGGTGGAGCTGGACGCGCCGGTGCGGACCTACCTGCCGGAGTTCCGGTTGGCGGCGGAGACCGCGGCGGCGCGGATCACGGTGCGGCAGTTGCTCAGCCACACGGCGGGCTTCGAGGGCGACATCATGACCGACACCGGGCGCGGGGACGACTGTGTGGCGAAGTACGTGGACCTGCTCCGGGACGTCGCGCAGGTCTTCGAGCCGGGGGAGTTGTTCGGGTACAACAACGCCGGGTACTCGGTGCTGGGGCGGATCGTGGAGGTGCTGCGCGGGAAGTGCTGGGAGGACTGCCTGCGGGAGCACCTGTTCGGGCCGCTGGGGCTGACGCACGCCGCGGCGGGGCCGTATGAAGCGATCCTGCACCGGGTCGCGGTGGGGCATCTGCGGCCGGATCCGGAGCGGCCGCAACGGGTCGCGCCGGTGTGGGGCATGTTGCGCTCCAACGGTCCGGCCGGGTCGATGCTGGCGATGACCGCCAGGGACCTGATCGCCTTCGCCCGGATGCACCTCGCCGACGGCCTCGCGGCCGATGGCACCCGGGTGCTTTCGGCGGCGAGTGCGCGGGCCATGCGGGCGGTCGAGGTGGAGCTGCCGGAATTGCGGGTGGTGGGTGATTCCTGGGGGCTGGGCTGGGAGCTGTTTCACCGTCCACAAGGGACAGTTGTTGGACATGACGGTGGGACCATTGGGCAATCCGCGTTCCTGCGGCTGGTGCCGAAGCACGGGGTCGCGGTGGCGCTGCTGACCAACGGCGGCAATCCGTTGGGGCTGGCCGAGAACATCGTGACCCGGCTGGTGCGCGACCTCACCGGAGTGGAACTGCCAGGGTTGCCCGAACCGGATCCGGCCCCGGCCCCGGCCGATGCGGCGCGGTACGTGGGCAAGTACTCCTCCTCGGTGGTGGACCGGGTGGTGAGCCAGGACGCCGAGGGGCGGCTGTGGCTGACCATGACGCCCAAGGGGCTGATCGCGGACATGCAGGGCCGTGCGGAGCAGACGAAGGAGTTGCTGCCCTGGCAGCGGGATGTGTTCCTGGTGGCCGAACCGGCGATCGGCGGGTACCTGCCGCACGCGTTTGTCGGGGATGACGGGCAGGGGCGGGCGAAGTTCCTGCACACCACCCGGGCGGATCGGCGGGTGTCGGCATGAGCGACATCGTCGAGCGGATCACCGAGGTGTTCACCGCGGCGGGCGCCCGGGGCTTCGTGCACGCGCGTGAGGTCGGAGTGACCGGCGGGGCGGAGGTCTCGGTCAGTGCGGACGAGCCGGTGGTGCTGGCCTCGGTGTTCAAGATCCCGGTGGCGGTGGCCTACGCCAGGGAGGTCGCGGCCGGGCGGCTGGACGAGACCGAGCGGACCGTGGTCACCGCCCGGTACCGGATCGGCGGGATCGGCACCGCGGGCAGTGCGGACGATGTCGAGATGAGCTGGCGGGACCTGGCCCGGTTCATGATGATCATGAGTGACAACGCGGCCACCGACGTGATCTATCAGCGGGTCGGCCAGGCCGCGATCGACGCCGTGCTCAGCGATCTGGACCTGCGGCGCACCCGGCTGATCGGCGACTGCCAGGGCCTGTTCGACTCGGCGTACGCCGAACTGGACATGGATGGCCTGGACCTGGAGCAGGGTTTTGCCCAGCTCCCGCCGGAACAGGTGTGGCAACTGTCCATTGTGGACCCCGAGCGGACCACCTCCTCCACCCCGAGGGAGATCACCGCGTTGCTGGAGGCGGTGTGGACCGACCGCGCCGGGCCGCCCGCGGCCTGCGAGCGGGTCCGGAAGATCATGGCGGAGCAGATCTGGCCGCACCGGCTCACCTCCGGGTTCGACTCGGCGGTCAAGCTGGCGGCCAAAACCGGCACGCTGCCCGCGGTCCGCAACGAAGCCGGGGTGATCACCTACCCGGACGGGCGCCGCTACGCGGTCGCCGTGTTCACCCGCGCGCACACCCTCGACGAGCGGTTGCCCGCGGTGGACGCCTCGATCGGCCGGGCCGCCCGGCTCGCCGTCGACCACCTCCGCGCCGGTTGAGACCCGACCCAGTCCGGGAGAAGACGATGAGATCTGTGCGCACCGCGATCGCCGTGCTCGGCATCGCCGCCCTCGGGGCCGCCGGCTGCGGCGCGCCGGGTGATTCGGCCGCCGGGAACCGGAAACTGGCCGACGGCAAGACCTTCACCATCGCCATCGCGGTGGAACCGGGCACCCTGGACCCCGCGATCACCTCGCTGTCGGTCGCCCGCGGCGTGGGCGCCTTCCTCTACAGCAGGCTGATCAGCCTCGGGCCGCGCGGCGAATTCCTGACCGGCCTCGCGGCCAAGTGGGAGGCCGACACCAAGACCGCCAAGTTCACCCTGCGTCCTGGCATCACCTGTTCCGACGGCGCGCCGCTGACCGCGGCGGACGTGGCCGCCAACATCGCGCACATCGGTGATCCGAAGAACAACTCGCCGCTGATCGGACTCCAGGTGATGCCCGGCACCACGGCCACCGCGGACCCGGCCACCGGCACCGTGACGGTGACCAGTGGCACGCCGGATGCCTTCCTGCTCAACAACATCGGCACCCTGCCGATCGTCTGCGGCAAGGGACTGGCCGACCGGTCCAGGCTGGCCAAGGGCGAGCAGGGCTCGGGCATGTACGTGCTGTCGGAGATCGTGCCCAACGACCACTACACCCTCACCCGCCGCAAGGACTTCGCCTGGGGACCGGGGGACTGGCCGCAGAACCAGCCCGGACTGCCGGACAAGATCGTCTTCCGGGTGATCCCGAACGAGGCCACCGCGGCGAACCTGTTGGTGTCCGGGCAGATCAACGCGGCCACCGTGCTCGGACCCGACCAGCAGCGGCTGACCGCGCTCAAACTCGCGCGCGTCGACCAGAAGGTGCCGATCGGGATGCTCACCTTCAACCAGGCCGCCGGGCACCCCGGTCAGGATCCGGCGGTGCGCCGGGCCCTGGTCCAGGCCGTGGACCTCAACGAGATCGGCAAGGTGCTCACCAACGGCGCGGGCAAACCCTCCCGCGGCGTGGTCACCTACGACGGACGGCCGTGCACCGGGGACAACGTCACCGGCAACCTGCCGGCCCCCGACCCGGCCGCGGCCGCCAAGGCCCTGGACGCCGCGGGCTGGCCGGCCGGGCCGGACGGGATCCGGAGCAAGAACGGGAAACCGTTGGCCATCAAGGTGATCCAGCCCACCGTGCTCGGTCCGACGCTGGCCGCCGCGGCGGAACTGATGCAGCAACGCTGGCAGGCCGTCGGGGCGCGGGTGCAGATCCAGCCGGTGGACGCCGCCGGGATGAACCAGGCGCTGTTCAGCACCGGTGACTGGGAGGTGTCCATGGCGCCACTGAGTTTCACCCTGCCCAGCCAGCTGCTCCCGTTCTTCGCCGGCACCCGGCCACCGCAGGGCGTGAACTACGGGCACCTGGACAACAAGGAGTTCACCGACCTCTCCCGCCAGGCCGCCGCCCAGCCCGGCACGAGCGGCTGCGCGCTGTGGGAGCGGGCCGAGGCGGCGCTGGTGAAGTCCCTGGACATGGTGCCCTACTACGACTCGGTGCGGCCCACCTTCATGAAGGGCGCCGAGTTCTACCTCGCCGAGGGCATCGAACCGACCTCGATCCGGATGTTCGCCGGATGAACCGCCACCGTGTGCAGAGAGGCGGAGCCCGATGACCAGCGCCACCGCGACTCCCGTGTCAGCCGGGCGGCGGGGCGGCCCGTGGCTGTCCTTCGCCCGGCGGCGGGTGCCGCGCTTCCTGCTCTCGCTGTGGGTGGTGATCACCGCCGCCTTCCTGATGATCCACCTGGTCCCCGGCGACCCGGTGCGCGCGGCACTGGGCCTGACCGCCTCGCCGGAGTTGGTCGCCGCCCGCCGCGCCGCGCTCGGCCTGGACCAGCCACTGCCGGTGCAGTACTGGCACTACCTCGGCAACCTCTTCCGCGGTGAGTTCGGCACCTCGATGCTCAGCGGCCTGCCGGTCTCCGAACTGATCGCCGACCGGCTGCCCGCCACCGTCGAACTCGCGGTGCTCGCCTTCCTGGTGGTGCTGGTGGTGGCGGTCCCGGTGGGCGTGCTGATGGCGGTGTGCACCAAGGGCGGCCGCCGCCGGGGCGCCGAACTCGGCTTCACCACCACCAGCGTGTTCCTGGCCGCCATCCCGGAGTTCCTGCTCGCGGTGGGCCTGATGAGCCTGTTCGCGGTGCAGCTGGAGTGGCTGCCGGTGGCCGGCCGGGAGCAGGCCGGGTCGATGGTGCTGCCGGTGCTGGCCATGGCCGTCGGTCCGGCGGCGGTGCTGGCCCGGATCGTCCGGGTCGAGCTGCTCTCGGTGCTGGGCAACGACTTCATCCGCACCGCGCGGGCGAAACGGTTGCCAGCCAGGCTGATCTACCTGCGGCACGCGCTGCCCAACGCGCTCACCGCGAGCCTCACCCTGGCCGGGATGCTGCTGCCCGCGCTGGTCGCCGGGACCGTGCTGGTGGAGAACGTGTTCGCCTGGCCGGGCCTGGGCTCGACCATCGTCAGCTCGATCCAGCAGCAGGACTACCCGGCGGTGCAGGCCATCGTGCTGGTCTACGGCGCGGGCGTGCTGCTGGTGAACCTGCTGGTGGACGCGCTGCTGGCGCTGCTCGACCCTCGTTCCGAGATCCGGGAGGTTTGATGCGTGCGGGTGGATCCGGCGCCCTGGCGGCGCTGCGCACCCCGGTCGGCGCGACCTCGGCCGCGCTGCTGGTCCTGCTGGTGGCCACGGCGGTGTTCGCGCCGATGCTGTGGGCCGAACGGGCCGCCGCGGTGGACACCAACGCCCTGCAGGAAGGGGCCTCGGCGAGTCACCTGTTCGGCACGGACACGCTGGGCCGGGACATCTTCCACCGGGTCCTGGTCGCCACCCGACTCTCCCTGGGCCTGGCCGTGCTGGCCACCCTGCTCGGCGTGCTCACCGGCGTCATCCTCGGCGCGGCGCCCACGGTGCTACCACCCTGGGCCGGTCGCCTGGTCACCTCGGCGGTGAACATCGCGGTGGCCTTCCCAGGACTGCTGCTGGCCCTGTTCTTCGCGGTGATCTTCGGCATCGGCACCGTGGGCGCGGTGCTGGCCATCGGTTTCGCGGTGGCGCCCGGTTTCGCCCGGCTCACGCACACCCTGACCGCCTCGGTGAGCGGACGCGGCTACATCGCCGCGGCGCGGGTGTCCGGGGTGGGCAGGCTGCGGATCCTGGTGCGGCACGTGCTGCCCAACATCGCCGAACCACTGGTGATCAACGCGACCATCGCGGCAGGCTCCGTGCTCACCGCCTTCGCCGGACTGTCCTTCCTGGGCATCGGCGTGCAGGCCCCGGCCTATGACTGGGGCAGGCTGCTGGGCGAGGGGCTCAACCGGATCTACCTGAGCCCGTGGTCGGCCCTCGGCCCGGCCCTCGCGGTGATCATCGCGGGGCTGGCGTTCAACCTGTTCGGCGAGGCCGCCGCCGCGGCGGCCGGTGGCCGGGAACGCGTGGACCACAAGGCCGTGCCACCCGAGAAGTCCACTGTGGACAGTGGCGGGCAGGCTTCGGACGGAGTGCTCGCGGTGGACAACCTGCGGGTGTCCTTCCCTGGTCCGGCCGGGTGGGTCACGCCGGTGCGCGGGCTGCGCTTCACCGTCCACAGTGGAGAGATGATCGGCGTGGTCGGCGAGTCCGGTTCGGGCAAGAGCCTGACCGCGCTGGCCGTCTCCCGGCTGATCGAGTCCCCTGGTCTGGTCACCGCCGACCGCCTGGACTTCCGCGGCACCCCACTGCTGACCCGCTCCGAACGCGAGTTGCGGCCGCTGCTGGGCACCTCCCTGGCCATGGTGTTCCAGGACCCGATGACCTCCTTCAACCCCACCCAGCGGATCGGCAGGCAACTCGCCGAGGTCGCCGAAGTGCACCACGGGCAGTCCCGCCGAGCCGCCCTGGAACTGGCGGTGGACCGGTTGGAGTCGGTGCGCATCCCGGACGCCGCCAAGCGGGCCAGGCAGTACCCGCACGAGTTCTCCGGCGGCATGCGGCAGCGCGCGATGATCGCGATGGGACTCATGGGCGAACCGGCCCTGGTCATCGCGGACGAGCCGACCACCGCGCTGGACGTCACCGTGCAACGCGAGGTGCTGCGGCTGCTGGCCCGGATCCGGGCCGAGCATGATGCGGCGATCCTGTTGATCAGCCACGACATCACCGTGGTCGCGCAGACCTGCGACCGGGTGCTGGTGATGTACGCCGGGCGGATCGTGGAGGACCTGCCCGCCGCCGAGTTGTTCACGGCGGCCCGGCATCCCTACACCAGGGCACTGCTGGCCGCGGTGCCCGATCTGGACACCGACCGGGACGCACCCCTGGCGGTCATCCCTGGCCGCCCGCCCGAACCGGGGGACCTCCCGCCGGGCTGCCCGTTCGCGCAGCGTTGTGCCGGTGCCGACGAGCAGTGTCGTACCGAGGAACCCGCGCTGGTCCAGCTCGGCACCGGCAACCGCCTCGCCTGCTGGCATCCCGGAGAGTCCGAAGTGGACGGACGGGCACTGGAGAACGTCACCGGGGGAGGGGCCGAATGAGAACGTCACCGGGGGAGGGGCCGAATGAGTGAGCTGGAGTTCGACCGGGTCAGCGTGCACTACGGCAGCAGGCAGGCCGGACTGCGCGCGGTGGACGAGGTCAGCCTGACCGTGGCGCCGGGTGAGATCCTCGGCCTGGTCGGCGAATCGGGCTCGGGCAAGTCCACCCTGGCCTGCACCGCGGCCGGACTCGTCCCGGTCAGCGGCGGACAGGTCCGCCTGGACGGCCAGGACATCCGGCGGTTACGGCCGCGGGAGCGCCGGTTGCAGATGGTGTTCCAGGATCCGTACTCCTCGCTCGACCCGCGGATGCGCATTGGCGAGTCCATCATGGAGGCCATGCCCAAAGGCGCGCACGGCGGCAAGGCCGGTCGGCAGGCCGAGGTGGCCCGGTTGCTGGAACTGGTGAACCTGGACCCCGGGCGCGCCGCGATGCTGCCCGCCCGGCTCTCCGGCGGGCAGCGGCAGCGGGTCGCACTGGCCAGGGCACTGGCCGGGCAGCCCAAGGTGATCATCGCCGATGAGATCACCTCCGCGCTGGACGTCTCGGTGCAGGGCGCGGTGCTCAACCTGGTCCGCGCCCTGCACCGCGAACTCGGGCTCACCATGCTGTTCATCTCGCACAACCTCGCCGTGGTGCGTTATCTCAGCGACCGGATCGCGGTGATGCGGCACGGCCGCATCGTGGAAACCGGCCCGGCCCAACAGGTTCTCGACGATCCCCAACACCCCTACACCCGCGAACTGCTGGCCGCCGCACCGTCCCGGCATGCCAGCCTGTTCGCCGAGGAGGCAACCCGATGACCGATGACCTGCACCGGCGCAGCGTGGTCGCGGACACGCACAACGACCTGCTCTGCTCGGTCGTCGGCCGCCCGGTCGAACGCTGGTCGCCGTACTTCCGCGAGCAGTGGCTGCCGCAACTGCGCCAGGGCGGGGTGAACCTGCAGGTGCTGCCGGTGTTCATCGACGACCTGTACCGGCCCGAGGGCGCGCTGCGCCAGACCCTGCGCATGATCGAGGCCGCGCACCGCATCGCCGAGGGCAACCCGGACGTGGTCGAGTTGTGCTTTGACGGCAACGACATCGACCAGGCCCTGGGCGCGGACCGGATCGCGCTGGTGCTCGCCCTGGAAAGTGCGCCGGGCATCGGCGAGGACGTCGAACTGCTGGAAACCCTGTCCCGCCTCGGCGTGCGGATCGCCTCGCTGGCGCACTTCGGCCGCACCGCGCTGGCCGACGGCAGCGGCGAGGACCACACCGGCAGCAAACTCACCAGGGCCGGGATCGCCGCGGTGGCCGAGATGGAACGGCTCGGCATGCTCTTCGACGTCAGCCACCTCGGCGCGGCGGGCGTGGACCACGTGCTGGAACTGTGCACCCGCCCGGTGATCGCCACCCACTCCAGCGCCCGCGCCCTGCGTGATCATCACCGCAACCTCACCGACGAGCAGCTCCGGGCCATCGCCGCCAACGGGGGCGTGGTGTGCGTGAACTTCTTCGCGCCGTTCCTGCACGAGACCGACTACCGGATCGAGCGGCTGATCGACCATATCGAGCACATCGCCGGGGTGATGGGCGTGGACAAGGTGGGCCTGGGGCCGGACTTCGTGAAGGAGGTCCTGGCCGACGTGGTCATGCCCTGCTGTGAGGCGGCGGAGGTCGAAGGCGTGCCCACCGACCAGTTCCTGCCCGGACTGGAGGGCCCGGCCGGACTGCCCCTGGTCACCGAGGCGCTGCTGGCCCGCGGCTGGGCCGAGGACGACATCGTGAAAGTGCTGGGCGGCAACGTGCTGGCCCTGTTCCGCGCCCAACTCGGCCGCCCCACCCACTGACGAGGAGCTGTCGCACCATGAGCAAGCGAGTCACCATCGAGGACCTGTACGGGTTCGCGCTACCGGAACAGCCCGCGGTCTCCCCGGACGGCACCCGGATCGTCTACGTGCTGCGCACCACCGACCGGACCGCCGACCGCGACCTCCGTACACTGTGGACGGTCCTGGTCGCGGGCGGCGAACCCCGGCAGCTCACCAGGGGCACCGCCGACGCCGCACCCGCCTGGTCCCCGGACGGCAGCCAGATCGCCTTCCTACGGGCCCAGGACGGACCGGCCCAGCTCTGGCTGCTGCCCGCCGACGGCGGCGAACCCGAGCAGCTGACCACGCTGCCACTGGGCGCGGGCGCCCCGGTGTGGCGACCGGACGGCGGCGCGCTGGCCTTCAGCACCGCGGTGGACCTGGCCGCCACCGACGGCGAGGACGAGGCCACGCGCACCGCCCGCGGCACCGCGCCGGTGGTGACCGATCGCCTGGGGTACAAGGCCGACGGCACCGGACTGCTGCGCACCTACCGCAGCCACCTGCACGTCCTCGACCTAGCCACCCGCGAGGTCCGGCAGCTCACCACGGGCGACTGGCACGCCACCAGTCCGGCCTGGTCCCCGGACGGTGCCCGGCTGGCTTTCGCCGCCGCTCAGGACCCCGATTCCGACCTGACCTTCCGCACCCCGGTGCACGTCGTGGCCGCCGATCAGCCTGGCGCGCAACCGGAACTGGCCGGACTGCCCACCGGCGCCGCCGGGACGGTGAGCTGGACCGCCGACAGCGCGGCACTGCTGGTGACCGGCCGCGACGACACCTCCTCCGGCCATCAGCACCTGCTCCGGGTGGACCTCGGCGGCGACGTGCACGACCTGTCCGCGCCCTTGGACCGCAACGTGATGGCCGGGATGCCCGGCTACCCCGGCGGCACGCCGACCCTCATCGATGACGGTCAGACGGTCCTGTTCTGCGCCAGGGACCGCGGCTACACGCACCTCTACGCCGTGGGTGTGCACGGCGGCGCCCCGCGGCTGCTGATCGGCGGCGAACAGGTGGTGTCCGGGCTGTCGGTCAGCGGCGATATCGCGGCCATCGTGCTCGGCACCCGCTCCTGCTACGCCGAGATCGCCGTGCTCAACCTGGCCACCGGCGAACTCGCCGTCCGCACCGGGCACAGCGAGTCCGCGGCCGAGCTGTTCCTGCGCGAGGAACGCGAGTTCACCGTCTCCGACGGCGTGGTGGTGCACGGCTGGCTGCTGCGCGACCCCGACCGCACCGGGCCGCTGCCGCTGCTGCTGGACATCCACGGCGGCCCGCACAACGCCTGGAACGGCGTGGCCGACCCGGTGCACCTCTACCACCAGGTCCTAGTCGCGCAGGGCTGGGCGGTGCTGCTGCTCAACCCGCGCGCCAGCGACGGCTACGGCGAGGCCTTCTACACCGCCGCGCTCGGCGCCTGGGGTGTGGACGACGCGCGTGATTTCCTGGAACCACTGGACGATCTGGTCGCCGAGGGCATTGCCGACCCGAGGCGGCTGGCCGTCACCGGGTACAGTTACGGCGGCTTCATGACCTGCTACCTGACCAGCCGGGACCCGCGCTTCGCCGCCGCGGTCACCGGCGGCGTGGTCAGCGACCTGACCAGCATGGCCGGTACCTCCGACGCCGCGCACTACCTCACCGAACTGGAACTGGGCAGCACGGCCGAATTCGGGCCGATGTCGCCGCTGACCAAAGTCGGCCAGGTGCGTACGCCCACGCTGATCCTGCAGGGCGGCGCGGACGACCGCTGCCCGGTGGGCCAGGCCGAACAGTGGTTCACCGCATTGCGCGAACAGGGCGTGCCCACCCGGCTGGTGCTCTATCCGGGCGGCGACCACCTGTTCATCCTCAACGGAAAACCCAGTCACCGGGCCGATTTCAACCAGCGGGTGGCCGACTGGGTCCGCCAGTACGCGGTCGAACCCGGCAAGCCGCGGCGCACGCCGATCGACGCCGCGCACTGGCAGCGGCGACTGTCCGCACTGTGCAAGGAATACGGTGTGCCCGGTGCGGGCCTGGGCATCCTGCGGCTGGACGGTGCCGCCGAGGTGGTCCAGGCCAGTCACGGCGTGCTCAGCACCGCCACCGGTGTGCCGGTCACCGACGATTCGGTGTTCCAGATCGGCTCGATCAGCAAGGTGTGGACCGCGACCCAGGTGCTGCGCCTGGTCGATGAGGGCAAGCTGGACCTGGACGCGCCCATCGCCGAGGTGTTGCCCGAACTGCGGCTGGCCGATCCGATCGCGGCCACCAAGGTCACCATGCGGCACCTGCTCAGCCACACCAGCGGCATCGACGGCGACGTGTTCACCGACACCGGCCGCGGCGACGAATGCCTTGCGCGCTATGTCGATTCGCTCGCCGAGGTCAAGCACAACCACCCGCTGGGTGTGACCTTCTCCTACTGCAACTCCGGGTTCATCCTGGCCGGCCGGGTGATCGAGAAACTCACCGGGCTGACCTGGGACGCGGCCCTGCGCGAGCAGCTGATCGAGCCACTCGGCCTGACCCACACCGGCACCCTGCCCGAGGAAGCCCTGCTGCACCGGGCCGCGGTGGGCCACGTCGGCGAAGGCGAGGCCACACCCGCCCCGGCCTGGATGCTGCCGCGCTCGTGCGGACCGGCCGGGCTGATCTTCGCCAGCACCGCCGACGTGCTCACCTTCGCCCGTATGCACCTCTCCGGCGGACTCGCCGCCGACGGCACCCGGGTGCTCTCCGCCGAGTCCGCGCTGGCCATGACCGACAAGCAGGCCGAGGTGCCGGACCCGCACGTGCTCGGCGATTCCTGGGGCCTGGGCTGGATCCGGTTCGGCTGGCACGGGCACCGGCTGATCGGCCACGACGGCAACACCATCGGCCAGTCCGCGTTCCTGCGGGTGCTGCCCGAGGCGGGTATCGCGGTCACCCTGCTCACCAACGGCGGCCAGACCAGGGACCTGTTCCTGGCGCTGTACCGGGAGATCTTCGCCGAACTCGCCGGGATCACCATGCCCGCACCCCTGGCACCCGCGCCGGAACCGCCGGTGGTCAACGCCGCCCGGCACCTCGGCCGATACGAACGGGCCGGGCAGCTGATCGAGGTCTTCCAGGGTGCGGCGGGACTGCGACTGCGGATGACCATCACCGGGCCGATGGCCGAGCTGGCCCCGGAACCACCGCGGGAGTTCGACCTGGTGCCGATCACCGACTCACTGTTCGCCTGCCGGATGCCCGGGGCCAAGGCGTGGATGTCGGTGACCTTCTACGCGCTGCCCACCGGTGAGCCTTACGTGCACCTCGGCGTGCGGGCCACCCCCAAGGTGTCCTAAGTGGACACCACAACCGGGCTCGCCATCCGGCAGCTCGACGACTTCGCCGAACTCGTTGCCGTGCAACGGTTGTACGAGCGGATCTGGCGGCCGGCGGCCGGGCAGCACCCGCCGATCACCGCCGAACTGCTGCGCGCGCTGAGCAAGTCGGGCGGCTACGTCGCGGGCGCCTTCGACGGCGGGGAGCTGGTCGGCGCCTGCGCCGGGTTCTGCTCCCCGCCCGCCGAACGCTCACTGCACAGCCACATCGCCGGGGTGGCGGCGCACCAGCGTGGCCGCGACGTGGGGTACGCGCTCAAACTGGACCAGCGGGCCTGGGCGTTGCGGCACGGGATCACCGAGGTGTGCTGGACCTTCGATCCGCTGGTGCGCCGCAACGCCTACTTCAACCTGGGCAAACTCGCCGCGGGCGTGGCCGAGTACCTGCCCGACTTCTACGGCCACCTGCGCGATGACCTCAACGGCGACGGCGCCAGCGACCGGCTGCTGGTGCGCTGGCGGCTGACCGACCCCGCGGTCATCGCGGCCAGTGCTGGACACCGGCGGCAGGCCGACACCACCGGCGCGGCCATCGGACTCGGTATCTCCGACTGTGGGATGCCGTTGCACGGCAACGACTCTGGCCGACGGACCGTGCTGGTCGCGGTGCCAGCGGACATCGAGGCGTTGCGGCTGGCCGATCCGGTGGCCGCGGCGCAGTGGCGACTGGCCCTGCGCGAGGTGCTCGGCGGGCTGCTCGCCGAGGGGGCGCGGGTCACCGGCTTCGACCGAACAGGCTGGTACGTAGTGGAAAGGACCGCGGAATCGTGAAACTCACCGGCGTGGAGCTGCGGCGGATCGAACTGCCCCTGGTGGCCCCGTTCCGCACCTCCTTCGGCACCCAGACCACGCGCTCGACCCTGCTGCTGCGCGTGGTCACCGACGAGGCCGAAGGCTGGGGCGAATGCCCGGCGATGGTCGATCCGGTGTACTCGCCGGAATACCTCGATGGCTGCGTGGACGTGCTCCGCCAGTTCCTGCTCCCGGCCCTGGCCCGCCACGAACACCTGGACGCCACCGCGGTCGCCCCGGCGCTGGCCAAGTACCACGGGCACCGGATGGCCAAGGGAGCACTGGAAATGGCCGTCTTGGACGCCGAGTTGCGGGCCAGGGGAGTGCCGCTGTCCCGGGAACTGGGGGCGGTGCGGGACCGGGTGCCCTGCGGGGTGTCGGTGGGCATCATGGACTCCATCCCGGAACTCCTGGCGGCGGTCGGCGGCTACCTGGACCAGGGCTACCGGCGGATCAAACTCAAGATCGAACCCGGCTGGGACCTCGAACCGGTACGCGCGGTCCGCGAGCACTTCGGTGCGGAGTTCCCGCTCCAGGTCGACGCCAACACCGCCTACACCCTCGCCGACGCCCGCCACCTGGCCCGGCTGGACCCGTTCGACCTGCTGCTGATCGAACAACCACTGCCCGAGGAGCAGATCCTCGCGCACGCCCAGCTGGCCAAGCTCATCCGCACCCCGGTCTGCCTGGACGAGTCGATCACCTCCGCGCAGACCGCCGCGGACGCGATCACCCTGGGCGCCTGCCAGATCGTCAACATCAAACCCGCCAGGGTCGGCGGCTACCTGGAAGCCCGCCGGATCCACGACCTGTGCGCGGCGCATGGCATCGCGGTGTGGTGCGGCGGCATGCTGGAAACCGGGCTGGGCCGGGCCGCGAACGTGGCACTGGCCGCGCTGCCCGGGTTCACCCTGCCCGGCGACACCTCGGCGTCGGACCGCTACTACCGCACCGACATCACCGAACCGTTCGTGCTCCAGGATGGGCACCTGAGCGTCCCCAGTGGACCGGGCCTCGGCGTCACCCCGATCCCGGACGCCCTGGCCGCGGTCACCGTCGGGACCGAGTGGATTCCTTTGTAGCGGAGATGGCGGACAATCAGCTGATGGGCAGCCCCCGGGCCGGACTCGGCCGCGTACTGGACGACCTCGGCAGCACCCTCGTCGACCTGGTCTGCGGCGACCCCGGCCCGGCCGGGCAGCTCGGCGGGGTGGTGATCCACGACCCCCTGGACGACCAGGGCCTGCCGCGCCAGGCCCTGGTGCTCGGCGTCGGCCTGCACACCCCGGCCGAGATCGTCACCCGGCTGGACGCGCTGGGCAGGCAGGGCGCGGCCGCGCTGGTGGTACGCGGTCCGGTGGCGGTGGACGCCGACATCGCCGCGGCCGTGCGCCGGTCCAAGGTGGTCCTGCTCGGCCTGGCCCGCGGCGCCTCCTGGACCCAGCTCGCCGCCATGCTGCGCTCGCTGATCGCCGAGGGCGAGGTGGGCGAGGCCGGTCCGGAAACCCTCGGCGGCATGCCGTCCGGGGACCTGTTCGCGCTGGCCAACGCGGTCGCGGCGCTGCTGGACGCGCCGGTGACCATCGAGGACCGCAGCTCCCGGGTACTGGCCTTCTCCGGGCGGCAGGAGCAGGCCGACCCGTCCAGGGTGGAGACCATCCTGGGCAGGCAGGTGCCCGCCCGGTTCGCCCAGATCCTGGCCGACCGCGGCGTGTTCCAGCAGCTCTACCGCAGCGAACGCCCAGTGTTCGTGGACGCCATGCCCAGCGAGGAACCCGGCGCGCTCACCCTGCCCCGGATGGCGGTGGCCGTGCGCGCGGGCGATGAGGTCCTCGGCTCCATCTGGGCCGCGGTCCGCGAACCCTTCGCCGACGACCGGGCGCAAACCCTGTGCGACGCGGCCAAACTGGTCGCCCTGCACCTGATGCGCTTGCGCGCGGGCGCGGACGTGCAACGCAGGCTGCGCGCCGACCTGGTCAGCACCGCGATGGAAGGCGGCCCCGGCGCGGCCGAGGCGGTCCGCAGACTGGGCCTCACCGACCAGTCCGCGGTGGTCCTCGCCCTGGCCCTGGCCGACTCGCACGGCGACGACCCGGCCCAGCACGCCCAGCTGGTCGCCGAACGCCAGCAGATCGCCGACGCCCTCGCGATGCACCTCAGCGCCGTGCACCCACGCGCCGCCGCCGCACTCGTCGGCGATGTCGCCTACGCGATCCTGCCCGTGCCACAGGATGATCCGGCCGCCGAGGAGCGGGTGCACCGCATCGCCACCGACTTCCATGGCCGGGTCGGCGACCGGCTGCCCATCCTGGTCGGCATCGGCTCCGTCGCCGTGGACGGCATGGCCCTGACCCGCTCCCGCGCCGGCGCCGACCTGGTGCTGCGGGTGCTGCGGGCCGGACGTGGCAGGCGCCCGGTGGCGCGGGTGAGCGAGGTGCACAGCGAGGGCCTGCTGCTCGAACTCGCCGACCTGATCGCCGAACGCGGCGACACCCTCACCGGCCCGGTCGCCCGCCTGATGGCCTACGACCGCAAGCACAACAGCGCACTGGTGGAAACCCTCAGCGCCTGGCTGGACGCCTTCGGCGACGTGGCCGCCGCCTCCACCGCGGTCTTCGTGCACCCCAACACCTTCCGCTACCGCCTGCGCCGCCTGGCCGAGGTAGCCGAACTCGACCTCACCGACCCCGCAGCCCGCTTCGCCGCCATGCTCCAACTCCGCCTCTGGCGCGCCTAAACCCCCACACCTCGTGTTGGCCGTTGTCGTACGGTGAGTTGGCCGTTATGGACGGCGAGTTGGCCCAACTGGTACGCCGGTTTGGCCAAAGTGGACGTACCAGTTGGGCCAAGTGGTACGAGTTCGGCCAAGACTGGGTACGACAACGGCCAACACGATGTGTGGGGTGCGGGTGTGTTCAGGAGGCGCGGGCCAGGGTCCGGCCGCCGAACTCCAGGCCGCGCAACCGGCCCTGCTGATCACGCAGGAACCGTCCGCTGCGGTGCCGGGTGTCCGCGGCCCGGCTGATGACCTCCTCGTCCACGAAGGCCAGCTCGAACGGCGGCGGCACCGGGAGATCGCCGTTCCCGGGGAAGACCAGCTGCGCGGACAACCTCGCGCCGGTCAGCGTGAGATCGAAGGCCAGATCCCCGTTGTGGTAGCGCCCCACGTACTCACCGAGCCCCGCCACCGGCTTGTCCACCACCGGCCGCGGCGCCAGCCGGGGCAGTCCGGCCAGGTTCTCGATGCACCAGTCCACGATCACCGGTCCCAGTTCGCCGCCGCCACCGCTGTTGGCCAGCACGGTGACCGCCAGGTTGTGCGCGGGCAGCGTGACGAATTCCGAGACCTGCAGGTTGCTGACATTGCCGCCGTGCCGCACGACCTCGGCGTCCCCGTGCGACATCCGCAGCCAGCTCAGCCCCACCTCCTCGAACGGCAACGCGCCGGTGCGCTGCGGCACCCACATCGCCGCCCGGGTGGTCGCGCTGATCGGTTCGGTGCCGCTGGTCTCCCCGGTGACCCAGAACCGCGCCCAGCGCAGTTGATCCCGCGCGGTGGACCACAGCCCGCCGGCAGGCCCGGCCGCGCGGTCGATGCCCAGCATCCGGGACACCCTGGGCGCCCCGTCCACCATCGCGTGGCCCACCGCGTGCTTGCGGGTGAGCACCTCCCAGGGCAGGAACACCGAGTCCAGCATGCCCAGTGGCGCCAGGATCCGGGTCCGCACCAGGTCCTCGAACGGGCTGCCCGCGATCACCTCGGCCAGGTAGCCTGCCAGGGTGAACCCGCTGTTGCTGTAGGAGAAGGCGTCCCCCGGCGGGAAGCACTGCGGCAACTGGCCGAACTGCTCCACCGCGGTCCAGATCGCGTCCTCGGCCCAGCCGCCGCCCAGGTCCCGGTCACCGAGCAGGCCCGAGGTGTGGGTGAGCAGGTGCCGGGCGGTGATGGTGGCCTGCGCCACCGGATCGGCCAGCCGCAGCTCCGGCAGGTAGGTCGAGATCGGCTGGTCCAGCTCCAGCGAGCCCTCCTGCGCCAAGGACATCAGCAGCGCGCCGGTGAAGGTCTTCGTGGTCGACCCGATAATGAACAGGGTGTCCGCGTCCACCGGCTGCCCGGTGTCCAGACTGGCCACCCCGGTGCACAGCACGCTCTCCCGCCCCTCGTGCAGGATCCCCAAGGCCGCGCCGGGAACCCCTGCCTGTGCCGCCGTGTCCGCCAGCAGAGCCCGCAGCTCCGCCAATGCTCCCACCATGGTGTGCAGGCCCCTCGCCGGTTGGTCTGTGCTGGTATCCACCGACGCTAGTAACGGGCTGCGGGCCCCGGTTGGTTCTGTGAAACGAATGATCGCCGCCGGATTCGTCAATCCCGACGACCGTATTCCTTGCCTGTTGAATACGGCTCGGCGCCCCCCAGGGACCCGCCGCGGCCGCAGAGTCAGTGCGACCGGTGGATCACTCGCACCGGACCCTGACTGTCTGAGGAGAACAGGATGCGTTCTCGACTGCGGCGCTCCGTCGCGGCGTTACTGGGGGGTGCGCTGCTGGCCGGAACGCTGGCCGCGGCTCCCGCGGCGGTGGCGCAACCGCCGCTGGACAACGCCGGACTGGCCAACGCCATGCTCGGCGGCTACGTCCGCATCGCCGATCTGGACCGCGACTACGCCCGGCACCTGGTGGCCAGCGCGGAACTGGTGGACTGGCGGAGCAAGAACCCGGCCGCCGACCAGACCGCCGCCACCACCCACTTCAACGCCATCCAGCGCGCCATCGAAACCGCGGTGCCCGAGGTGATCTGGGCCCAGGACACCGAGGACATCGTCGGCGCCTGCCTGGTCGCCCTGCAGGGCGTGCCGGGTGCGGTGCTCGACGGAGCCAAGATCACCGCGTTGCGCGGCGCACTCACCGTCCGCGACGTCACCGCGATCACCGGTCGCATCGAGGACCGGATCATGGGCGCGCTGCCCAAACAGTCCTTCAACGCCGGTTTCGCCGCGGCCGAGGCGGGCGCCTGGGCCGGGGTCGCGGCCACCGCCCGCGCCGACGCCGCCTTCAAGGGCGCCTGGGATCTGGGACTGGGCAACACCCTCGGGGTGAGCGCGGCCGCCAGCGGGCAGCAGATCGGCGCGCTGCCGAAGTTCACCCAGGTCCTCGACATCAAGCCGATCCTGGAGTGGTACGGGAACAAGCCCAAGTTCGAGGACGCCACCAAGGGCGCGGTCAAGCACCTCGGCGAGGGCCTGACCAACCAGCGCGGCGACATGGTGGTGGACCTGCGGAACCGGACCACCACGCACAAACCCGGCAAGAAGCCGGTCGAACCGGACCAGGCGGCCAAGGACGCGGCCGAGGAGCTGGAGAAGAAGCGGCAGAGCTACATCAGCGGGGCCAAGGGCGGCCTGGACGCGGTCGCGTTCCTGGTCGGCATCAACGATCCCGAGGGCGCCAAGCAGGTCCGCCAGTTCGCCGCGGGCGCGGTGCAGCTGGCCACCGCGGTGAACAAGTGCATCACCGCGTTCACCCTGATCAACAGTGTCTTCTCACTGGCCACGGTCGCCTTCACCGGCAACGTGATCGGCGCGATCAGCACCCTGGTCTCGCTGTTCGCCTCCTCCGGACCGACGGTGGAACAGGTGATCCTGGAGGAGATCGGCAAGCTGCAGAAGCAGGTCGAGCAGCTGAGTCAGCAGCTGAGCAGCCACTTCGCCCTGCTCGACGGCAGGCTCAACGACATCTACGCGGGCCTGACCGTGCAGCTCGGCCAGATGGACGCCACCCTGGAGGTGGTCAGGGGCCGGGTCACCGACATCGAGCGGGAGCTGACCAAGCTCGACAACACCACCAGGGTCATCGGCCGGACCGTGGTGCAATCCCTCGGCGACCTGTTCACCGAGCCCACCTGGCGGGCGGCGAACACCTTCGTCGACTTCCGCAAGAACTACCCCGGCCGCACGCCGACCTTCGAGGACTACAAGGGCCCGGAGAACGAGTTCCAGCGCCTGGGCAGCGAGGTCATGGCCAAGACTGCGTTCGCGGTGCCCGATGACAACCGCGACCCGAACGACGTGGCGGACAACCTCGACCTGTACGGACCCGAGGGCAGCATCGGCTACCTGGCCTTCTACGCCGCCAGGCTGTCCGGTCAGCCGTTCCCGGCCGCGCCCAAGGTGGGCAACCCGCTGCCGTGGAAGATCGCCGCGAACGCCTACACCCTGGCCACCGAACAGAATCCCGCACTGGCCAAGCAGTTCGCCCCGGAACGCGCGAACGCGGTGATCCAGGCCGGGCTCAAGATCAGGGACGGGGCGCTGCGGTTCAGCGAGCCGGGCCCGAACGGGACCGTCAACCCGTTGTTCGGCGGGCTGATGTCCCACTACACCAACAAGATCGCTGAGTTCTACGGCAGCAACGCCGAGCTGGAGAAGGAGATCACCCGGGACCGGTACGGCCTGTTCGACGGCCCGACCCAGAAGGTCCAGGACAAGGGCGGACTGGAGGGCGACGGTCAGACCAAGCGTTGCGACGCCGACGGCGGCGACCGGATCGACCGGCCGAACAACGCCAACGGCACCCAGCTCAAGCCCGCGATGATGCTGGCCCGCAACATCCACGACGCCCCGCCGTCCTACGACGCGTGCTGGATCGCCCGCTTCGACAACGAGGAGACGGTGGTCACCAGGATGGACTGCCCCGGCACGACGCCGTGCTACGACCGGAGCAAGTTCGGCAACCTGCGGGTGGAGTTCTACCAGCACACCCAATGGCCGGGCGCCGAACAGCGGCAGGCCCGGCGGATCGGCGCCTGGGTGGAGTACCGGGTGCGGTTCGAGAGCTGCTGGCTGATCGGCGAGTTCGAGGCGGGCTGCTCGCTGAAGACCACCGCGCCGCAGCAGACCGTCAAGGAGTGGCCGCGGTACCGCGTGGAGTTCGAGGCCAAGGGCATCGCACTGCACCCCGCCGACACCGAGGTCGACGCCGAGGCGCGGATGCGGAAGTTCCTCACCGCCCGCCAGCAGGACCACTACCGCTGGACGGCCAGGCAGATCCGGGAAACCAGCAGGCCCAACGAGGTCAACCTGGCGGTGCGGCTGCTGCGCGCCTACACCGAACTCGGCTTCCCCCGCGCGCTCAAGTCCGACGATCACCTGCGGGCGCTGCTGTACGGCTCCCACGCGTTGCACAACAGCGCCGCGGCCGAGCACCACGTGCTGTCCTGGATCTATGACCACGCCGCGAACAACCTCGGCAACGGGGTGTCGCCGTGGCTGTCCGACCAGTTCGAGGAGCCGGGTCCGCTGGGCTGCCAGCGCCTGCCCGGCCTGACCACCAAGGACCCGCTGGCGGTGTGCATGGCCTGGGCGGCGAAGGTGCGCCTGGACCGGCTGGCGGCCCGCTACACCGAACAGTTCGCCCAGCGCTACGAAGGCTCGGACCAGACGCTGCCGGAGGTGCAGCAGCAGTTGCGCAAGCTGTGGCTGGCGATGAAGGCGGTGTACCCGGCCTTCGCCTTCGCCGGGCCGATCGACTCGCTGCCGGTGGCCGCGCCCGCCATCCAGCGCTGGTCGAGCCCGGTGCCGGTGGCCGGTGGCGTGGCCACCGACAGCGAACCGGCGCTGACCGAACTCAACGGCAGGCAGATCGCGGTCTGGCGGGAGACCAACCACAAGCTGTACACCGCGGTCAGCGCGGACGGCCGGACCTGGAGCGCGAAATCGGAACTGGGCGGCGGATTCCCGCTCGGCACCGCGCCGAGTGTCACCGTGTTCAACGGGAAGGCGGTGGCCACCTGGAAGGCCATGTCACCGCAGCGGGTGCTGTTCCACTACTACAGCACCAGCACCGACGGCAGCACCTGGACCACCGTCCAGGGACCGCGAACCGACCCCGGCGGGCTGGAGGCGCCGGCGCTGGCCGTGGCCAACGGGCGGCTGTACGCCCTGGCCAGGAACACCGGCGGCGAAATGGTCCTCGCCTCCAGCACCGACGCGGTGAACTGGACCGGCTATGCGCGCATCCTCGGCGCCAACCGCACCAGCTTCCGCCCCGCGCTGGCCGCGGTCAGCGGAAAGCTCGCCGTGGCCTGGAAACACCCTGATGCCGCCGGTGCGGTCCTGTCCACCAGCACGGACGGCACCACCTGGACCGCACCGAGCGCGCTCGCCGGTGGCGCGGGCAACTACGCGAACCCCGCGCTGACCGCGGTGGCGGGCAAGCTCTACGCCCTGTGGCCCGGAGTCTCCGGTGATCAGCAGATCTGGGCGGCGAGCAGTGCCGACGGCATCGCCTGGTCCACCGCGGTGCCGGTGATCCGCCAGGCTCGCACCGCCCGGCCGCCCGCGGTGACCACCTTCAACGGTCGTCTGAACGTGGTGTGGAGTGACCAGGCCAACCGGCTGCACTCCGCGGTCAGCGCACCGCTGAGCTGACCGGACCGGGGCGGCCGGGCCAGCCCCGGCCGCCCCGGCTCAGCAGGCAAGATCGGGATTGTCGGTGGTCGCCGCTACGTTCTGCGTTGTCCCCGCCACAGTGGTGTGCGGACGGGTCCTCGCAGGGAGATGGTGCGTTGTCAGACTGGGAGAGGGCGAGCAGCGCGCGGGTGTTACCGCCCGCGCGGCCGCGCAAGCTCGCCAAGGTGCCGTTCGTCGAGCTGGCCGACGGGCGGTTGCAGGGGGTGGTGTCCAGTGGGTCGGACATCGGCCGGGTCTACGTGTCCTCGGTGGCGGTGGGGACGTACGCGTTTTCCTGTAGCACCAACAACAATCGGCCGTGTGGTGGGGCCCGCGGGCTGTTCTGCAACCACATCCTGGCGCTGATCACCGAGTCGGTGCTGCAGTACGGCGCGGCGCGGGTGGCGCGGTATCTGCGGGTGGAGGTCGCTGGCGAGGAACTCGACGCCCAGGCCATGTCCTCGTGCATGAGCGGCACCCACCCCGTGCAGGCGGACAGTGCCGCGGCGGCCCAGGTGTTCAGCCGGTTCCTGCGCCATCTGGCCTATCTGGAGCTGGCCCCGACCACCGCGCCGTTGCCGGAGATGCAGTGGTTCCCGGCGAGTCGGGCGGTGCCGTGATGCGGGCCGATCTGCTGGTGGAGCCGGTCGCCGGGCTGGCCGAGGCACTGGCCGCCCTCGACGCGGCGGACCGCGCGCTGGTCACCGGGTTGCTGCGACCGCAGGCCGCTGACCTGGCCGAACTCGCCGACGCGGTGGCGGGATCGCCGTTGGCGGGACGAGTTGCCGAGGCGGCGGAGAAGGCCCTGGCAGGCGCGGCGGGGGAGGAGCACTTCCTGGCTCTGGCCGCCGCGCGGACCGCGGTGGCCGGTTCGGTGCACGACGCGTTGCTGGACCGGGTGGCCGAGGCCACCGGACGGTCCCGCGATGCGGAGTTCGAACAACAGTCCACTGTGGACTCAGTGCCAAATGTGCTGCTGGCGGCCAGATCCTGGCTGTCCGACCTGGCGCGAGCCGGGTGGCGGGGGATCGACCAGGACCTGATTTCCGGTGCCGCGCCGGTCATCTCGGCCCTGCTGCCGGACCCGGCCCTGCGCCGCCTGGCCGCGCTGCTGGACGGATTCGCCGCCGAACTCGGCGCGTCCTGCCCCGGCTCGGCGCTGGAGCGGATCCCGGCCCGCCGCTGGGGTGACCTGTGGTCGCGGGCCATGCTGCTGACGCTCTCCGTTGGCACGCCGGAAATCGGCGCCGTCACCGGCCGACTGCTGCCGCTCGGGGTGGACCTGCACGAGCACGCCACCGCGGCGCAGGCCCAGGTGCACGCGATCCTCGAACCCGCCGACGGCGGACCGGCCCGGCTGGTGCGGGCCAGCGTGTCCACACCCAAGCCGGACACCGTGATCGGCGCCGGAATCTGGCAGCTGCTCCGGCCGCACCTGTCCTTGCTGGCCGCACTCGGCGCGGGCCGTTCCATGGACCTCACCGACATGCCGATCACCGCCGAGGGCGACCTCATCTGGCGGGACGAGCACGCCCGCACCGGCGAATCCGCCGACGCCTTCGTCACCGCGCGGGTGGCCCTGCCCACCGCGATCAGCGCACCCGCCGCGCCCCTGGACCGGCATCCGGCCCGCCTGGCCGTTCCGGTGTTCCTGGAGGGCTACGCCGTCGAACGCACCGGCGACACGCTGACCTTCACCGTCGCCGGAGAGCAGCTGAGCGTTGCCGCGGAACGGATTCCGGCCGCTGGGCCGCTCACCCCGGAGGCGGTCGCGACCTCCACCGCCTGCCTCGGGCTGCTGCGCTGGGACGCCGGGGAATTCAGCGTCCAGCCGCTCGCCGTGGAGACCATCGCGCGCAAGAAAACCGTTGCCCTGCATGCCGGAGCGTGGGCCGGGGGCACCACGGACAAGGTCGGCGCCAAGGCGGAGAAGGCCGCCACCGAGGCCACCGCGGTGCTGCGGGAGCGAGCCGGAAGGCTGTTGCGGAAATGACCCAGACGCAGGAGAACCGCCGCCAGGTGCTGTACTGGCGGCTGCTCGCCCGGCTGTTCGACCAAGAGGAGCAGGCCAGTCTGGAATCGGCCGGCCTGGCCGTGGTCGAGGACATCGGCCTGCCACCGGCCCTGCTGGACCCGCAGGTGGCGGTGGACTCGATCGTGCAGCGGCACCCGGAGCTGGCCGCGGAGTTCGACGGTCTGATGCTCCCCGCGGCCCAGGACGAACGCGATGGCGCGGCCGAGGTGCGGCGGGCGGCGCTGGTGTCCAAGGTGCTGCTCAACGTGTTCAACACCGGCACCGGCACGGTGAGCGCCGGACAGCTCTCCCGCTGGCAGGCCGACGCGGGCTGGCTGGAACGGGCGCTGGGCTGCAAGCCGGGGGAGTTGCGCGGCAACCGTTCCGGGGGCCGCGGGGTCAGCCCGACCGGCACCGGCGGCGCACCCGCCCCCGACCTCAGCACGCTGTTGCCGGAGATCGGGCCGGAACTCGGCGCGCTGGAAGGCGATCTGGTCAAGCGCATGCACCTGCGGGAGGTGCTGGCCGACCCGGTGCTGGCCGCGCGGCTCACCCCGAGCATGTCGCTGATCGAACAGTTGTTGCGGGACAAGGACAATCTCTCTGGAGTGGCGCTGGCCAACGCCAAGGCGCTGATCCGCCGGTTCGTCGACGAGGTGGCCGAGGTGCTGCGCACCCAGGTGCGGAAGGCCACCGTTGGCGCGCTGGATCGCTCGGTGCCGCCCAAGCGAGTCTTCCGCAACCTCGACCTGGACCGCACCATCTGGAAGAACCTGACCAACTGGAGTCCAGAGGAGGAACGGCTCTACGTCGACCGCCTCTACTACCGGCACACCGCGCGCAAAACCACGCCACAGCGGCTGATCGCGGTGGTGGACCAGTCCGGTTCCATGGTCGACTCGATGGTCAACTGCACCATCCTGGCCTCGATCTTCGCCGGACTGCCCAGGGTGGACGTGCACCTGATCGCCTACGACACCCAGGCCCTTGACCTCACCCCGTGGGTGGCCGATCCGTTCGAGACGTTGCTGCGCACCAATCTCGGCGGCGGCACCGACGGCACGGTGGCGATGACCCTGGCCCAGCCCAAGATCGCCGAACCGCGGAACACGGTGGTGGTGTGGATCTCCGACTTCTACGAGTGGCACGGCGAGCAGCTGTTCGAGAGCATGGCCGCCATCCACCGCTCCGGGGCCAAATTCATCCCGGTCGGCTCGGTGACCAGCTCCGGCCGCGGCAGCGTGAACCCGTGGTTCCGGGAGCGGTTCAAGGACCTGGGCACCCCGGTGATCTCCGGCCACATCAACAAGCTCGTGCACGAACTCAAGACCTTCCTGACTTCCTGAAAGGCACCACGATGTCCGACCTGTTGCGCGCACCGGCCGAACTCAAGTACGCGGAGGAGCTGGACTGGCTGGAGTCCGTCGACGACAGCCCCAAGCCGTTCTCCTGGCGGCTGTCCCCGAAGATGGTGCGCTTGTTCGTGCTGGGCGCCGAACGCGCCGACGGCCTGGACCGCCCGGTGGCGCAGAAGTGGTTCGGCGACCGCGGCATCGTCGAGCGGGCCATCGTCACCCTGGCCTCCGACCGTGGTCTGCTGCTCATCGGCGACCCCGGCACCGGCAAGAGCTGGCTGGCCGAACTGCTCGCCGCGGCGATCTCCCGCAACTCCACCCTGGTCGTGCAGGGCACCGCAGGGACCACCGAGGACCACATCAAGTACTCCTGGAACGTCTCCATGGTCATCGCCAAGGGCCAGTCCAGGGCCTCGATGATCCCCTCGCCGATCATGACCGCGATGGAGACCGGTCAGCTGGGCCGGTTCGAGGAGCTGACCCGCTCCACCAGCGATGTGCAGGACGCGCTGATCTCCATCCTGTCCGAGAAATACATCTCCGTGCCCGAGCTGGACAGCGACGGCATTGTCTTCGCCAAGCCCGGTTTCTCCATCATCGCCACCGCCAACAGCCGGGACCGCGGCGTCAACGACCTGTCCTCCGCGCTCAAGCGCCGGTTCAACTTCGTGCGCATCCCGGTGGTGACCAACAAGAAGAGCGAAACACAGATCGTCCGCTTCCGCACCGAGGAACTGTTGCGGCGGCACCAGATCGAGCTGGACGTGCCGCCCACCCTGCTGGACGTGCTGCTGCGCAGCTTCGCCGACCTGCGGGCCTCGGCGGCCGCGGCGGGCAGCGATGAGGAGAAGCTGGAATCCGCGCTGTCCACCGCCGAGCAGATCGGCGTGCTGGAGGACGCCATCCTGCACAGCAACTTCTTCGGTCAGCGCGCGCTGACCGCCCGCACCCTGGCCTCCTCGCTGGTCGGCTCGCTGGCCCGGCGGGAGCCGGAGGATCTGGCCATTCTCAACAAGTACCTGCACGGCGTGGTCGAACCGCGCAGCAAGGACGAGGGCGGGGACTGGCCGGAGTTCCTGGAGGGCGGTCGGGACGCGATCGCCAGCCTCGCGTGAGCGCGGTGGAGGGCGGCGCCTTCGCCGCGCTGCGCGGCCAGCTCAGCGGTGCCGCGGCCGAGTTCGCGGACGGACCCGGTGCGCTGGAAGGGATCCTGCTCGGCATCGTGGACGATGTGGACCGCGCGGTGCGCGAGCCACTGGAGATCTTCCCGGTCTGCCACCACTCCCCGGCCTCGGCCGTGGCGATGGCCAGGCGGCTGCGGGAGAAGCAGCCCAAGGTGGTCTACCTGGAGCTGTGCGAGGACCTGGCCCCACTGCTGACCGAGTTGCGCAACTGCCGCCTGCCGGTGGCGGTGCAGGCCTTCGCCACCGAGGTCGAGGGCTTCCCGGCCGAGTGGGCGCCGCTGTCGGTGGTCGCGCCGATCACCGAGGCGTCCGCGGAGTACCAGGCCATCGCTTACGCCCTGGACACCCCTGGCGTGGAACTGGTCCTGGTCGACCGCTCCGCCGACCACGTTTTCCAATGGGAGGAAAGGGAAAACCCTGCCCCCGACCCGGACGCGCCACCGGCTGAGGAAGAAGCCGCACTGCACGGCGACGCGATCGGCGTGGAGATCGGCGACCTGCGGCCGCGCTTCGCCGAACTGGAGGAGCACCTGCTGCGGCACGGGCGGGTGCGGCACTGGTCGGAGTGGTGGCACCAGTACGTGGAACTGCCGCTGGGCGACAGCGATCACGACACCTACCGCCAGGTGATGTTGTTGATCGGCAGCCTGTTCCGGCGGCTCGCGCCAGGGGATCCGCACCGGGTGCGGGTGGATGAGGACCGCGAGCGGTACATGTGGACCCGGATGCGCGCGCACCTGGCCGCCACCGGCACGGATCCCGCGGACTGCCTCTACCTCTGCGGCGCCTTCCACGCGGCCAGCCGGGTCGCGGAGTTCGGCGTCGAGGGCACGGACGGGTTCGTGATCAGCCCGCCAAGTGCGAGTAGCTGGCAGTACGGCCTGATCCCGTCCAGCCACGCCGCGATCGAAGCCCAGTTCGGCCTGGCCGCGGGTTCGGTGTCGATCGCGGCCACCGAATGGGCCAAAAACGTCAAGCGCACCCGGGTGCCCCCGTTCCAGCTCGACGGCCAAGCCGGTGGCGGCAAACGGAAAAAGCCCGCCGCCCTGCCCAGTCCGGTGCCCGCCATCGCCACCGCGGACCAGCTCTCCGGTTTCCTGCGCCGCCCCGCGGTGCTCGACGAGGTGGACCAGGCCGAGCTGCTGGGCTGGTCGGTGGAGATCGTCCGCGCGGCCCGCCGCAACGGTTACCTGGCCTCCACCGCCGACGCGATCTCGGTGTACGAGACCTCGATCCTGCTGGCCGGTATGCGAGATCGGGCCAAGCCGACGCCGTATGACTTCCAGGACGCGGCGGTCACCTGTATCGAGAAGGACGTGGTGCCGGGCAGGCGCGATGTGCGCCGCATCGTGGAGATCATGATGGGCGGCGACCGGATCGGCCAGGTCGGCTACGACGCGCTGCCGCCACTGGCCCGCGACGTGCACGACCGCCTCGCCCCGCTCAACCTCAAGCTGCACCAGCGTGGCGTGCAACGAGCGCTGCTCGACATCGCCAGTCAGCCGGAGCTGGCGCGCTGCTCGGACGTGCTGTGGATGCTGCGGTACCTGATGCCGCACGGCACCGCCCGCCCGATCATGGGCCAGCGCAGTCTGGGCGAAGATCCGATCCAGGAGTCCTGGGACCTGGCCCTGGGCACCCACCAGCGGGCGCTGATCGAACTCGGCTACGAGGGCGTCAGCCTGGAACAGGTCCTGGAACAACGCCTGCGCCGCAACGCCCACGACCCCCAGGCCACCGCCGCCAAGGTCCTCGAAGCCGTCGAGGACGCGACGCTGTACCTGCGCGGCCACCGGCTGGCGGGCGAACTCGGCACCCGCGCCCTGGAGGTCCTGGCCACCGAACGCAGCGTCGACGGCGCCCCGGACGTGCTGCGCCGGGTCCGCCGCCTGCTGTCCTACTACCGCACCAGCCAACCCGCCCTGCCGTCCTGGATCGAGTCCTTCGTCAAGACCGGCTACGCCCACTACTGCACCCTGCTGCCGACCGCCTTCACCGACGAGGACGCGGGCGTGGACCAGGTCGCCGCCATGCTCGGCTTCCTGTTCAGCATGGAAACCCTGGCCCTGTCCCTGGGCTGCGATCGCACCCAGCTCGAACTCGCCATCGCCCAATCGCATCCACAGGACCCGGCCAAGGTCGCCCTGCTGTGGGCCGCCCAGGTCCAGCTCGGCACCCTGTCCCGCACCGAACTGCGCAGCCGCTGCGACGACCTGCTGGCCAACCCCTTGGTGCTGCCCGCCTATCCCCGCTACCTCAGCGGCTTCGTGCACGCCCTGGAACCGGCTCCCGGCCTGGCCGACTTCGTGGTGGAGGCCATCTCCAACGCCTTCGCCCGCCTGCCCGACCCGCTGCTGCTGCCCTGGCTGCCCACCCTGATCACCACCCTGCGCGCCCGCGGCAGCGAGCAGGTGCCGATGCTGATCCGGGAAGCGGGCCGGATCTTCCCCGGCAGGCTGACCGCGCTGGACGAGTGGGTGCCGCCCTGGCAGGTCCAGCCGGAACCGGTCCCGGTACGCCGGTCGGCGAGCGGTCAGGGCAGCACGTTGCTGGCGGCACATCCCGCTGCCTGCGACGCGGTGGCGAGCCTGCTGGGCTGCACCGACCCTTGGGCGGCAACGGGTTCAGCCCCGGCGGGCGCGGAGTTGATCAGCCGTCACCCGGCCACGGCGGTGACACTGGCGGGGGTGCTGGCCGCGTTGTGAGCCGGTGCGCCCTCAGCGGGCGAGGAGCCGGGCGATCCACCCCCGGCGAGGGAGCAGCCAGTCGGCGATATCGGCGACCACAGCCGGATCAACGTGCTGGGGTGACTCGTAGTCCGCCGGGGCAGACGGCCCGGATCCGGCGAAGAACAGGTGGTCGTCGGCCTCGTGCACCCGGATGACCACGTCCGCCCGGTGCGCCAGTCCCGCCCGCCAGCTGACCAGATCCTCGGCCACGGTGACCTGGTAGTCGCGGCCGCCCTGCAGGATGAGCATCGGCTTGTCCAGGGCGGCCGCGGTGCCGACCGGGTCGTAGTCGCGCAGGTCCAGCCAGTACGAACCCGGCCACCCGAAGAGCAGCTCCGCACCCGGGGTGTCCGCCGCCAGCCCGGGATCCTCGACCAGCGCGGCCTGCCGGGTGAAGGACTCCACCACACCCGCCGTCGCGGGGCCCGGATCCAGCTCGGCCAGGTAACCGGCGACCCTGATGATGGCCCGCGGCAACGGCAAGGTGTCCCCGGCGAGGATGACCAGCCCAGCCACCGACGCCTCAGCCGCCGCGACCCGGGGCGCGGCCTTGCCACCCCCGCTGTGCCCCAGCACGAACACCCGTGCCGGATCCACCCCCGCCTGCCGCTGGAGCAGCTGCACCGCGGCCACCGCGTGCGGCACGTACTCCTCGACCATGGTGAACCCCGGCTCCGCCGCGACCCGCGGGTGCACGTGGTTGACCTTGTCGAAGCGCAGCACCGCGACACCCCGGCTGGCCAGCCCCCAGGCCAGGTCCTTGAACGGCTTGTTCGGCCCGGTGGTCAGGTCCCGGTCGAACGGCCCCGCGGTGAGCAGTACCACCGCCGGATGCGGCCTGGACCCGCGCGGCAGGGTCAGCGTGCCGGGCACCGCCAGCGGCCCGGACCCGACCGTGATCTCCTGCTCGGTGAACTTCGGCGGCGCGGCATAGCGCGGCGGCGTCCACGCCGCGGCCGGTGGCCGGAGCACCAGATCGTGCAAGCTGCCGTGGTCGTCCACCGACAGCTCCACCGTGAGCCCACCGCGCTCATAGGTCACGGGCACACTCGCCCGCACCAGCCCGGCCCCGGCAGGCGCGCACACCGGATCCCCGACCGAGACGATCGCCCCAAGCCTGGCGAGCTGCCCCTCCCACCCCACCCGCAACGCCGGTGTGGGCGCGGCCGCCCGCAATCCCGGTGAGAACAACTCCTCGACCTCCGCGAACCGCCCCTCCCGCGCCATCGCCACCACCGCCGTCGCCAGCACCACCGGATCCGCGCCCACAGTCATCCCCTCACCAACCGTTCTCATCTTTTGCGAACGGTAGCATGACATGAGATCGTTCCGGGGTGGACACCCTGGAACTGCTGGCCCACCCGGTACGCCTGCGGATCGTGCACGCCATGAGCGGTGGCCGGGAACTCACCACCGCCCAGCTGTGCGCCCGCCTGCCCGACACCTCGAAAGCCATGGTCTACCGCCACGTGGACCTCCTGGCCACCGCGGGAATCCTGGCGGTGGCCGAGGAACGCCGGGTCCGCGGCGCGGTGGAACGCCGCTACCGCCTCCGCCACGACCGCGCGGCCGTCGACGCCGAAGCCGTGGCCGCGGCCACTCCCGATGACCACCGCCGGGTCTTCGCCACCGCGATGGCCGTCCTGGTCGCCGAGTTCAACGCCTATCTCGACCGGGAGAGCAGCGACCCGGCAGCGGACCTGGTCGGCTACCGGCAACACGCGGTGTGGCTCAGCCGGGAGGAACTGGAGGAGCTGATCGGGGAGTTGCGCCGGGTGCTGGTGCCCCGGCTGACCAACCAACCGGCGGCGGACCGCGCGCGGTATTTGCTCAGCCCGATCCTGTTCCCGGTTGAGCCGTCAGGGTGACGGGCGTGCGGACTCCGGTTCCAGCACGGCGGCCGCACGATGTCGGCGCCCGGTGTACCAGGCGATCGCGCCGCACAGCAGCGCCAGCCCCGCCACCGCCAGCAGCACATCGGTCACCGAGGACACGATCAGGGCTAGGACCACCGGGCCGGTCAGGCCGCCGAGGCGGTTGAAGAAGGACACCGTGCCGGTGGCGCGGCCGCGGCGTCGCGGGTCGGCCAGGTCGGCGGCGATGGGCAGGAAGACCGCGGCCATGGTGTTGACCGCGAACAGGGCGGCGGCCAGGACCGCGGCGGAGAGCCAGGAGACGGCGGCGGTGAGGCCGGAGGTGGTGAGGGCGAGCAGGAGGGCGGCGGTGCACAGGGCCAGGCGGACGGCCAGGGGGATGGGGCCGGTGCGGCGGTAGATCAGGGCGAGCAGCACCGCGCACGGGACCATCACGACCGCGACCGCGGTGAGCAGGGCGTTGGCGGTGGTGAGGGTGAGGCCGCTGGCCCTGGCCAGGGAGGGCACCCAGGTGGTGAGGCCGAAGGTGAGCAGGCCGACGGTGGCGGCGTAGAGCCATTGCAGGCGGGCGCCGAAGGCGTTGCGGGCGTGGGGTTGGGGCTGGGCTTCCGGGGTGGGCTGGGTGTGGGCGCGGTCGGGCACCAGGAAGGTGGCCAGGACCAGGAGCAGGCCGGTGGGGGCGCCGATGAGCCACAGCACCCGCCAGCCGTAGGTGGGTTCCAGCCAGAGGGCGGAACCGGAGGCGATGAGGTAGCCGATCGCGGTGGCCACCATGGACAAACCGGCCACCACCGGGCCGCGGGCGCCGCCGGGGAACAGGTCGGCGAGCATGGTGATCAGCAGCGGGGCCAGGCCGCCGACGGCGGTGCCCATCAGGAAGCACATCACCACATTGCCGGCGAAGGTGGGCATGCAGCCGCACATGCTGGTCGCGGTGAAGGCGAGCACGGCGATGAGGTAGGAGTTTCGGCGGCCGATCCGTTCGGCCAGGCGGGTGAACAGCAGGGCGCCGGTGGCGGTGCCTGCCAGGCCGCCGACCGCGAGCAGGGAGGCCGTTTGCGGGCTGATGCCGTACTCCAGGCGCATGCCGGGGATGACGAAGCCCAGGGTGGAGGTCTTGCTGATGTCGATGGCCAGTGCGGCGGTGGCCACCAGCGCGACCAGCGGGCGGCCGCGGGTTCCGGTGGCGGCGCGGGCGGGTGCGCGCGCCGTGCCCTGCCACACCGCGGCGGCCAGGGTGGCCAGGATTCCGGCGCCTGCCAGGAACATCTCCGGCATCTCGGCCAGTGGCATGCCGTGCAGGATGCTGTCGCCGGGTGCGGCCATGCCGGGCATGGGCATGCCGGTGGTGTCCATCAGGAACGCGCGGAAGAACCCGACGATCGAGCAGATGATGGTGGTCGCCGCACCGGCCACCATGATCGCTCGGTAGGGCCGCGTTGGCGGGGACAGCGCGACGGACATCCGGACCTCGCTCTCGCTGCTCGGCCTACTTCCTTGCCGGACAACGGTATGGCCGGGATCGGGTTTCGCCATCGCCCGTCCGCGCTAGTCCGGTTGCACCGGGAAACCGGTGGCTCGTCCGGAAAAGGCCCTGTTCGGCAGGTGGTCCATTGTGGACAGTCGAGCGCGATCGCCGGGCCGCGACCGTTTCCGGTCACCGGTCGAACCACTACGGAGAAGCGACCTCGGCGAAACGCACGGCGCCGCCGACCAGATTTCCCTTTTCGGCGATCCGGGCAAGATCGACGGTGATGTCCGTTTCCCTGGATTCGGCCGTTCGGGCCAAACGCAATCCAGTGCCAATCAACAGCACCACCCGGCCGGTGCGGTTCGCCGCCCAGCGCCACGGACCTGGCAGAACAATGGGCGCCGCGGCCACCAGACTGCGCTTCGCAGGCCACACCACCGTCAGCAGATCGGCGCGATCCAGGTGGACCCGCCAGCCGGCCGGAGTGGGTAAGAACAGGCGGTTCAGGTCGGTGACCGTGCGCAGGCCGGCGGCCAGCGCGGCACTGGTCAGCAGGCCCTGGCCATCGGTTGACCTGCTGGTTTCCCCCTCGGCGAGCAGGACCGCGATCCGATTGTCCGTTTCCCCCCAAATGCTCGCTTTGATGTGCAATCGAGCCTCGATGCTCATCCCGGCACGATACATCCGATGGCCCTACCTCGCGTCAGCAGATTGGGTGATCCGGCACCGTAGAAAGTAGTCAAACGGACATTGCCCCCAAATTCTGTGTATTTACCCGGAGTTACCCCGGTGTGGACAGCAAGTCGATCCGGGCGTACGTTCGAAATCAATTCGAGCCATTCTGGGACTAAGGGGAACCGCATATGACTGCGGGGAATCCGCGCGTTCGCACGACTCCCACCACGGACAACCGCGCAGGAGACCTGCTGCTGGCGGCGGGGCGTTTGCTCAGCCGGGACGAGACCTCCGCGGACCTGCGGGCCACGTTCCAGCGCGGCGGGCGCGAGGGAGATGCCTTCTACCGGGACCGGTGGAGCCACGACAAGGTGGTGCCGTCCACACACGGGGTGAACTGCACCGGGTCCTGCCGGTGGAACGTCTACGTCAAGGACGGCATCATCACCTGGGAGTCCCAGGACGTCGACTACCCCTCGGTGGGGCCGGACCGGCCGGAGTACGAGCCGCGCGGCTGCCCGCGTGGCGCCTCCTTCTCCTGGTACTCCTACTCCCCGTTGCGGGTGCGCTATCCCTACGCGCGCGGTGTGCTGGTGGAGATGTTCCGCGAGGGGCTGCGGGTGCACGGGGACCCGGTGGCCGCCTGGGCGTCCATTGTGGACGATCCGCTGAAACGCCAGGTGTACCAGCGGGCCAGGGGCAAGGGCGGGCTGGTGCGGGTCAGCTGGGACGAGGCGGTGGACATGGTCGCCGCCGCGCACGTGCACACCCTCAAACGCCACGGCCCGGACCGGATCGCCGGGTTCTCGCCGATCCCGGCGATGTCGATGGTCTCGCACGCGGTGGGCTCCCGGTTCATGGCGCTGCTCGGCGCGCCGATGCTCTCCTTCTACGACTGGTACGCCGACCTGCCGCCCGCCTCGCCGCAGGTCTTCGGCGACCAGACCGACGTGCCCGAATCCGCCGACTGGTGGGACGCGGCCTACCTGATGCTGTGGGGCAGCAACGTCCCGGTCACCCGCACCCCGGACGCGCACTTCATGACCGAGGCCCGCTACCGCGGTCAGAAAGTCGTGGTGTGCTCACCGGACTACTCCGACGCGACCAAGTTCGCCGACGAGTGGCTGGCCCCGCACCCGGGCACCGACGCCGCGCTGGCCCTGGCCATGGGGCACGTGGTACTGCGGGAGTTCTTCGTGGACAAGCAGGAGCCCTTCTTCGCCGACTACGTGCGCCGCTACACCGACCTGCCGTTCCTGGTCACCCTCACCGAACGCGCGGCGGGCCTGGTGCCCGGCAAGTTCCTCACCGCCGCCGACCTCGGCTCGACCGAACCGGGCGCGGAGTGGAAGACCGTGCTGCTCGACGAGCGCACCGCGGAACCCGTGGTGCCCAACGGTTCCCTCGGCTTCCGCTGGCTGGACGAACCCGGCCGGTGGAACCTGGACCTGGCCGAGGTCAGCCCGGCACTGAGCGCGCACGGCGGCGGCGAGGTGGCCGAGATCCTGTTGCCGCGCTTCGACGACCCCACCGGCCAGGCAGACGTCAGCCGCCGGGGCGTGCCGGTGCGCCGGATCGGCGGCAACCTGGTCACCACCGTCTACGACCTGCTGCTGGCCCAGTACGGGGTGGCCCGGGACGGCCTGCCAGGGGAGTGGCCCACCGGCTACGACGATCCGGACCAGCCCGGCACCCCGGCCTGGCAGGAGGTGGTCACCGGGGTCCCGGCGGCCAGGGCCACCCGGATCGCCCGCGAGTTCGCCGACACCGCGATCCGCTCCCGTGGCCGGTGCATGATCGTGATGGGCGCGGGCACCAACCATTGGTTCCACTCCGACCAGGTCTACCGCTCCTTCCTGTCCCTGCTGCTGCTCACCGGCTGCCAGGGCCGCAACGGCGGCGGCTGGGCGCACTACGTGGGCCAGGAGAAGGTCCGCCCGCTCACCGGCTGGGCCACCCTGGCCGGCGCGCTGGACTGGTGCCGCCCGCCACGGCAGATGATCGGCACCGGCTACTGGTACACCCACACCGGCCAATGGCGCTACGACCGGGTCACCGCGGACACGCTGAGCTGGCCGGGCGCGGCGGGCGAACTGGCCGGGATGACCGCGGCGGACTGCCTGGCCACCTCGGCCCGGATGGGCTGGATGCCCTCCTACCCGACCTTCGACCGCAACCCCCTCGACCTCACCGACGAAGCCGAGGCAGCGGGCCAGGAACCGATCGCACACGTGATCTCCCAGCTACAGCAAGGAAAACTGGGCTTCGCCTGCGAGGATCCGGACGCGCCCGCGAACTGGCCGCGGGTGCTCACCGTGTGGCGGGCCAACCTGCTCGGCTCCTCGGCCAAGGGCAACGAGTACTTCCTGCGGCACCTGCTCGGCACCGACGCCACCCTGCGCGCCACCGAAACCCCACCGGAGCAACGCCCGAAATCGGTGCGCTGGCGGGAGAAAGCCCCCGACGGCAAGCTGGATCTGTTGCTGGCCCTGGACTTCCGGATGACCAGCACCACCCTGTTCGCCGACGTCACCCTGCCCGCCGCGACCTGGTATGAGAAACACGACCTGTCCAGCACCGACATGCACCCCTTCGTGCATTCCTTCAACGCCGCGGTCGACCCGCCCTGGCAGGCCCGCACCGACTTCGACGCCTTCCACGCCATCGCCGCCCGGCTCAGCGAACTCGCCGTGGACCACCTCGGCACCCGCAAGGACCTGGTGGTCACCGCCCTCCAGCACGACACCCCCGGCGAGGTCGCCCAGCCCGGCGGGGTGCTGCGGGACTGGCGGACCGAAGGCGGCCAACCAGTGCCAGGGGTCAACTTCCCCGCCCTGACCGTGGTGGAACGCGACTACACCGCGATCGCCGCCAAACTCGCCGCACTCGGCCCGCTGCTGGACAAACTCGGCACCACCACCAAGGGCTACACCGTGGAGGTCGAACCGGAACTGCGCTGGCTCGGCGAGTCCAACGGCCTGGTCACCGGCGGCCCCGCGGCCGGACGGCCCCGGCTGGACACCGACCAGCGGGCCGCCGACGCCGTGCTGGCGCTGTCCGGCACCACCAACGGCAGGCTCGCCGATGAGGGCTTCCGGGTGCTGGCCGAACGCGTGGGCAAACCATTGCGGACGCTGTCGGAACACCACACCGGGCACCGGATCACCTTCGCCGACACCAGATCCCGGCCCGCGCCGGTGGTCACCAGCCCGGAATGGTCCGGCGATGAGGGCGGCGGCAGGCGGTACGCGCCGTTCACCATCAACGTCGAACAGCTCAAACCCTGGCACACCCTCACCGGCCGCCAGCACTTCTTCCTCGACCACGACTGGGTGGCCGAACTCGGCGAGCAGCTCCCGGTGTACCGGCCACCGCTGGACATGCACCGGCTCTACCAGGAACCCCGGATCGGCCCCAACGGAGCCGAGGTCACCGTCCGGTACCTCACCCCGCATTCCAAGTGGTCCATCCACTCCGAGTACCAGGACAACCCGATCATGCAGACGCTCTCCCGCGGCGGACCGGCGTTCTGGATCAGCAAGGCCGACGCCGAGGCGATCGGGGTGGCCGACAACGACTGGGTGGAAGCGGTCAACCGCAACGGGGTGGTGGTCGCGCGGGCCATTGTCTCGCACCGGATGCCCACCGGCACCGTGTTCATGTACCACGCCCAGGAACGCACGGTGAACGTGCCCAAGACCGAGACCACCGGCCGCCGCGGCGGCATCCACAACTCGCTGACCAGGGTGCAGATCAAACCCACCCACCTGATCGGCGGCTACGGCCAGCTCAGCTTCGCCCTCAACTACTACGGGCCGACCGGCAACCAGCGCGATGAGGTCACCGTGCTGCGCCGCCGCTCCCAGGAGGTGACCTACTGATGCGCGTGATGGCACAGCTGGCCATGGTGATGAACCTGGACAAGTGCATTGGCTGCCACACCTGTTCGGTCACCTGCAAGCAGACCTGGACCAACCGGGAGGGCGTGGAGTACGTCTGGTTCAACAACGTCGAGACCAAACCCGGCCAGGGGTATCCGCGCCGCTACGAGGACCAGGAGAAGTGGCGCGGCGGCTGGAAACTGGGCCGCAACGGGCGGCTGAAACTCAACGCGGGCAACCGGTTCTCCCGGCTGGCCAACCTCTTCGCCAACCCGGACCTGCCCGCGCTGGCCGACTACTACGAGCCCTGGACCTACGACTACCGCAACCTCACCGAGGCCCCGCTGGGCGAGGACACCCCGACCGCGCGGCCGATCTCGGCGATCACCGGCAGGCCGACCAGCCCGAAATGGGGCCCCAACTGGGAGGACAGCCTGGCCGGCGCGCCAGAGCACGCCCAGACCGATCCACTGGTGGAGAAGCTGGGCAAGAAGATCAGCTTCGAGTTCGAGCAGTCGTTCATGTTCTACCTGCCGCGTATCTGCGAGCACTGCCTCAACCCCTCCTGCGTGGCCTCCTGCCCGTCCGGCGCGATGTACAAGCGGGCCGAGGACGGCATCGTGCTGGTGGATCAGGACGGCTGCCGCGGCTGGCGGATGTGCGTGACCGGCTGCCCGTACAAGAAGGTCTACTTCAACCACCAGACCGGCAAGGCGGAGAAGTGCACCTTCTGCTACCCGCGCCTGGAGGTCGGTCAGCCCACCATCTGCGCGGAGACCTGTGTTGGGCGGCTGCGCTACATCGGTGTGCTGCTCTACGACGCGGACCAGGTCGGCCAGGCCGCCAGTGTGCGCGACGACAAGCAGCTTTATGAAGCGCAGCTGGGGGTTTTCCTCGATCCGCACGACCGCGAGGTGGTCGCCGCGGCCACCGCGGCGGGCATCCCGCACGACTGGATCCAGGCCGCCCAGCGCTCCCCGGTGCACGCGCTGATCACCGAACACCGGATCGCGCTGCCACTGCACCCGGAATACCGCACCATGCCGATGGTCTGGTACATCCCGCCGCTCTCGCCGGTGGTGGACGCCTTGGCGGAGACCGGTTTCGACGGCGAGGACGCGGACAACCTCTTCGGCGCCATCGACGCGTTGCGCATCCCCCTGGAGTACCTGGCCGAACTGTTCACCGCGGGGGATCCCGGCCCGGTGCGATCCTCGCTGCGCAAACTGGCCGCCATGCGGGCCTACATGCGTTCGGTCAACCTGGGCGAGGAACCCGACGAGCGCGCACTGGCCACCGCCGGACTCACCCCGGCCAGTGTGCACTCGCTGTACCGGCTGCTGGCGATCGCCAAGTACCAGGACCGGTATGTGGTGCCGACCGCGGGCATCGGGCGCGCGCACGAACTGGAGGGCATCGCCGCCACCTGCAGCCTGGACACCGACGGCGGCCCCGGCATGGGCGGTCCGGCGAGCAACGGCACGGACTTGTTCGTGTGGCGGGACGGCGAACGCCCGGCCGGACTGTTCCCGACGCTGAGCCGCAAGGGCGGACGATGAGGACCCGGCAGACCCGGCTGCTGCACCGCATTGGCGCGCTGTGCCTGCACTGGCCGGACGAGCAACTCCGGCAGACCCTGCCGCTGGTGGCCGAGGCGGCCAGGGAACTGCCCGCGCCGCAACGGGTCCTGGTGCTCGCGGCGGTGGCCGAACTGGAGCGGCTGGGACCGGTGGCCGCCGGACAGCGCTATGTGGAGCTGTTCGACACCAAGCCCGGCCGCTGCCTGTACCTGACCTGGTACACCGACGGCGACACCCGCCGCCGCGGCGCGTCCCTGGCCCGGCTCAAACAGGTCTATCGCGAACACGGCGTCACACTCACCGACGGCGAACTGCCCGACTACCTGCCGGTGCTGCTGGAATTCGCCGCCACCGCGGGCGATCCGGGGCAGCGCCTGCTCGCCGAGTTCCGGCCCGCGCTGGCCAAACTGCGCGAATCAGTGTCCACAGTGGACACTGTGTACACCGGGCTGCTGGACGCGGTCCTGAGTACCATTCCCGTGCCCCGTAAAGGTATCCGCACCCTGCCGAACCCGCCGGTGGAGCGGGTGGGGCTGGAACCCGTGCTGCTCGGCTATCCCACCACCCGCGCGGAGGGCGCCCGATGACCAGTCCGATCGACCTGCTGCTCTGGGGTGTGCTGCCCTACCTGGCCATCGCCTCGATGGTCGGCGGCACGATCTGGCGGTACCGGCACGACAAGTTCGGCTGGACCACTCGCAGCTCGCAGCTGCACGAGTCCCGGCTGCTGCGCATCGCCAGCCCGCTGTTCCACTTCGGCCTGCTGTTCGTGGTCGGCGGGCACGTGATGGGCCTGCTGGTGCCCAAGGCGGTCACCGAATGGCTGGGTGTGGCCGAACACGAGTACCACCTGGTCTCGCTGACCATGGGCACCCTGGCCGGGGCGGCCACCGTGGCCGGACTGGGCATCCTGCTCTACCGCAGGCTGCGCGTGCCGGCCGTGCGCCGGGCCACCACCGGCAACGACAAGCTGACCTATGTGCTGCTGGGCGGCGCGATCCTGTTCGGCATGGCCGCGACCGTGCTCACCAACGGCGTCGGCGGCGGCTACGACTACCGGACGACCATCTCGCCCTGGTTCCGCGGCATCTTCCTGCTCAACCCGGATCCGGCGCTGATGGCCGGGGTGCCACTGAGCTTCCAGCTGCACGTGCTGACCGGGCTGCTGCTGTTCACGCTGTGGCCGTTCAGCCGCCTGGTGCACGCCTTCAGCGCACCGGTGAGCTATCTGCTGCGGCCGTACGTGGTCTACCGCAGCCGGGACGGCGCGCGGGTCGCGGCCAGGGCGCCGCGCCGGGGCTGGGAACAGCGCTGACCCGCGCGGCGGTCTACGCCGGCCTGGTCACCTTCGGGGTCACCCTGCTGATCGCCGCGGCCGCCGTGGCCACCCACCTGCCACTGCTGTTCCCTTCCCTGGGACCCACGGCGTACCTGCTGTTCAGCAGCCCGCTGACCGCCCCGGCCAGCCCACGCAACACCCTGCTCGGCCACCTGATCGGCGTGCTGGCCGGGGGCATCGGCCTGACCGTGTTCGGACTGACCCAGGCCGCCCCGGACCTGACCCACCTCACCTGGCCCCGGGCGGGCGCCGCGGCCCTCGCGCTGAGCCTGACCTGCGGTGGCATGTCCCTGCTCGGCCTGTCCCACCCACCCGCGGGCGCCACCACGCTGATCGTGGCGCTCGGCCTGATGCGCACCCTGCCCGAACTGGTCCTGATCATGCTCAGCGTGCTGGCGCTGACCGCGCTGGGCGCGGTGGTCAACCGGCTCAGCGGCATCCCGTATCCGCTGTGGCGTCCCCGGGAGTGAGCCGCAGCCGGGGTGTGCTCAGCTGCCCGAGCCCGTGCTCCAGCTCGGCGGCCTCCGCGCGGGCCCACCCGAGCAGCCCGGCCACGTCGATCCCGTACGGCGGATCCTGCCGGTACGCCTCGATGTTCCCGGCGCCGCGCTGGAGCAGGCTGAACGCGCCGGTCCGGTTGCCGCGGGCGGCGTGCGTGGCGCCCACCGCCAGTTGCGCCAGGCCCTTCCACAGCATCCGATGTTCCTCATCCGAGGACTTCCAGGCGTCCTCCAGGATCTCGTGCGCGTGGAACGGCATGCCCGCGTCAAGGAGCCGCTGCGCCTCGGTCAGCGTCACCTCCGGCGTGCGGACGACCCCCTCCGGCAGGCGCTCGATGCCGGGTGCGCCGTGCGGTAGCGGTCTGCCCAGGCCGTCCCGTGGGCGGGCGTTTCGGGCGCGACCTTCTTCATCGCGGTCGCGGTCGAGCTGCTGCGCACTGCCATCCGAACTCACCCGCCCATCATCCCACCACTGGTGGCTCAGGCGCCGAAGGTGCGACGGTAGGCCGACGGGGTGGTGCGCAGCGCGCGGCGGAAGTGCTGGCGCAGCAGCTGGCCGGTGGCGAAACCGGTGCGCTCGGCAATGCGGTCCACGGTCAGGTCGGTGGTCTCCAGGAGTTCCCTGGCCGCGGTCAGGCGTTGCTGGTTGAGCCAGCGCAGTGGGGTGAGGCCGACCTGCCTGCTGAAGTGCCGCCCGAAGGTCCGGGTGCTCATCGCGGCGCGCTCGGCGAACTGCCGCAACGTCAACGGCTCGTGCAGCCGGTGCAACGCCCAGTCCAGCACCGAACCCAGGCTGTCGGCCTGTCCCGCCGGCGCGGCGGGTGGTGGGATGTACTGGGTCTGGTCGCCCTCCCGGTGCGGGGCGATCACCATCCGTCGCCCGACCTCGGCGGCGATCGCGGTGCCGAAGTCCTTGCGCACGATGTGCAGGCACAGGTCGATCCCGGCCGCGGTGCCGCCGCTGGTGAGGATGTCGCCGTCGTCGGTGTACAGCGCGCTCTCCGCCACCCTGATGCCCGGGTAGTCCCGGCGCAGCCGTTCGGCGTACATCCAGTGCGTGGTCACCGTGCGCCCCTCCAGCAACCCGGCCGCGGCCAGCACGAACACCCCAGAACACACCGCGGCCAGCCGCGCGCCGCGGCGATGGGCCCGCCGCAGCGCGTGCAGCAGTGATTCCGGCGGCCGTGAGGAGATGCCTGCCGGGACCACCACCAGATCGGCCGCCTCCAGCGCGACCAGGCCCTCGGGGGCCTCCAGCCGCAGCCCGTCCGGGGTGCGCCGCGGCCCGGGATCGGCCTGGCACAGCGTCAACTGGTACCAGCGCGGGGTCAGATCGACCCGGTCGCAGCCGAACACCTCGCACGGCACCGCCAGCTCGAACAACCCCACCCCGCCCAGCAACGGCACCACCACGCGCAGGCGTCGCCCCCCGGTCACCACCATGGCGCGAATCTATCGAGAGCTGACCGCCAGCACCCTTACCCCGAGGTAGCGCGGCAGTCAATCTGGAGGGGGATGGGCCAGGGGGGAAAGTGTGCTGCACATGGTGAATTTCGCTCTGCTGGGCGCGATCGAGATGTACTCGGGTAACCGCCGGATTCACCTGGGTCACGCCAAACAACGCGTGGTCCTGGCCGCCCTGCTGGCCGAGGCCAACCGCCCGGTTCCGTTGCCAGTACTGGAAGATCGCCTCTGGGGCCAGCACCGGCCACCCAGCAGCCGGGCCACCCTGTATTCCTACCTCTCCAGACTGCGCGCGATCCTGGCCCAGACCGGCGGTGCCGCGATCGAGCGCGGCACCGACGGTTACCTGCTCGCCACCCCCGAACGCGCACTGGACCTGCACTGCTTCCAGGACCTGCTCCACCGGGCCCGCGCCGAACCGGACTCCGGCCTCGCGACCACCCTGTTCGAGCAGGCGCTCGCGCTGTGGCGGGGCGAGTTCTGCGCCGGGGTAGACCTGCCCTGGTTCAACAGCCTGCGCGAGACCCTGCACGCACAACGCCTGATCGCCGAACTGGACCACGCCGACCTCGCCCTGCGCCAGGGCCGCCACTCCGAGCTGCTGCCCGCCCTCACCACCCGGGCCGCCGCCCGCCCACTGGACGAACGCGCCGCCGCGCAACTGATGACCGCGCTCTGGCAGTCCGGCCGGGCAGCCGAGGCACTGGAACGCTTCGCGGTGCTGCGCACCAGGCTGGTGACCGAGTTGGGCGTGGATCCCGGTGTGCCGCTGAGGGAACTGCACTGCCGGATCCTGCGCGGCCTGACCCCGTGGCCCGGTGAGCGCGCTGGCTGGGGCTGGCGCAGGCGACCGGCCCACGCCAGCCCCAGGCAGCACGCCGGTGCTCAGTCCCGGTTGAAATAGGCGTTCTGCTGACCCTGGCAGTCCCACTGCTCGGCGACCGCCCCGTTGGCCATGCTGCGCCCGGCGATCTGCAGGCACTTCCCGCTGTAGACGTTGCGCAGGTAGAAGTACCGCGGGTCGTTCTCCTTCTGGCGCAACTCCCAGTACGCCTCGGCCTGGCCGGCGCAGGTGTACAGCTCGGCCCTCGCCCCGTTGGCCTTGCTGGGCCCGGCGATCTTGAGGCACTGGCCGGGGTGGTCCCGGTGCTGGATCCAGACGCCCCTGGCGGGGTCCAGGTTGAAGATCCAGTACGCGGCGGGTTGCGCCAGACACTCCCATTGCTGGACCCGGGCCCCGTTGTGCCCGGTGTTGTTGGCGGTCTCCAGGCATTTCCCGCTGTGCAGGAACTTCATGTGCGCGGTGAACGGCGGCGGCGCCGCGGCGGAGGCCGGTGTTCCGGCGCCGAGGATGACCAGGGTGACTATCGCGACGAAGATCGCGACTTTGCTGTGTGTTCGCATGGGAGCACCGTGCCGGAGTCGCCATGGACAGTTCTTGGAGGATTCTTGGATCCATTGCGGAAATGGGATTGACCTGCCCTCGGCGGTAGGTAATGATGAACGCACACCACGAGCGAGGAGGGGACATGACCAGTATGCGGCGTCACTCCCGACGATCCTCGTCAAGCAGCACCGGCTCCCCGCCATGACGTGCACCGCGTCGTGCCCAGGGAGCCGCCCATCGGGAAACCGATAAGGGCGGCTTCTCTTATTTGGTGTGCCTGAATGTATTTCTTTTTACCCTTGTAGCTCAGTTGGACAGAGCGCCGCATTACGAATGCGGAGGTCCCAGGTTCGAGTCCTGGCAGGGGTGCTGGCAATTCAGCCCTCATGGTCCAACGGAGAAGATGCCGCCCTCCGAAGGCGGCGATGCAGGTTCGATTCCTGCTGAGGGCACCAGCTCAGGGCCAGTTCGCGGTCACCTCGCCGATGGCCTGATCCAGGATCTCCAGCCCCAGCCCCAATTCCTGCTCGGTGGCGGTCAGCGCCGGCGCGATCCGGAACACCCCGCCCATCCCCGGCAGCTGCACGATGTTCATATGCAGCCCCAGTTCCAGGCAGCGCTGGGTCACCGCCGCGCCGAGCGCGTCCGAGCCCTGCTTGGTCTCCCGGTCCACCACCAGTTCCAGCCCCACCAGCAACCCTCGGCCACGCACGTCGCCGACCACTTCGTGCTGCGAGGCCAGCTCCCGCAACCCCGCCCGCAACACCTCGCCCAGCCGCACCGCCCGCTGATCCAGGCCATCGCGCTCCAGCACGTCGAGCACGGTGTTGCCGACCGCGGCGACCAGCGGATCGGAGACGTGCGTGGTGAAGAACAGGTAGCCCCGGTCGTGCGCCTCCTGCTCGATCTCCGCGCTGGTGATCACTGCGGCCAGCGGCAGACCGGCGCCCAGGGTCTTGGACAGGGTCAGGATGTCCGGGACGATGCCGTCGCGTTCGAAGGCGTACCAGGTGCCGGTGCGGCACAGGCCGGTCTGCGCCTCGTCCAGGATCAGCAGCATGCCGCGCTCGCGGCACTTCTCGTGCAGGGCGGCGAAGTAGCCGGGCGGGGGTTCGAGCACGCCGCCGGAGGACAGGATCGGTTCGACCAGGCAGGCGGCCAGGTTGCCGGTGGACTGGGCGTCGATCAGGTCGAAGCCGAAGTCCAGCTGACGCCGCCAGTCCAGGGTGCCGTCGGGCGCGAGGAAGTCGGGGCGGTAGGTGTTGGGGGCGGGGATGGCGAAGTTGCCGGGGGCGGCGGGGCCGTAGCCGCGGCGGCCCGCGCTGTAGGTGGCGCCCGCGGCGGCCTGGGTCATGCCGTGCCAGGAGCGGGCGAAGGAGACGATCTCGTGCTTGCCGGTGACCAGTTTGGCCATGCGCAGCGCGGCCTCGTTGGACTCGGCGCCGGTGGTCAGCAGCTGCACCTTCGCCAGTGGCGCGGGCAGGGTACCGGCCAGGCGGCGGGCCAGCTCGACCACCGGGCGGCTGAGCATGCCGCTGAACAGGTGGTCCAGGGTGCCGATCTGGCGGCGCACGGTGTCCACGATGGCCGGGTGCGAGTGGCCCAGGATCGCGCTCATCTGCCCGGAGGTGAAGTCCAGGATCCGGCGGCCGTCCTCGGTGCGCAGGAAACTGCCCTCCGCACTGGCGATGATCTCGGGCGTGAACGTGCCGCCGTAGCGGACCAGGTGCCGATCGACGTCGGCCCAGAACTCGGTGACCGGGGTACCGGTGGTCGGAGCAGCCATGACCCCGACGCTACGACCGGCCGAGCAACGGGTCCAGCTCACAATTCCGACTGTCCTGTTCGGCGGAACCGAACAACAATGACAGCGTGTTGAACCCGTGGCGGCTGCGGCTGCTGAGCCAGCTGGACACCCTGGGCACCGTGCGCGCGGTCGCCCAGGCGGCCAGGCAGAGCGCGTCCAGCGTGTCCCAGCAACTCGCCGTGCTGGAAGCGGAAACCCGCACCCAGCTGCTGGAACGCACCGGCCGCCGGGTGCGGCTGACCCCGGCCGGGCAGCTGCTGGCCCGGCACGCGCGGGCGATCCTGGACCACATGGACACCGTCGAGGCCGAACTGCGGGTGCTCGGCGAGGAGCCCACCGGGCTGGTCCGGCTGGGCGCGTTCCAGAGCGCGATCCACAGCCTGGCGGTGCCCGCGGCCACCCAGCTGGCCCGCAGCCACCCGCACCTGGAGGTCGAACTCCTCGAACTGGAGCCGCACGAGAGCATCCCGGCGCTGCGGGTCGGCGAGGTCGACCTGATCATCACCACCCCGGACTTCGTCGAGGTCCCACTGGGCCCGGACGTCGACGTGGTGCCCCTGGCGGTGGACCCGGTGGTGCTGGTGGTCCCGCCCGAGCAGGCCGGGCACGGCCCGGTCGACCTGGCCACCTGCGCGGGCGAGCCGTGGGCCTTCGACATGCCGGGCTCCTACATGGCCAACGTGACCACCCGGCTGTGCCGCCAGGCCGGGTTCGAGCCGCGAGTGGTGTGCCGGTTCAGCAACTACCTGATGACGTTGCAGCACGTGGAGGCAGGCCTGTCCGTGGCCCTGCTGCCCGCCCTGGCCGTAGACCACCGCTACCGCGTCGCCACCCGCGAACTGACCCCCGCTGTCACCCGCACCATCACCGCCGTCCTGCGCCAAGGCGCCCGCCCCCGCCCCGCCCTGAACCTCCTCCTCGAAACCATCCGCCACCTCCCCATCCCCGCGGCCCTGTCCGCCCCCTAACCCCCACACCGTGTTGGCCGTTCTGGACGGTGTGTTGGCCGTTGTGGACGGCGAGTTGGCCAAACTGGTACGCCAGTTTGGCCCAAGTGGGCGTACCGGTTGGGCCAAGTGGTACGAGTTCGGCCAAGACTGGGTACGACAACGGCCAACACGCCGGGGGGGTCTCAGGATCAGGGGGTGTCGATCACTGAGTCGAAGCGGAGGCCGCTGGAGCCCTGGCCTCGGCCGGTGCCGCGGCGTACGCCCAGCCACACCACCACGCGGCCGTCCCGCCAGCGGGTGCGCTGGAAGGACAGCGTGAGCCGGGTGCCGGTCTGGGTGACCTCTTCCTCGTTGACGAAGTACGGTTCGCCTCGGTCCAGGCCCTCGCGCAGCAGGTCGGTGCGTGGCCGCACCACCGCGCGCGGTTGCGCCGGGTCGGCCGGGCGGATCGCGCTGGGCAGGGCGGCTCGTTGCAGGTGGATGGAGCGACGGGTGTTGTCCTGGTGCACTGGCACGAACGGGATCCAGTGTTCCGGCACGGTGTTCATCACCTCGTAGGACACCGGGGCGAGTGGCGGTCCCGGTGGCTGGGCGGGTTGGTGGCGTTGCCGCCAGGCCACGGATTCGGCGGCGATCTCACTGCCGCGGCGGGGTTCGCCGGTGGCCGTCCGCACGGTCTGTTCCACGCCCCACACCAGGTTCGCGTTCTCATCCCGCAGCAGCACCACCTCCTCCAGCGCCGGGCCCTCGGCGATCTTGGGCACGCTGGCGGGCAGCAGCAGGCTGGTGTCGGCGGCCACCGGGTCGGCGCCCAGGTTGTCCAGGCTGAACATGGACCAGCGCCGCCAGTCCTGGTCCGGGCCCGCGTTGGCGGGCTCGACCACCGTGGGAATGCCGAAGGTGTCGGTGATGGTCACGTTTTCCAGCGTGGCCAGGGATCCGGCGGGCAGGTCGCAGGGCAGCTGGTACCAGTCGTTGCCGTAGACCAGGGCGAATTCCAGGAAGATCAGCCGGGCCAGGTCGGTGCTGTCCGGGGTGACCGCGGCGAAGTTGGTGCGTCCGTCCTCCACCGCCCACCAGCGTGGCAGCGGCATCCCGGCGTACCGCACCGGGGCCGGGAACACCGTGCGGTGGAAGGGTTTTGGCGGTCGGGTGCCGCCGAGTGGGAGGTTGGCGTCCACGGAGAAGGCGTGCCAGTCCAGGGTGCCGCCGGGGTATTCGCGGGCGGTGAGGGTTTTCTGCGCACCGCCGGGCAGGGTGGTGCCGACGGAGAAGTTGTGCTCCAGATGCCTGCCGTCCCAGGCGTCCTCACCGGTGGGTTTCAGCTCGGGCTGGATGTTGGCGGGTTGCTGGATGAGCGTGTCGAACCAGTCGCGCAGTTCCAGGCCCAGCCGGATGATGGCCTGCTTGTGCAGGGTGAGGCCGAGTAGTTCCTCGATGCCGTCGTAGGCGGTGCCGCCGCGGTACTTGATGTGGTCGTAGAGCTGGTAGCCGTCCAGGTAGCGCCCGGCCATGGCCTGCATGCTCGCCCACACCTCGGGATGGGCCAGGCGCGGACTGTCCTTGTCCTGCAACGGATCCGGTAGCGCGATCGGGTACTTCTTGACGTACTGGGCCCGGAATGAGGCGAGCAGTTCGCCCAGTCCCAGCGGCAGGGTGGCGAGCAGTTTGAACCAGCGGCGGCCAATGGCCAGGCGCAGGTCGAAGGAGACGCGTTCGGTGCCCGAGGTGAAGCGCAGTGCCCGCCGTTCGGCCAGTGCTTCCACCGGCAGTGGCTGCTCGGGCGGGAGTTCCACCGGATTGCCGTCGAACGGCTTGAACCGGCTCACGCTGGCGGCCTGCACGGTGTAGGAGGCGGTGACGGGAGAGCCGCCGTCGGAGGCCTGGAACTCGCCGAGTTGCCATTGCCGGGTGAGCAGCCACAGCGGATCGCGGATCTCCGCGCGCAGTGCCCGGTCGAAGTCGGTGGTGCGCGGACGGCCTTCCAGGCGGTTCCACACGCCGACGGTGGGTTCGGTGCGTTTGGTCAGGTCGCGCGGGAAGTCGAACGGCACGGGTTCAGTCATGGTCGGCCTTCCAGCGCAGGTTGGCGAGCGCGAGATCGGTGCTGATGGTGATCTGCTGCCGGGTCGCGGACATCACGGTGGCCGGCAGCAGCTGCGCGTACGCGGTGTCGTCGAGCTGGGCGGGTTCCACCGCGCGGCTGCGGGCCAGGGCGAAGGTGTCCCGGATGGCGTTGACCAGGTGCACGCGCTGCCAGTTCTGCGGCGGGTCGGTGACCACCGGCGGCGCGACGAGCAGCATGGCCTGCGGTGGTTCGGAATCGGGGCCGTCGTAGTGCACGGCGATGCCGGTGGTCTCGGTCTCGGCCGGGATCACCTCGGTCCACTCGTCCAGCAGCAGCCCGGCCCTGGTCTGGCCGAGTAGTGCGCCGGTGGCGTAGTGCGCGGTGTAGAGCACCTTGTCCTCGGTGATCGGCACCGGTTTGCCCGCACTGTCCTTTGTGAACTCCAGCCCGAGCCAGGAGTCGTTTTCCCGGTAGGGCATTTGGATCGGGGTGAGCGCGGGTTCCCGCCAGGGCGCCATGCCGAGCAGGCCGGGGCCGCTGAACAGCACATCGCCGAGAGCTACGGCCTTTTCCCAGCGGCGTGGCTGTTCGCGCACCCTGGCCACGCCGTGCAGCCAGTCGTCCACCGGGAAACGCCGGGCTTCCAGGTGTTCGAGGAGTTCGCGGCTGTCGAAGTGGGCGTCCCGCCACTGGTCGACCAGCTCGTCGGACGGGGTGAACTCGGGCACGACCAGGACGTCCTCGCCGAGCATGGCCTTGAGCGCGTCGGTGGCGGCGGTGACCTTGTCCGGTCCGGTGAGCGCCGCGTCGTAGGCCAGCAGGGCCTTGTCCGCCAGGGTGTTCCGGTCCTCGATGTCCTTGTTCAACTGGGCGGCCCTGGCCAGGAGGTCGCGGCCGAAGTCCACCACCCGCTGCTGGAACGGTGTCAGGTCCAGGCCCACCGGGTCGATCGCGGACAGCGGCGGCAGGGCGGCGATTTCGGCGAACAGGCCGCTGAGGGTGACCTTGGTGGTGTTCGCGGTGCGCGCGATGACGTCCATTGTGGACTTGAACGTGCTGCGGCGGTTGCCCACGGTGGTGCGCAGGGTGCGCGGGCGATCGGGGCGGGGGCTGGTGATGGTGGTGCTGAGCAGGCGTTCGGCCTGTTCCAGCAACCGGAACCGCTCCTCGTCGGTGGCCGCGGCTGGCAGTCCGTCGTACTTGGTGATCAGCACGTCGGCTTCCTTGAGCACCAGGTCCAGGCGTGTGGCGGTGCCGCCGAGGGCGGCGAGCAGTTCGGCGAACAGTGTGCCGCGCCACCGGGTCAGTTCGCCCCAGCCGCTGCGCACCAGGCCGAATCGGCCTGCGGCGCCGATCAGGTCGGCGTAGCGGATGAGGAAGGTGTCGATGTTCTTGAGCAGCTCGGCGGTTTTGGGTCCGGCGGGTGGGTAGAGCGCGCCGAGGTCGGCGCCGTAGGTGGTGGTGCTGGTGAGCAGCGCGCCCAGGGCTTTGCGTACCGCGGCCGGGCGGTCCCGCGGGATGGTGACCGCCGTGTCGGCGGCGCGGTCCACGGTGGCCACGCCCGCGCCGGGCACCAGGTCGGTGGGCCGGACCGGGCGGGCCGTGGTGAGCAGCGTGCGCAGTGCGTTGATCAGCGGGGACAGCTCGAAGAAGGTGATCCGGCCGTTGACCCGGGTGGTGAACTCGATCTTCGGCCGGACGTCCGGGCGCGGGGTGTCGGCCTTGAACACCGCACCCAGGATCCGGTCCTCCAGGTCGGACTGGGTGGCCGTCTCGCCAACCGGCCGGACTGTCCACAGTAGATCGATGGGTTGCAGGCCGAGGTCGCCCATGGACACCACGCGGCCGTCGGCGCGCTTGCGGATCGGGTCGAACCAGGTGACCTGGGCGACCAGGTTGTCCGGCCGGGGCAGCAGTTGCGGCAGCCAGTCGTTGACCGCGGGTTCGGCCTGGGCGCGCGGGGTGGCGGACAGGCCGGGGGACAGGCCTGCCCGCAGTTGCAGGGCGAAGCGGTGGGTGAGTGTGGTGCCGCTGCGCGGGGTTTCCACGATCGCGGGCTCGGGCGGGAAACCGGCCTTGGCGTAGGCGTCCAGGGTGGCGGCGGCGCGTTCGTGGTTGCCGAGCAGGGCCTGGTGGGTGCCCTCGGCCACCGCGAGGTCGGCCAGCGCGTCGTGCAGATTGCGCAGGTTCTCGACCTCGGCGTGGATCGCGATCAGGTCTTCTCGCGGTGGGTTCGGCGGCAGGCCGGTCTTGCCGAAGGGGTAGACGCGGTGCGCCGGATCGGTGGCCCTGGTGACCGAGCGGTGCAGTTCCAGGCCGTCCACGACCACCCGGGCCTCATGCTCGGCGAACTCCGGCGGCGCGCCGGGCGCGGGCTCGTCGAGCTTGCCGAAGCGCAGTGGGAAGGCCGCGCGCAGTGGTGCGAGGTACTTGTCCAGTTCGCGTTCGGGGTGGCCTTCGTGCAGGCCGCGTTCGAACCGGTAGCCCAGTAGCGCGCCCAGGGATTGGCCCTGGCGCAGGCCGTCCAGGAGTTCCAGGGCGACCCGCACCCGGTCGGAGCTGAGGTTGACCGCGAACTCGCCGCGTTCGGTGCTGCGGTTGGCCAGGTAGCCCGAGCGCAGCACCGCGGCGGTGCGGGCCTGCGCGGGCGAGGGGGTGTGGATGTAGCCGCCGTTGTCTCTCGGTGACAGGTCGGGTTTGACGTTCTCCAGCCAGCCGTAGGCGCCCAGGTGGATACCCTGCGCGGCACCGGGTTGCGCCCGCAGTTCGGTGAGGCGTTCGGTGGCGAGGCCGAGCCGCCAGGCGTCCAGGCGGTAGGTGGCCAGGTCCAGGTGTTCGGCCAGCACCCGTTCCAACCGGGCGGTCGGGGTGGCCGCGAGGACCTCTACCGCGTCGAGTTGTTCCTTGAGCGCGGCGGTGTCCGGGTTGGCGGCCAGCACGGTGCTGATGTGTTTGGCCACGGTGACATCGGTGCTGCCGGTGATCAGCGGATCGCTGGAGTACAGGCGGCGGTAGCGGCTTTCGCTGTCCAGCACGCCGGTTCCGGTGGTGAAGTGCTTGACGTGCACGAACAACGGGTCCCGGTCGGCCAGGTCGGTGGCGTCGGCCACCCCGGCCCGGATGGCCAGTCGGCGGGCGGTCTCGGCGAAACCGAGTAGCACGGCGTGCCGGGCCAGGTAGTACAGCAGCGCGGCTGGCGGCGTCCCGGCGAAGCCGGTCTCGTTGCGGATCACGCTGAGGTCGGTCTTGGCGTTGGCGGTCAGCCAGCCCAGGTAGTTGCGGCCGTTGAGGTCGTAGGCCCGGATGGGGTCCTCTTCGGACAGTGGGCGGTCGTCGATGAGCGGGGCCAGCAGTGGGTGCTGGCTGTCCACGAACAGCCTGCGTAGCAGGTCCGGATCCGGGTTGGTGGCACCGAGTTTGGTGAGCAGGGCCTGGATCGGCGGGGCCATCCGCAACCGGCGCAACGCGTCCAGGATGCCCGCGCCTGCCGCGCCCAGGTTGGCCCGGTTGAACAGGTCTTCCACGCTTTGCGCGTACCGCTGGTGGTACTCGGCCGAGCCCGGGTGCAGGGCCAGGATGTCCAGGAGCTTCTGGTGCGGGTCGCCGCCAGGTTTGTGCAGGTGCTGGACCTTCTCCGCGGCCACCCGGTCCCAGTCGGCGGCCGCGGCGTCCAGGACCTTCTTGAGCGTGTGCCGGTGGGTGTTGGCCGCGGGCCAGCTGAGCGCGCGGAAATCGGTGGCCGGCACGATGCCGTAGGGCTGGCGGCCGATCTTGAGTACCGGCAGCGGGCCGCGGCCGGAGACGTTGCGGACGAAGAACTCCCGTGTCTTGGCCACGGCCTCGTCGTCGAGCAGCGGGTGCAGGGTGTGCCGCAGGAAACTGCCCCAGGTGGCGGGCCACAGCGCGATGTTGGCCGCCTTGGCCTCGGCCTGGTCGGTGCCGTCCGCGCCGGGCAGACCGGGCAGCTGGGCCAGATCGAGGCCCAGCAGTGCGGCGAGTTGCGGTCCGTCCTTTGTGGACTTCCAGTCGGTGGCGGTGAAGCTGGCGGCAGCCGCGCGCCGGGCCGCCTCGGCCTGGTCGCCGGGACCGGCCGGGAGTTGCTCGGTGTTGTTGGTCGGGGTGCCCTGGGGCAGCAGGCTGAGCCCGGAGGTGCTGCGCAGTTGCCGTTGCAGCTGCTGGGTGAGGGCGGCGGCGGTGCCCTCGGCGTCCGGGTTCTCCCGCAGGCCGTACACCAGCAGGGTCGGGATCCCGGCGTCGATCCGGGCGTTGCGGGCGATCCGCACGCCCAGGCCGCGCCGGTGCGCCTCCTCGAAGTTGGTGAGCCACTTCAGCGCCTCCGGCACGTGCAGTTCGCCGGTGGTTTCGTTGATCTTCGGTTTGTCCTGGGCGCCGGGGTCGGGGCTGACCGCGAACGGGCCGAGCACCGGTTCCGAGGTCAGCTCGAAGATCTGGGTGTCGCCGTCCAGTGCGAGCACGGTGAACCGGTCCGGCAGCAGCCGCGCGGTGGCCGGGGTGGTCCAGGACTTGGCGGCGATCTTGTCCGGCGGATACGGGGCCAGCACCAGGAAGGCCACCACCACCGTGTTGTTCGGACTCAGCTCGGCACCGTCCACTCCGGACGGTCGGCGGGACCGGATCACGTTGGCCCGGCTGGAACCGACCGCGGTGATCAGAGCGCGGTCGGCCGCCTGGACCTTCTCGCGGTCGCCGTGCGCCTGCCAGATCGCGGTCCAGTAGGTGATGGTGGGCTGGCGATCGGCCGCGGGCACCGGCGTGGTGGTGACCACCGGCAGTACGACTGCTCCGGCGGGCGCGTTGGTGGGACGCTCGGTTTCGTTGGCGGGCTTGCGTTCGGTGAGCAGCCAGGTGGCCCGGCCCGGTGGGATCCGCCCGGCCAGTTCGCGCCAGGCGGCCTGCTGGGCCACCGCGCTGCTGCCCGCGCGCCACAGTGCGGTCCAGTAGGCGTCCAGGGCGTCGAGTTCGGCGGGGCTGACCTTGGGCTCGAACTTGTCCACCGCCCACTCGTCCGGGTAGATCCGGATGAGCAGTTCGGTTGCGGTGAACCGGGTTTCCAGTCGGACGGGGCCGAGCAGGACCGGGTGCCGGTTACTCAGTGGCGTCGTCATCGGGCAGCATCTCCTGAGCGTGGACGGCCATCAGCACCGGGGCCTGGAAGAGGATGTAGGCGAACTCGGCGGAGCTGAGCCCGGCGTGCCAGGCGGGCAGCTGCACGTCTTCGAGGCGTTGCGGCACCTTCTCGTCGTCGTCGCGCACATCGCTGAGCTGCGCCGACAGCGGCACCGTCGGGGTGGCCGACAGGTTGAGGAAACCCTTGGGCGGCACCGCGTTGTCCACGTCCGGCCAGGAGAGGTCATTCCACACCTCGACGTCCTCGGCCTTGCTCTCGTCCAGCCCGAACCGCGGATCGCCGGGCCGTTCCTTGATCACGAAGAACCAGCCGGAGCCGTCCTCGCCGGGATCGGTGGTGCGGCCCTCGGCCTCGGCCTCCGACAGCGGGAAGCCCAGCAGGTACAGGTCCGGTTCCACCTTGGCCTCATAGATCGGCAGCCGGATCTCGGTGACAGGGCTGGGCCGGTTGGGATCGGCCAGGTCCACCGGTTTGCGTTCCTGGTCCTTGAGGATCTCGCCGGTGACCGGGTCCCGTTGCCAGCGGGCCTTGTGCGCGTAGATGGCCGCGTTCGGGTACTTCTTGAGCAGTTCGCCGCGGATGACCAGGACCAGGTTCTCCTCCTGCGGGCGGCCGAGCCCGGCGTCCCTGGCGTCGTTCTCACCCAGCTTGGCGGTGGCCGGCCACTGGTGGATGGGTTTGATGTCGTAGGTGGCCTCCCTGGACTGGCCGGGCTGCCCGATCGGCTGCCAGAACTGGCGGAACGGGGTGCCGCGCTGGTCGGTCGGATACTCCCGCCACAGCAGTTCGCGCGCGAGTTCGTGGTTGAGGCCGACCATGAACGCCTCGATGTAGGCCTGGTCGGTGAGCAGCAGGGTGATCGTGTTCGGCGGCACCAGCCCGAGGCTGGGCACGAACGCCTCCACGTCCAGGTCGCGCAACGCCTGGTACATCGGCAGGTCGATCCGCGGGTAGGCCAGCGCCTCGGTCAGTCGCGGGGTCTCGCCGGTGAGCCTGCCTGGCACCTTGACCGAGTCCCGCAACCGCTTGAGCACGGTGCTGTCCGACCGGATGTTGTCCAAAGTGGACTGTGCGGTGCCGGTGACGCCGAGCTGCGGGCGTTCCGGCATCCTGGCTCCGGCGAAGGACCCATTCCAGCCCTGGTAGAGCGAGCTGATCGCCTTCTTGAAGTTCAGTGCCTCATCGCTGTCGTTGCCCCCGGGCAGGTCGGTCTCCAGGTCGGTCAGCTCGCGCAGTTTGAAGCGATTGTTCTTGGGCAGACCGGGAACCGGGTCCGGCGGTGGGTCGTTCGGATCGGCGTCCAGCAAGGCCGGGGTGCCTTCGACATCCTTGGGGGTGATCAGCGAGACCGGCTTGCGCTTGGGCACGGCCGCGGTCACCCCGGCCGGATCGTCCATGCGTGGCAACAGTTCCTCGGCACTGGGACCCGCGGCGTCGAGCGCGCCGGGGGCCGGTGGCGGGAACAGCTTGCGCATCAGCCGGGAGGCGGGGCGGGTGGCGCGGCGCATGGCCGGGGACACCGGCGCGCCCGCGATCCGGGAGCGGGCCACCCGGAAGCCGACCGCGACCCGTTCGGCCGGGGCTGCCTCGGTGCTGTCACCCTCGGCGGTGACGCGGGTGTGCACCGGTGCGGTCCAGGTCAGCTTGCGACCCGGGCGCGGGGTGTCGTCCAGGAGTTGCTCCTCCCGGGTTTCCGGCTCGAAGTGCTTCTGCTGCAAGGAGTGTCCGACCTCGCGGTGCAACTGGGCGGCCCGGATCCGGGCGTTGCCTTCGAGGACCTCGCCGACCTGGGCCCAGGCCGCGGCCATGAACTCCTCCTGGCGGTCCTGCACGATCAGGGTGCCGAAGTTGGCCGCCACCCGGTAACGCGGGTCCAGGTTGAGTGTGTGCAGCCAGTTCGGGTTGGCCGGATCCGGTACCAGCGATTCGCCGGTGCGGCCGGTGAGCAGCCTGGAGGTCAGCGCGGGCCAGCGCCCGTACAGCGGCGGGGTGATCACCGGGTCGGCGGGTTCGGGCAGTGCGGTCAGGCCCGCGTTGGCCTGCACCGGGGCGGTGGTGAGGTAGTCGTCGGCCAGGTTGATCAGTTCGGCCAGCTTTTCCTGGAACGGGTGCGGGAAGGCTTCGGCCCAGCGGTCGAAGATGTCCAGGGGCCGGTCGGTTTGCAGTGCCCCGCCCAGTTTGAGCAGGCCGCGGGTAGGGGCCAGGATCGGCGGCAGGTCGTAGCCGGGGGAGCGGCTGACGTCGATGTCCCGGCGGGCGATCTTCGGATCGGCGAAGCGAGGTTCCAGGATGCGCACCAGGTACTCGAAATCGCCCGCGGTGCCGGTCTGGAAGAACCAGCGGTGGTAGTAGGGCAGCGGCCCACCTGCCCCGCCCCAGCTGGGCGCGAGCGCGTCGGCCGAGGGAAACTGGCCCAGTCCGGCCAGGCGGCCGTTCTCGAAGGCGGGCACCAGGAACGCGTGGTAGCCGGTGTTGGACTGGAGGTGGCGTGGGCAGACCAGCCGGGAGCAGGCCAGGTCCGGGTTCTCCCGCAACACCCGTTCCAGCGCGGCCAGGGGGCCGCCCGCGGCCGGGGCGAGCACCGCCCCGGACAGGTCGCCGTTGACGTGCACGTGCGCCCAGGCGCCCAGTTCCATCGGCGGCGGCAGGGTTTTCGCCGGATCCAGCACGGTGATCGCGGGCAGTGGCGCGCCGGGCACGGTGATCCCGGTGAACTCATCGCCCTCGCCGGGACTGCTGGCCCCGGCCAGCACCACCAGCGCCAGCCACGGCCGCACCCGCCCGGCGGTGCCGGTGTGCCGGTCCGGGCTGTACCGCCAGGGGAAGTCCTCCTCGTAGAACTCGATGTGCGCCAGGTAGTTCGGCTCGAAGTTGGTGATCCAGGGCAGTGGTTCGACCCGGGAGACGGCCCGCTGGTCGACCCCGATCACATCGCCCGGCCCGTACAGCGCGATGGTGCGTGAGACGGGCTTGAAGGGCTTGGGATCGGTGGGCTTGAGTGGTTCGCCCTTGATCTCCAGCTCGACCGGGATGCTGATCCGCGAGTTCAGCACCACCGCGTCTTCGTCGATGTGCGTGGCCAGCCCGGCCCGCAGCCAGGGCAGGAAGGAGTAGCCGCTCATCACGGACCGTCCACTGTGTACACCTCGGTGACCGCGGTGAGTTCGGCGGTGCCGGGGGTGGCCGCGGTCAGCCCGGCGCGTACGACGCCGCCGGTGACCACGACCCGTTTCCCGTCGGAGAGCGCCACCGCGCCCAGGTCCCAGCGGGCCTGTTCCGGCAGGCCCGCATCGTCCCAGGCGCCGGTGGCCAGGTTGAACAGCAAAGCCTTGGCGTAGCCGGTGTCCCCACGCGCGCCGCCGGTGCCGCCCACGATGAGCACCCGGTTCCCGCTGACCGCGATCGCCCGGTGCGCGGCCCGGCCGCCGGGCAGGGGCAGGGCCACCGGGGTCCAGGCGCCGCCGGTCGGGTCGAACAGTTCGGCGGTGGCCCGGTGGAACGGATCGAACCCGCCGTCGGGGGTCATGCCGGGTGCGCTGCCGCCGGTGACCAGGACCTTGCCGCCGACCAGGGTGGCCTGGTGCTGGGACCGGGGTTCGCCGAGCACACCGGTGGTGGCGGTCCAGGTGTCGGTGTCCGGGTTGTAGACCTCGCAGTAGGCGAGCGCGGCCTCCTGGTCCCGCCGGATCGGCACCGCGCCGCCGACCACCAGCACGTGCCCGTTGGGCAGGCGCAGCGCGGCGTGCCCGGTACGCGCGTCCAGCATGGGTTTCTTGGTGGTCCAGGTCTTGTCCGCCGGATCGAACAGCTCGACCCGGTTGAGGGCCTGTTCGGAGTTGGCGGTGCGCGTGGTGCTGCCGCCGGTCACGAGTACTTTGCCGTTGCTCAGCAGCACCGCGCTGTGTCCCCAGCGCGGCCCGGCCATCTGGTTGACCACCGGCTCCCACTTGCTGCTGGCAGGGTTGTACAGCTCGGCGGTGGGCAGTCCGGCCGCTGGGAACTGGCCGCCGCCGGCGATGCCGCCGATCACCAGGACCTGGCCGCCGGTGAGCGCGGTGGTGCTGTGCGCCCGCCGGGCGGTGGTCAGCTTGGCCAGCGCGGTCCACTTCTCGGTGCCGCTGTCATAGCTCGCGGTGTCCGCGCGGGCCCCGGCGGCGCTGCCGTCCGAGCCGCCCGCGATCACCACCCGGTCCGGTTTCCCGGTCTCGGTGACCAGCACCGCGCCGTCGGTGCGGCCGTTCCAGCTGCTCGCCACGGGCGCGTCCGGCACGCTCTTCCAGGCGCCGACGGCGGCCAGGATGGGACTGGTCATGGCAGGTTCCCTCTCATGCGCCCGGTCACGGGATGTAGGTCTCGGTGCCGGCGGTGATCGCGCCGCCGTGGGTGCGGCCGCCGATGATCAGGACCCGGCCGTCGCCCAGTTCCACCACGGCGGCGTCCCAGCGGCCGGTGCGCAGTGCGCCCGCGGCCACCCAGGTGTCGCTGTTCGGGTCGTAGGCGGTGACATTGCGGAAGCCGGTGCCGCGGGCGGCCAGGCTGGTGCCGCCGATGACCAGCAACCGACCGGTGCGCAGGGCCACCGACCGGTGCCCGGTGCGACCGCCGGGCAGCTCGGCCGCCGGGCTCCAGGCGTTGCCGGACAAGGCTTCCACGCCGGTGAGTCCGTCTGGCCGGTACGGCGGGTCCTGGTGTGCGGGCAGCTGCAGGCGGGGTGCGATCGGGTCGCCGCCGGTGACCAGCACCCGCTGGCCCAGTGCGGTGGCCTGGTGGCCGCTGCGGGGCAGGGCCAGAGCCGGTGCGGCGGACCAGGTTCCGGTGGTCAGATCGTAGCTCTCGCAGCTGGTGCGGGCGCTGTCCGGACCGCCGGTGGCAAAGGCGCCGCCGATCACCAGCACAGTGTTGTCCCGCAACAGGGCCTGGTGGCCGGTGCGGGTGTCCAGCATGGGTTTGGCCTGGGCCCACTTGCCGTCCGCGCCAAGTAGTTCCACTGTGGACAGTGTGCGGGTGTCGCGGCCGCCGGTGATCAAGGCGGAGCCGTCGGGCAGCGCGGTCGCGGTGTGCCCGGCGCGGGCGCCCCGCATCGCGGGCAGCGTGGTCCAGGAACCGGAGATCGGGTCGTACAGCTCGGCGGAGGTGAGTGCCTTTCCGGTGCTGTCCAGGCCGCCCGCGACCAGCACCCGGCCGGTGGCCAGGAGGGTGGTGGTGTGCTGGACGCGGGCGGTGCTCAAGGGTTTGGCGGGCAGCCAGGCATCCGCGACCGGGTCGAATAGCGCGGCCTCGGCCACCGGTACGCCGTCCGCGCCGGTGCCGCCGACCAGCAGCACCTTGCCGTTGCCGAGCCGGACCGCGCCCGCCCCGGCCACCGCCAGGGGTGCGGCGGGGGAGTCCGACCAGGTGCCGGATGCGGCGAGCGGACCGGCGAGTTCGGCCAGTGGGATGACGTGCAGGGTGTCCGCCAGCCGGGGGTCGGCCTTGGTCCACTCGGCCAGTGCGTCCCTGGCGGTGGTGAGGCTGCGGAATTCCGGTTCGCGCAGTGGTGCGCCCAGTGGCGGGAACGCCTGGGCGTTGTCGCGTTTTTTGGTGATGACGTAGCGCTGGTCCTGGATCCGCACGGTGTCGGTGGCGGCGAAGGGCTGCAACTGGGTGGCCCGCTGGGCCGAGAGCGGGGAGCGGGCGGTGCTGCTGCCCGCGATCAGGTGCTCGAACACCGCAGGGCTGATGCTCACCAGCCGCTTGCGCACTGGCGTGGCCAGTGCCTCGGCCGCCGACATCCTGGCCACCCCCGGGATACCGCGCTTCTTGTCGGTGATGATCTCCTCGTACCGCGCGCTGCGCCGCACCACCAGTGAGCTGAGCAGGTTCGCGTCTCCTGCGGCCAGTTCCAGGCCCGCGTTCTGCGTTTCGTAGGCTGGCCGGGACAGCTTCTCGGCGTCTGCCAGTTGCTGGAACTGGGCCATGGCGAACTTCTCGCCGGTGCTGGCCACCCGGCGCAGGCCGCTGTCCTGCTTGGGTTCGAAGGTGAACCGGTTGCCGTCGCTGGGCGCCTGCTGGCCGACCTTGTCGATGCGCACGTCCAGGGGCAGCGCCCGCTGCCGGATGAACAGGCTGCCCAACGGGTGCAGCACCAGGTTGTCGAGGGGGTTCGCCGGGTCCAGGGTGCGCAGGGTGACCAGGGCCCTGGTGCCGCCTGCGGGCAGCCGGGTTTCCCAGCCCTCGGTTTTGCCGAGTTCGGTGCCGAGCAGTTCCAGCACGGACACCGGCGGCAGTGTGGTGTCCCGTTTCTCGCCCCAGCTGATGTCGAAGTCGGCGGAGATCTCGAAGAACAGCAACGAGATCGAGCCCCGCCCGGCGGCCCGCCACGGCGCGGGGCCTTCCAGCTGGAAGCGCAGGTCGATGCCGAACAGGCCCACTCCGAACGCCTTGAGGCTGACCCCGGCGGAGATGGAGATGACGAAGGAGAACGGGGAGAACCGGAACAACGCGTCGAAGGCCAGATGCCCGTGCAGGCCGAAATCGCTGAACCCCAGGCGTAATTCGGCTTTGGCGCCGAACTGGGCGGAGTTGCTGGTGATGGCGAAGTACCCGGAGACCCGGATCAGCGCGGTGGGCTGGTTCAGGATGTCCACCGACAGCCGCGGCGGCACCGGGAACGGCAGCGGCGGCGGGGTGAAGGAGGGGTGGAAACCGCCCACGGTCAGCACGAACTCGGGGTGGTCGCCCCAGGCCACCAGCAGGCCCATCCCACCGTCGATGGTCATGGTCAGGATGCGCGAGTCGAACAGCTGGGCGTAGAACCAGAGCCGGGACTTGTCCGGCTCGAACGCGCCGACGAAGGCCACCTGGATCTGGATCAGCGGCAACGCCTTGTGCGGCAGGATGCACTTGAGCACACCCAGGATGGCGATGGTGCCCGGCGGGATCTCCACGATCACCCCGAGCGAGACGCTGACCAGGGTCGGTGTGCCCCAGCCGATCTTGGCCATCGGGCCGATCAGGAAATGGCCCTTCTCCGGCGGGAAGAACCGGCGCAGGTCGGAGATGATCCGCGGCGCGTTGGCCACCACATCCTGGGGGAACATCACCGACTCGATGGACCCGGTGCGCACGCCCTCGGTCAGCGCCTGCAGGTCCATGCCCCGGTTGAGCCCGATCAGCCCGCCCACCGCGAGCAGGGTGAAGCCGTAGCCCAGCTGGATCCCGCCGCCGCCGAACTCGGTGGCGATCACGATCAGCAGCGAGAATCCGCTGTCCCCGTCCGGGAACCGGGTGCTGATCAACCCGATCGCGTTCAGCTCGATGAACCCGGCGAACTCCAGGGACAGCGCGCCCGCGTACTCGCCGCGATCGGGGTCGGCGTAGAGGAACCCGCCGCCGGCGATCAGTCCGGCGTTCACCGAGAGCCCGATCCCGTTGGGCGCCTTGAACCGGAAGCCCACATCCACCGGCCCGAGGTTGCCGCCGCCGCCGGGGAACCGGACGTCCGCGATCACCCCGAGCCGTTCCACGGTCGCCTTGATCGGCCCCAGTTCGGCCTTGAACGAGCCGGACAGCTCCACCGGTGCCGCGTCGCCGGTGATGCCCACCCCGATGAACAGCGTGGTGATCTCGATCGGCCCCAGTCCGACGTTGATCGGCAGCGCCAGGTCGAGTGATCCGCTGCCCTCCAAACGCAATCCGGTCGAGGGCGACCACAGCGCCCGCAGCTCGAACCCGGACTCGATCTTCGCGCCGCGGGTGATGGTCTTGATGAACCCGTCCGCCTTGGACAGGTCGATGACCACCCGCCCGCCGTCCAGGCGCAGCTGCACGGTCGGTTCCGCGCCGGAGCCTGCCTGCACCTGGAGGCCGAGGGCGAGCGCGAACCGGGCGATCTCCAGCCGGGAGGCGCCGGTCTGGCCGAGCAGCACGATGGGTTCGTCGTTGGGCCGCTTGGCTTCCAGGGACACCTCGGCGTCGAGAACGCCACCGGCGCCGGGTTCGATGGAGATGGCCAGCGGCGGGGTGATCCGGCCCTGGACCCGGCCGGTCAGCCGGGAGCGGCTGGTGAACTTCAGTGTCCATAGTGGACCGAGTTGCACGGTGTGGGTGAAGTCGGCGGTGGTCTGGGCCTGGGTGTCCAGCCGCAGCGACGGGGGAGTGCTGCCGGGGTCCACGGTCAGGGTGCTGCCCTCGGCCTGGAAGCCGCGGCCGCCGCCGGGGAAGGTCAGGTGCTGGAAGCCGCGGTGCTGGGCGGCCAGGTAGTTGGCCAGCCGGATGAACAGTTCGGAGCCGTCGAAGTCCGGCTCGCCGAAGCCGAGCGCCTCGCGCAGCATGGTCGCCGGATCGGTGACCAGTTTGAGCAGCCGGTCGAAGTGCAGCACCCGGTAGCGCACCGGCACCACGGTCGGATCGGCCGGATCGGCGGGCACCGCCACCCGGTCCACGATGCCCAGCACGGCGAGGAGGTCGGCCAGGGTGTGGTTGGTGCGTTCCAGGTGGGTGACCGCGGCGTAGTCGATCAGCCGCTTTGGCAGTGCCCGGACCGCCCGGACCAGCCGTTCCTTCTGCGCCGGGGTGAGCCCGGCGGCCGCCGACACCACCGATTCCAGCGCCGGACCGAGCGCGTCCACCGCGCTCAGCGTGGATTTGATCGCCCCGATCAGGGTCACGCCCTCGGCCAGGATCGCGGGGGCGTCGCCGGAGTTGATCGCCCCGGCCAGCCGCTGCACGATCGGCGCCAGCCCACCGGCCTGCACCACCACCGTGCCGATGGCCCCGGCCGCGCTGCCCAGCCCGTCCGGCGCCCACACACCCAGCTCGCTCAGCAGGAACTGCTCCCTGGTCTCCGGCGCGAGCCGATCGGCCAACGGGCGCAACGCCTCGCCGAGTTCGCGGGCGAGCAGTTCCAGGGTTCCGGCGGACATCACGCCTCATTCCGGGGTAGCTGGTCGTAGTCCTCGGCTGGCACCCCTGGCACGGCGAGCACGAACTCCCGGTACTGCGCGATGTCGGCCCGCAGTTCCGGTCCGGCGAACGGGATCAGCTCGTCGAGCAACCGGGCCAGTCCGGCCGCGACCGGCTTGCCGCCCAGCCGCGCCGGAATCGGGATCCGGTGGCACTGTGCGCTGTGCAGGGCCAGCCGCACCAGCTGCGGACCGTGCAGCCGCAGCCAGGCCACCAGCAGCCGCCGGTGCAGGTGGATCAGGCCCTGGATCTCCGGCGCGTGGGTGCCGATCAGCTTGCCCAGCAACCGCCCGGCCTCGGTGTGCTCCACCCTGGCCCGCAACGCCGCCAGCAACTCGGTCACCGGTTCCTGGGCGGTGGCGTAGGCGGCGGTGGGCAGCACCAGCGGCTCGTCCGTGGTCAGCGCGGCGCCGGTGCTGTTCTTGGCCTTGTCCACCGCCTTCTCCGCGTTGACCTTCCCCGCGCCCCAGCCACTGTCCGGCGGCGGCGGATCCGGCACGCCGTCCGGCTTGTCGCAGGTCTCCCGGAGAAACTGTGCGATCTTGTCGTGGCCGAGGTTTCCGTTGGCCTCCAGCATCAGCGCGACCACCCCGGTCACATACGGGGCGGCCTGGCTGCTGCCGCTGTGCTCGACGTAGCGCTCCTTGCCCTTGCCCCTGGCGCCTGCCCTGGCGGAGAGGATGGCGATGCCCGGCGCGCTCACATCGGGTTTGGGGGTGGGGCGGACGTCGGTGGTGGGGCCGCGGCCGGAGAATTCACCGCGGGTGCCGGTCGGGCCGTGGTAGGCGCCGACGGTGATCACATTGCGGGCCGTGCCCGGGTTCTCCACCGTGGTGGTCGGTTCCTGCTTGTCGAACTCGAAGATGAAGTGCCGGTCCTGCCCGGTGTACATGCCCCAGACGTGGTACGGGGTGCCGGCGTTCTCCAGTTGCCGCAACACCAGTAGCCAGTTCCCGGGCAGCAGGGTGCCGTTGGCGCGCGGCCGGACCTTCAACCAGATGTGCCGCTTGCCGCTGGGCAGGTTGTTGATCGTGGAGGAGGCCTGGACGGCGTGCCCGGCCAGGGTCACCGCCACCGGTGGCGGGTCCGGGAACTTCCCGTCTGCCGGATCGGGTCCGGTGCCGGGGACGATCGGCGTGGCCAGGGTGGGCCCGAACCCGGGGAAGCGGCCAGGGGCGCCACCGGGCAGCGGGACGGCCAGGTCCAGGGAGATCCGGCCGGGACCGCTGTACCAGACGTGCAGCTCCAGCAGCTGGGTGTGGTTGTCCGGCACGATGATCGTGTGCTTGGCCTCGGTGTTGGCGGGCACCGTGCCCACGGTGTGCATGCCGCCGCGAGGCTGCGTGGTGCTCTTGCGGTAGAGGTCATCGTCCTCGACCTTGGCGGCCTCGTTGCCAGCCGCCACCACGATCACCCGGCCCTTGGTGCCCGCGACCAGCTTGTCCAGCTCCAGTTCCAGCTTGCTGGTGCCGTCGTGCGGACCGTCGCTGCCGCCGATGCTCAGGTTGGCCACGGCCGGTTTGGCCGCGGTGCCAGGGGCTCGCCACGGCTGGTCCAGGATGAACCGGATGGCGTCGACGATCTCGGTGTCATCACCGAGACTGGTGCGCACGGCGACCAGTTCGGCCTGCTTGGCGATGCCTACCACGGTGTCGGCGCTGGAGGAGTCGTCCAGCTCGACCGAACTGCCCGCGGCGATGCCCATCACGTGTGAGCCGTGCCCGGAGCCGCCGTCCCGGGAGTAGAACGGGTCCACCGCGCCGGTCAGCGCCGTGTTGATCTCCTGCTGGGTGTACTCCCGGCCGAACTTGATGGTCGGCTTCCAGTTCGAGCCGCCGGGCTGCACCCCGATCGAGTCCAGGCTGTAGGGATCGAAGGTGGCCGCGGCATAGGTGCCGATGAAGTCGATGACCAGGGCCTGGTCCGGGAACGGGCCGCCGCTGACCTGCACGTCGGCGGCCGGGATCCGGCCGGGCTGGACCAGCTGGGCCTGCAACGTCTCCTTGGTCAGCGGGAAGGTCAGCACATCGGTGTGGAACCCCTGCGCCGCGCCGGGCACCGTCCAGCTGATCCGCACGGTGGACCCTGGCGCGACCGGCCCGTCGTGGCCGAGGGTCTGCCGGGTGGTGATGACCTGATCAAGCAACCGCACGATCCGGGTCGGCCCGGTCGGACTGGTGCGGAACGCGGCGTGATGCACGTCGATCCCGCTGTCCACCACCCCCACCACCACACCCTTGCCGGTGTAGTCGGGCGCCGCGGCCTGCCGAGGCGGATTGCCCATCCGCGCCACCTCCCAGCTCGTGACCGAGAGTCGGGGCGCGCGCGGGTGAGGTCAACCGATCGGTGGACTGACTGCCTCAAAGGGTGCCCGGCCGGACAGCGGCTACCGCGCAGGCGGCAGGTCCAGTTCGACGGTGCCGCCGGTGGTCGCGGTGACGGTGCCCGCGGTCTGCTCGGCCAGCCACTGCCGGAACGCCTCCACCCCGGCCTCGGGCACGTGCACGGTGAGCCGCACGCTGCTGTCGTACCCGACCTCGGCGATCCGGTGTCCGGCGGCGCGCAACGTGTGTTCCAGCCGCCCTGCCTCGGCGTGCGCGGCGCTGATCTCCAGGGTGCGGAATCGTCCCCGGCGCAGCGTGCCTACCGCGTCCACCGCCTCGGACACTGCCCGCCCGTAGGCCCGGACCAGCCCGCCCGCGCCGAGTTTGGTGCCGCCGAAGTACCGGGTCACCACCGCCACCACATCGGTCAGCTCCCGCCGGGCGAGGACCTCCAGCATCGGCACCCCCGCCGTGCCCGCGGGTTCCCCGTCGTCGCTGGAGCGCTGCGCGCCGGAGCCGAGCCGGAACGCCGAGCAGTTGTGGCTGGCGTCCCAGTGTTGCTTGCGCACGCCTGCGACGAACTCCGCCGCGGCCTCCTCGGTCGCCACCCTGGCCAGGCTGCACCGGAACCGGGATCGCTGGATCTCGATCTCGTGCACGCCGTCGCGGGCGATGACGGTGGTGGCCGGGGTGTCGGTCATGGCAGCACGGTAGCGCGGGGTGCTCTGGTTGATCAGGTGACGGCGCGCTTCAGCGGGATGCCGGGGTTGGCGAGCCGGGCGGGGTCCAGCGGTAAATTCTGCTGCATGATCTTGCGCGCGTGCAGGATGTCCTGGGGTGCGTTGACCGCCAGGATGGCGCGCAGCCGGTCCTCGTGCAGCCAGCAGGCGCTCCACCGGGAGTCGGTGGGCGCACCGCGCCAGCGCAGTTCGTCGCCGGGGTCGTGGTGGCCGAGGAACTGCACCCGGTGGCCGAACTGCTCGGACCAGCCATACGGCACCGGATCGTAGACGCTGTCCTTGCCGTTGAGGTTCTGCCCAGCCACCACCGCGGAGTTCTGCGCGTCGTCGAAGTGCTCGCAGCGCAGCAGGCGGGCATAGCGCCGCGAGTGGTAGCTGGCCACGTCGCCCGCGGCGTAGACGCCGTCGAGGTTGGTGCGCAGGTGCGGGTCGACCAGCACGCCGCCGTCGACCCGGACCGCCGAGCCCGCCAGCCAGTCCACCGCGGGCCGGGCGCCCACACCGACCAGCACGGCGGTGGCCGGGAACACCTCGCCGGTGCTGGTGATCACCGCGTCCGGTTCGACCGCGGCCACCCGTTGCCCGAGCCGCAGGTCGATCCCGTTCTCGGTGTACCAGCGGGCGAAGACCGCGCCCACCTCGACACCGGCCAGCTCGTCCAGCGGCGCCGCGCCTGCGTCCAGCACGGTGACCCGGCAGCCCAGCGCGCGGGCGGCGGTGGCGGCCTCCGCGCCGATCCACCCGGCCCCGACGATCACCAGATCCCCGGCCTGCGCCATGAGCCCGCGCAACCGGCAGGCGTCCGCGTGCGTGCGCAGCAGGTACGGCATTCCGGCGCCGGGCAGCCGGATGGGTGTCGCGCCGGTGGCGATCACCAAGTGGCGGTAAGGAAAACGGCCGCGTTCGGTTTCCACCACGCCGTCGTGCAGCGCGGTCGCGGTCTGGTCCAGGCGCAGTGTGATGTCCAGGCCGGTCCAGTCCACCGGCAGGGTGGGTGCGGTCAGGTCGCCGTCCAGGAGGACCTGTTTGGACAGTGGGGTCCGGTCGTAGGGCGCCAGTTTTTCCCTGGACAGCACGGTGATCGGGCCCGGGTAGCCGAACTGGCGGGCCGCGACCGCGGAGTTGGCGGCCGCGACCCCGCCGCCTACGACGAGGAGCACGGCGGTAACTCCACCCACACCACGCCCTCGTCCACCCGCACCGGGTAGGGCTGCAACGCGCAGGTGGCCGGGTTGAGGCCGCGGCCACTGCGCGCGTCGAACTCCCACAGGTGGTTGCCGCAGGTGAGGGTGTCGCCGTCCAGATCGCCTTCGTGCAGTGGCCAGTTCTGGTGCGGGCACTGGTTGCGGTAGGCGCACACCTCGCCGTCCAGGTTGACCAGCAACACCTTGTGCCCGGCCAGTTCCACCCCGGTCATGTCGCCTTCCCACAGGTCCTCCGCCGGCAGCGCGCTGACCCACCGCCCGGCCACCTGTTCCGGCGCGCTCACCGCGGTACCGCCAGCACCCCGGCCCGTGCCCACAGCGCGGTGCGCGCGGCCGTGCAGCCCAGGGCGAGCACCTCGGCCGCGTCGGGGTCCTCGGGTTCGAGCACGGTGGCCAGCGCCCGCACCGCGGTGTCGGCCAGCGGCGCCCTGGCCCGCGCCCATTCCGCGATGGCCTCGGCGGCGACCGGGCTGCGGGCACTGGCGTAGCCGACCACGGCCGCGCTCCAGCGGTCTCGCCGGGCGGAGTCGGCGGCCAGGTTCTCCAGCAGCAACCAGGTGAGTTGGTCGCCCGCCTCCTTGGCGGCGGCGCCCAGGCCGTCGAGCAGCAGGGCGTCCAGGGTGGGCAGCAGCACCAGGTTGGCGGTGGTGAACGCCTCGCCCCAGTCGTAGGTGGCCAGCGCCTCCTCCATCGCACGGCGCGCGGGCTGCCAGGCCGGATCCGACTGCCACAGGTGACGTTCGGTGCTGGCGAACCCGTCCAGGGGCCAGGCGGTCTGCAATTCCCTGGTGCGGTAGGCGATGTGCGAGGTGCGCCGCAGCTGGTCGGCCATGGCGAAGGAGGCCGCGTTGGTCAGGTAGGAGGTGGGGGCCAGCAGCGCGAGGTAGGACTGGAGCAGCTGGGCGGCGTGGCAGTAGTAGCGGGTGGTGGTGAACAGCAGCCGCAACCGTTGCCGCCACTGGGCGGAGAGCGTGGCGTCGTGTCCGGCGTCGGCGAATTCCGAGAGCAGGCTGGCCACCGCGGTCTCCCGGTCGCGGGCCTCGGCGACGTAGCGGCGGTAGGTCAGCGCGTCCGGATCGCGGCAGGCGCTCCAGTCCGAGGTCTGCAACCGGGACTGGTCGCGGTAGGTGGTCAGCCACAGGTTGGCGGGGGAGGTGGGGCTCTGTTCGAGGGGGGCTGACCGGATCCGCCGGGTGGTGTAGTTGGTTTCGTGGCTGACGATCTCGTATTCGCTGGGCTTGCGCCGGTTCTGGGCCAGCGCGCTCCAGGTGCGCAGGGGACTCATGGGCTCGCCTCTCCGGAGCTGTCCGTGCGGAAGGACCACTGCACCGCGGTGCTGCTGATGGAGATGCGCCCGGCGAAGGAGGTGGTCATCGCCTCCAGCATGCGCAGCTCGAAGTGCTGGTCCACGTGCTCGCGCAGGGTCGCCAGCCGCAACCGCAGGAACCCCGGCCCTTCCACCCGCAGGTAGGAACCCTGGTCCCGCACCACGACCTCGATCTCCGGGTTGTCCTCGATGATGGCGGCCAGCACCCGGTCGGTGTCGGCCAGCCGCAGCAGCACCGGGCCGACCGGCGGGTTCACGACTGCTCCTGGTAGGCCACCAGCAGGTGGTCGAAGGCGGCGATGCCACAGTCGGCCACGGTGGCCTCGGCGGGTTGCGGTTTGCCTTGGTGGTACACGACTTTGGCCCGGTCCTGGGCGGGCAGCCGCAGTCCCTCGGAGTGCACGGCGATCTTGGCCGCGACCTCGGTCATCGTGTCCACTGTGGACAGTACGATCAGCAGTTGCAGGAAGTCGCCCTCGAAGATGGCGTTGACCGGGACCGCTTCGGCGGACATCAGGCCACCCCCGCCCCGGTCCGGCCGTACTCGGCGATCCAGGACTCACCGGTGGCGTCCGAACCCATGGACTGGGCGTCCAATCCCATGTAGGCCAGCACACCCGGCAGGTCCGGCGGCTGGATCTCGCCGAAGAGCAACCGGTCGGTGAGGGTGTTGAGGTTGAGCGTGTCCCGGTCGTCCCACCAGTACTGGCGGCAGGCCCTGGAGCAGAAGTGGTGGGTGCGGCCGTTGTGCCGCAACGACCAGTCCCGCACCAGCCGCCGCCCGTCGTAGCCCCGGGTCGGGCACAGGTTGGGCAGGTGGCAGTTGGAACACAGCCACGGCAGCGTGGTCAGCCCGCCGGCCGCGGTCACCCCGCGCTGGAGGTTGCCCGCCATCAGATCCCACTTGGCGCCGAAGAGGTTCTGCCAGTCGGGGTATTTCTCCCGCAGCCAGTCCCGTTCGTCATCGGAGACCCCGGCCGGGCTGTTCCACCACACGGTCGGGCGCAGCAGCCAGAAGCCCAGGTGCATGCCGTGGTGCCAGGTGTCCAGGCCCTGCATGAAGTCGTCCCAGTACCAGGGGGTGCCGATGCCGTAGTCGGCCAGCGAGCGTTTGTACTGCCCGACCACCCACTCCTCGATGAACTCCCGGTAGCAGTGGGTGCGGCTCTCCAGTGGCGAGTAGTAGTCCATCACCGGCCCGGTCAGCGCGGCGAAGGCCCTGGCGGCGAGCCAGAACATCTTGTGGATCAACCGTTCGGCCCGCACCGGGTCGTGTTCGAGGAGGATCTCCAGGGTTGGTCCGCCCTGCTGGGCGTGCCGGGCCTCATCGGTCTGGATGGAGCCGACCATGTTGGAGAAGCCGATGTCCCCGGCCCGCAGCGCGTCGGCGGACAGGGCGACGAACTGCAGGTTGGTGAAGCCGCTTTCCAGGGTGAAGGGCAACTGGACGGCCACTTCGACCGCGTCGGCGGAGGAGATCATCCGGTCCAGCAGGCAGCGCATGGCGATGGTGACCCAGTTGTCGGTGTGATAGGCCTTCTGCGCCCAGTCGTACTGCGGGTCCAGGTGGATGAAGGTGTGCGCCAGGGCCAGGGTGAGCTGGGTGTGCCGGATCTCGTCCAGCACGCCGAAGACGGCCATGTTCCGCCAGGACCCGGACAGGCCGAACCGGGCCATCCGCAGTTCGCCGAGCGCGGCCAGGTACTCCAGTGAGGACACGCCGCCGAAGTGCATCTTGGTCGCGGACTTCCAGCCCTCGGTCAGGTCGTCATAGACCGAGGAGCGGCGCATGGCCTCCATCACCGCGTAGGCCGCGGTCTCCTTCTCCGCCTGCGAGGTGGCGTAATCCCGGAACGTGGTGTGGTAATCCTCCCGCCATCTATCCCAGTCGGCTTCGGGCACCTCGCCGCCGCCGGAAAGCCATTCCGGGTAGATCATATCGCGGTCGACGTAGCTGATGTCCCATTCGACATCACGCAGGATCGGGTCCCATTCCTCGCGGTTGATGACGGCCATCACCGGCCTCCGTTCAGTTGACTTCGTGATAGCCGAGCTGACGCCCGAGGTCGCTGTTGCACCAGTACGCGGTGACCGCCCCGATCAAGCCGTCGGCGGCCATGCGCAGGATGAACAACTGCCGGGACTCAAAACCGCGCCCCTGGCAGGGTATGTTTCCCCACGGCAATTTCTGGGTGCCCGCGAGCACCACTTTCGCGGCCACCGTGGCCGTGTGGTCGGAGACCAGGCCGCGGAGGTCGACGGTCAGATCGGGAAAGGCCATGATGAGTCCGCTCCACAACGGCCTGCCAATGGTGCGGACGTGTCCGTCGGCACGCAGTACCTTGGTTTTGCCAGGGATTTCGAAAGCGGGATAGTCCAGGCGGGCGCGGGTGCCGCACAGGGCCACCATCGCCTCGGTGTCGTGCCGGGCGAAGGCGGCGAAGAACGCTGTCGCCAGGGTGCTCGCGGGGGCGGTCATGCCGGCACCTCGATCGGCTCGGGCAGTGCGGTGTGCTGGACGCCCAGCTCACGCAGCAGCAGGCCGTGGCACCAGCGCGCGTCCCAGGCGGTGATCCGTTCGCCGTCGTGGTCGAGCACCCAGGCGGTGCGGAACTCGATGTGCCGCCGCTGTTCGGGCGCGCCGAGGAAGGCGGCGAACTGGGTGCCGCCGATCGACAGCTCCAGCACCTCGGCGCCGTCCCCGGCGAACCCGGACCGGGGCCGTAGCCGCAGGTCGGGGAAGGCGTGCAGCAGCTGGCCAAGGAAGGAGCGGCCGACGGTGCGCACCGGTCCGTCCAGGCCGAGCGGTTCCAGGCACACCGTGGCCGCCGGGTCGAACAGGGCCAGGGCCGAGTCGAGGTCGCGGTGACCGAGGTGGTGGGCCAGCCTGCCGCCGAGGGTCTCCGGGAGCTGTCCACCCCTGGCCGGGGGCGCGGGTGCGGCCGGGGGTGGGCAGCCGGGCAGGCCGAGGCGGGTGAGCAGGGCATGCGCCACCGGCCCGGCCGATTCCGGGTTCTGGCCGGTCAGCAGCTCGCGGTCGGTTACCAGGTGCGCGGTCCAGGAGCCGGGGCCCTCCTCGAACAGCGCGCCTGCCTGCTTCAGCGCGGACTCCGGCTCGGTGGCCTCGGCGGCCCCGGGCAGCTGCCTGGCCTCGTCATTGCTGAGCGCGGTGAGCCGGTGGCCCTCGAACCACCAGTGCCCGTCCGGCCGCGGCCCGGCGGCCAGCAGCGCGGCCGGGCCCTGACCCAGCGCGCCGATCGGGCGGCCCGCCGCGTGCAACAGCCGGAGCACCCGGCCGACCTCGGCATCCGCGCCCAGTTCGGCGCACACCCCGCGTCCGCCGGGCAGCAGCAGCGCGTCGAAGGCCAGCACCCCGGCCTCGGTCAGCGTGGCCAGCGCGCTCGGCGCGTTCAGCTCCGGCTCGGCCCCAATGGCGGCCGCGGTGGCCTCGGCCGTGGTGCCGGCCTCGGCGCTGACCTGCTCGATCTCCGCCTGCACTGTCCCGGGGTCGAGGGGGTCGGCCAGCCGGGTCTCGGCGAGCACCTCGGCCAGGTCGCGGCCGGTGCGCCGGGCGATGTCCACGGCCTGGCCCAGGCGTGGCCAGGCATCCAGGGCGGGCACCCCGGCCTCGATCATCGCCGCGTGTATCGACCGGGCCGCGGGCAGGTTGAGTTCGGCCCATTGGCTCCTGGTCAACCGCACCCATTCGGCATTGTCCCGAAATGTGCGGATCAGTGCGCGGACAAAAGCGATGTCCGCCCAATGGTGGTGCCAGGCGGGTGTCAGGCTTTCCGAATCCGGCTGCGGCAGATCGCCATTCGGGGTGGCGATCGTGAAGTCGACGCCGGCCCGGCGGAAACACCGGATCGGTATCAGTAGATCGGAGGCCCAATACCCGGCGGAATCCGGGCGTGAGCCGCTGACAACGCAGAGCACTCGCGTCAACGTGACTCCATTCTCAAGACTGTCGCACTCGGCGAACCGTCTGGAGGTGCACGCATATTGTCGACCCGGGGAAGAACGGGGCGTAACCGCCGTCAGTGGAGTGAGGCCCCTCACCCCATCAGGTGGCGAGAATGCGTTTTTATACACCGCGTCACCAGTTGGCTAGACAACGCGGTAACACTGCTGGGGGACCCTCGGTAGAGGTAAGATCAATAAGTCACAGCTGCTTTTCCTGGCCGGTCGATCGGGTCTAGAGTTTTCGGCGATTCCCTTGGAGGGCGAATGCGCCTGTTCGGAAAGCCAAAACCCGGCATCGTGGTCATCGGCGGCGGAGCCTGTGCCGCCTCGGCGGTCGGCACATTGCGCGAACAGGGCTACGACGGCAAGGTCACCGTCGTCAGCGATGAGGCCGAGTACCCCTACGAACGCCCGCTGCTGTCCAAGAAATACCTGCTGGACAACGAGTCAGGGTCCACCGGCATCCACACCCGGCAGCCCGGCTGGTACCAGGAGAACGAGATCGAACTGCTCTTCGACACCCGGGTGCGCCGGATCGACCCCAAGGCCCGCCGGGTGCAGCTGGCAGGCGGCCGCGACCTGCCCTACTCCCGGCTGCTGATCGCCACCGGTGGCCGGGCCCGCCTGCTGCCCGGCCCCCGCAGCGACCGGCTGCTCTACCTGCGCACCAGGGCCGATGCCCAGCACCTGGGCGAGCAGCTGAAACCGGGGCAGCACCTGGTGATCCTGGGCGCCGGGTTCATCGGCTGCGAGGTGGCCGCCGCGGCCCGGCAGCGCGGCCTGCGGGTCACCCTCGTCGACATGCGCGCCGGACCGCTCAACCGGGACCTCGGCGACCGGCTCGGCGGGGTGCTGGCCGAGATCCACCGGGACAACGGGGCCGAACTGCGCACGGGGGAGCGCATCCGCACGGTCACCGAGACCCCGTCCGGGCTGGTGGTGCAGACCGACAAGTCCCGGCTGGACTGCGATGTGGTGCTGGCGGCCCTGGGCATGCAGCCCAACTGCGATCCCTTCGCCGACACCGGCCTGGAGATCGCCGACGGGCTGGTGGTCGACGAGTTCGGTCGCACCAACGCCGACGACGTCTTCGCCGCCGGGGATGTCGCCTCGCAGTACAACCCGACCTTCCGGCGCAGGCTGCGGGTGGAGCACTTCGACAACGCGGTCAAGGCGGGCGCCTCGGCCGCGACCAACATGATCGGCAAACCCGCGCCGCTGGTGGACCCGCTGTGGTTCTGGACCGACCAGTACGGCCACAACATCCAGGCGGTCGGCCAGCTCGGCCGCGGCTGCACCGAGGTGGTCCGCGGCGAGGTGGACGAGCTGCGGTTCTCGGTGTTCTACCTGCGCGAGGGCCTGGTCCGCGCGGTGCTCGCGCTCAACCGGCCGCGGGACGTGCTGCACGGGCGCAAGCTGGTCCTCAACGAGATCCCGGTCAGCGCCGAGGTCCTGGCCGACCCTGGCACCGACCTGGCCGCCCTGCTCCGGGCCCACCGCCCACCCCGTTGAGCCCCGGTGGAACTGGACACCACCCAGGTCGTCATCGCGCTGGTGGCGTTGATCGGCGGCGGGATCGTCACCGCCGTCGGGTCGATGCTGCGGACCAGTTTCGAGGCCAGGACCGCGGGCAGGCTGATCTACGCCGAGCTGACCCGCAACGCCGCCGCGGTCGCCTTCTTCCGCCGCTCCGGCGCCTGGCCGGCCACCGTGATCAGCTACACCGCCTGGGACCAGTGCGGCAAGGAGATCGCGCAACTGCGGGACAACAGCACCTTCGAGGCCGTGCACCGGGGCTACAACGCACTGGAGGCCATCCAGTTCGTCGCCGCGGACACCGCGCTGGACCCGCGGCAGAAGACCGACCTGATCAATGGCGCGGTGCTGGAACTGGGCAACGGCATCCGGGCCATCGGGGCCAAGGCGCGGGTGCCGCCCGCCCGGCTGGAGACCGAGATCCGGCGGCTGTCCGCGCGGCCGATGACCGCCCGCTGGGAGATGAACGTGCTGGAGGTCGGCGGCGCGGTGCCGCCCGCCCTGCTGGCGGCCATCATCGACCAGGCGGGCGGCGACGCTGAGACCGGCGTCGGCACCCCGGCCAAGCCCGCCCGGAACGCCTCGAACGCGGTGCCCAGGGCCGACTGCACGGTCTATGACGCCGCCGGTGGCCAGCCGCTGCCTGGCCGCGCGGTGCGCACCGCGGGTGATCCGCCGACCAGGGACCCGGCCGTGGACGAGACCTACGACGCGCTGGTGCTGGTCGCCGAGTTCTGCCACGAGGTGCTCGGCCGCTGGTCCCTGGACGACAACGGGATGGAACTCAGCGCCGTGGTGCATCACGCCGACGGCGTGGGCAACGTGCGGCTGCAGGCCGGGCGGGTGGTGGTCGGCGACGGCGACGGCCTGGTCTTCGGCCGGTTCAGCGCCGCCGCCGAGGTGGTGGCGGGGGAGCTGTGGCAGCGCATGCCCGAGATCGCCGCACTCCAGCCCACCGGCCAGGCGGGCGCGCTCGGCCAGGCACTGCGGGATGTCTTCGGCCTGCTGTGCGCGCAGTACGCCGCGGACGAGACCGCGGCGACCGCGGACTGGGTGGTGGGCAAGGGCTTGCTGCTGCCCGGCGTGTACGGCGTCGGCCTGCGCTCACTGGCCGAACCGGGCACCGCCTACGACGACCCGGTGCTGGGCGCGGACGAACAGGTCGCGCACCTGGACGCCTACCTCGCCGACGGCCCGGCCCAGCTCAACAGCGGCATCCCCGGCCACGCCTTCTACCTGACCGCCACCGAACTGGGCGGCCAGTCCTGGATGCGCGCGGGCCGGATCTGGTACGAAGCACTCACCTCCGCCGACCTGCCCGCGGACGTCGACTTCGCCACCTTCGCCCACCGCACGGTGGACCAGGCCGCCCGCATCTACGGCACCGGCAGCCTGGAACACACCGCCACCGCCGACGCCTGGGCCGCGGTCGGCATACCCACCACCCCGCCCTGACCCACCCTCCCGTCCCACTTGGCCCAACTGGTACGCCCACTTGGGCCAAACGGGCGTACCAGTTGGGCCAACTCGACGGGCGGGCGTGCCCGTCAGCGGGCCTCGGGTGTGCCGGGCTGGTCGTGGGTGGCGCAGTGGATGCCGCCGCCACCGCCGGCGATGGTGGTGATGGCCACCGGCACGATCTCCCGGCCGGGGAAGTGCTCGCGCAGCACCTGCTGGGCCCGGTCGTCGGCCTGGCGGTCGCCGAAGCGGGGCACGAACAGAGCCTTGTTGGCCACGTAGAAGTTGACGTAGGAGATCACGCTGGTGTCCTGGTAACCGGCTACCTGGTCCGGGTCGGGCTGGATCAGTTCGACGACTTCCAGCTTCTTGCCGTTGGCGTCGGTGGCGTCCTTGAGCACGGTCTTGGCCTGCGCGGCCGAGCGGGACCAGGAGTCCGGCGGGGTGCCGGGGGCGGCCTGGTCCAGCAACACCGCGCCGGAGGCGGCGAAGCGGACCAGCGAGTCCACGTGCGCGTCGGTGATGTCCTCGCCGCGCACCCCGGCGAACCAGATCACCTTGCGCACGCCGAGCGCCTTCTTCAGCTCGGCCTCGATCTGGTCCCGGCTCATCCCGGGGTTGCGGTTGTCGTTGACCATCGAACTCTCGGTCACCATCAGCGTGCCCTGGCCGTCGGTCTCGAATGAGCCGCCCTCGCCGACCAGCGGCGTGGCCACCCCGGGGATGCCGTACTTGGCCAGCACCGCGGCGGCGACCTTGCCATCCCGGTCGTGCTGCTGCTTCTTGCCCCAGCCGTTGAAGTGGAAGTCGACCCCGGAGACCTTGCCGCCCTCCTCGACGAAGACCGGCACGGTGTCCCTGGCCCACAGGTCGTCCACCGGGATCGGCACCACCTCCACGTCCTTGCCGCAGGCCCGCTGCGCGGCCTCGGCCTGCTCCGGCCGGGCCAGCAGCACCACCGGCTCGAAGCCCGCGATGGCCTGGGCCAGCCGGGCGATGTCCGCGCGCACCCCACCCAGGTCCTCGCCCCAGATCCCGGTGGAGGCCGGCCAGGACATGAAGGTGCGGGCGTGCGGCTCCCATTCGGCGCCGAACCGGCGGGAGGGGGCCGCCGCCTGTTCCGGGGTGCCGCTGGGGGTGCTCGACGGGGCGGGGGAATCCGGGTTCGAGCAGGCCGAGGCGAGGGCGAGGGCGCCAAGGCCGGTGAGGCCGTGCAGCAGGGTCCGGCGGGACAACGGGTTCGGTCGCAAGTGCTCACTCCACTGTGGGCTGGACGGCGGGCAGCCATTTACTGAAATTTTAGTCAGTCTAGCGGAGCCGGGTGACAGCCGCGCTCAGGTGGGGTTGGCGACACAGCCCGCCCCGGTGGTCAGGCCCAGTTTCCGGCGCACCGCGTCCAGGTAGGCGCAGCCGTCCCGCTTGTTCGGCTCGACGTAACCGCCTTCGTGCCACTCGTTCCAGGCGTAGAGCGAGACGAAGTTGTCCACGGTGGAGGGCCGGGTGGACTCGGCGATGTCGGCGCGCACGTTGTCCAGCAGCCGCTCGAAGCCGGGCAGGTCGGCGTCGGGATACCAGCGGAAGCGCTCGCGCAGCTTGGCCGGGTCAGGCCCGGGATCGGGGATGGAGATGGCGATCCGCGGCCGCTCGTCGAAGTCCGAGGTCGCGCAGCGCAGCAACGAGCCGGGGTAGTTGCGGAAGAAGCCGCGCTGGTTGTCGGCGTAGCGCTGGTAGGAGCGGGAGTCGTCGAACTGGCCGAGGCAGTCGCTGCCGTCGAAGCCCGCCCCGGCGGGCGGCACCCCGTTCAGCGTGATCAGCACCTCCTCGCCCAGCTTCTCCCTGGCCCGCGCCCGGATCGCGTCGGTGAACCGGCGGGTATCCGCGACGTGCGGCCCGGTGGCGGTGCCGTTGCCGACACCGCGGGCGTCGCACACGCCGATGATCGGCCTGCCGTCGTTGGCGCGCAGGTAGTTGGGCCTGGTCAGGTAGCTGTCCACGATGGTGTTCGCGGCCTTGGTGATCTGTTCCAGGGGCAACTTCAGTGACACCGGGCCGTCGGTCCAGGGGTGCAGGCAGGTGAGGATGTTGAAGTCGATATCGGTGCGGTTGCTCGCGGCCAGGTAGGCGCGCAGGCCCTCGATGTAGTTCTCCGCGCCGCCGTCGGCCGGGTTCCAGTACCAGTAGAAGCTGAAGTACCGCAGTCCGGCGCCTGCGGCCTGGGCGACCTGTTTGCGCAGGGTGTCCGGGTTGGCGTCGTCGTAGAAGCCGATGGCCGGTTCGCGGTCGGTGAAGTCCTCCTGCGGCCAGTGCCAGGCGTTGCGCGGCACCCCTGACCCGGCGAAGTCCCGCAGCCCGCCCCACCAGTCGTTGTCCCGCTGGTACACCCGCTTGACCCCGGCGATCAGGGACTGGTTGCCCTTGGCGTCGAAGGTGCCGAAGTAGATCGCCCCGGTCCGGTGGAACGCGGGCCAGACATAGCCCAGCGGCCCGTCGGTCCGGTACCCCAGCGCGAGGAAGTCGGCCTGCTTGCGGGCGGGCACCGCGCGCCACTCGGCGCCGTTGGACATCCGGTACAGCACCTCGGTCCCCGGCTGCCGGGTCGCCCCGGTGTGGCCGAGCACGCCGCCCTCGGTGAACCGGCCGGAGTCGAGCAGGCTCTGCCGCTCACTGGCCGAGGCGGTCAGCAGGTACGCCGAGCGGTCGGCCACCCGCAGCCGGTAGAGGGGCTGGCTGCCGGGAAAGGCCTGCCGCCGCAGGAAACCGAGCCGGGTGTGCTGCCGGGCCATCCCGTACTGCCCTTCGGCGGCGTTGCCCTCGGCCTGGGACAAGGTCCAGAACCAGCCTGCCTGCCCCGCGGTGCGGTACTCCAGCAGCGGGACCGGATCGGTGACCTTGTCCTCGGCGTTGGCCGCCACTGCTCGCGCGGCCGGGGCGGTGAGCAGGGCGGCCAGTAGACACAGCACGAGCAGGGCGCAGCGTGTGATCACGGGTGCAGCTTCCCGGCCACCCCCGCGCCCCGCAACCCGGCTGACGGCGCCACCGCGCCCTGCCGTGTTCAGCCGAGTGCCAGCCGGGGCCAGTTCGCGAGTTCGGCCAGCAACCCGCGGTCGTGGGTGGCCACCACCACCGCGGCGCTGGTGTCGGCCATCGCCGTGGTGAGTTCGTCGACCAGGGCGGGGGAGAGGTGGTTGGTCGGCTCGTCGAAGATCACCAGGTCCGGGCGGGCGGCCAGGCGCAGGGCCAGGTCCAATCGCCGTTGCTGGCCAAGGGACAGCCGGGCCACCGGGGTGCGGGCGGCCTCCCGGTCCAGCAGGCCGGTGGAGGTCGGCGAACCGGGCAGGGCCTGCCGCTCGAACAGTTGCCAGGCGGTCAGTTCGCCTGGCCAGTCCGGGACCTCCTGGGCGATCAACTCGATCCGTGCGCCCGGCAGGTGCCGCACCTCGCCCTGGCTTGGCGTCAGCAACCCGGCGAGCACCGCGAGCAGGGTGGACTTGCCGGTGCCGTTGCCGCCGGTGACCAGCAACCGGTCGCCGCCGTCCAGGGTGCGGGTGACCGGCTGGTCGAGCCGCCCGGTCACCCGCACCGCGTCCACCCGGACCAGTCCGGCGCCGGTGCGGGTGCGTGCTTCCGGCCAGCGGAAGGTGAGTGGCGGTTCGGGCACGGTGACCCGGTGCTCGGCCAAAGCCTCCTGTGCGCGGTTGAGCGCCTGCACGACGCCCGGCGCGCGGGACTGCCGCTGGTGCTTGCCGGTGCCCTTGTCCGGCCGCCAGCCCGTGCTCAGCCGGGACCGGGCCTGGTCAAGGGCGGTGGCCAGGCCGCGTTGTCCGGCCTGCTGCTCCTCGTACTCCTGCGCCCACCGCGCCCGGTCCCGGCGGCGACCGTCCACCCAGGCCTGGTAGCCGCCCGCGTACCGGCGTGGTTTGCCGTCCTGGGCCGGGTCCAGGTCGAGGAACTCGTGTGCCACCTCGCGCAGCAGGGTGCGGTCGTGGCTGACCAGGGCCAGCCCGCCGCGGTGCGTGCGCAGCCGCTCGGCCAGGAAGGCCAGGCCGCCCGCGTCGAGGTGGTTGCTGGGCTCGTCCAGCAGCAGCAGATCGTGCCCGGCGCTGAGCAGACAGGCCAGCCGCACCCGGTAACGCTGCCCGACGGAGAGGGTGCGCAGTTCGCGTTCCCGGTCGGGACAGGCGTCGAGCCCGGCCAGGGCGATGTCCAGGCGGCGCTCGGCATCCCAGGCGTCCAGGCGGGTGGCCGCGTCCAGGGCACGGGTGTACTGCTGCTCGGCCTCGGCGAGGCCCCGGGTGAGGCCGTCGGTGGCTTCGTCCAGGTCGCGCAACGCGGTGCGGGCGGCGTGCAGGGCTTCGTCGGTCAGCGAGCCGACCGTCTCACCCGGACCGGCGGGCAGGGCCTGCCGGGACAGGCCGAAGCTGCCCGCGCTGTGCACCGAACCCCGGTCGGGGAGGCGCAGTCCGGCGAGCACGTGCAGCAGGGTGGTCTTGCCGCGGCCGTTCTCACCGACGATGGCCAGCCGGGACCGGGCGGAGACGGTGACGGAGACGTCGGTGAGCAGCACGCGACCGCCCAGGGTGACGGAGATGTCGGTGGCGCGCAGATGTGGGGTGATGGACAAGCGAATGCTCCGCAGCTCTCGGGGGAGCCGGGCAGCACGAAGTGGCGCCGCCCGGCGATGGCCGGAACGGCGGGCAGGGAGGAAGTGCTCGGTGCGCCGCCGTCAGGCGGCGATGCGGGGCGGCATCGCCGTGCTGATCGCGGCGTAGCCGGTACTGGTGCACATGGCGGCGAGGTTAGTCCGCGTCGCGGCGGCGGCCAACCGGATTTCCGGGGGTCAGGCCGCCCGCGAACGGCGTGCCGCGCCACGGTTCGAGGGTGGGCGTCACGTACTCCACGATCGCGGGCATTTGCGGGGCGAGCGCGAGGAAAGCGATGCCGCGCAACATACCCACGGCGTTGACGAACCCCAGCACGTCCGCCCGCAACTCCCGCAGGCCGTTGCGCTGGGCGCCGCGGTTGTAGGCGGCTTCCAGGTCGGGTCCGAGTGCGGCCAGATCCCATTCGACCGGGCCCAGGGTGACCAGCTCGAAGTCGGCGTAGCGGTCGCCGTCCACCCCGGCGAAGATGTTGGCAGGTGGGGAATCGCCGTGGATGGGCTGTAGGTCGATCCCGGGGAAGGCCTGCTCGAACGCCGTCCGCGAGCGCACCAGTGGCTCCAGCACCCGCCACTCGTGGCGAGCGCGGTCCAGGTCGGCCGGATCGAGCAGATCGGGCTGGTCCCCAAGTAGCGCAAGGCCTTCGGTGATGAACTCCGGTTCGGCCGCGGACAGGAACGACAGCTGCCCCGGGTAGTCGCGCAGCGCGGCGTGCAGGTCGGCGGTGCTTTCGGCATTGGCCGCGTAGTCGGGTTCCTTACTCCGGTCCTCCGCGACGAGCTGCCAGAAGGTCATGGAGAACCCGTTGCGCCGCACGGGTTTCCGCGGCACGAGCGGGCTGGGCGGGAGGACGGGGACGCCCTGGTCGGCCAGCCACCGGGTCACGTCCAGCTCGGCCTGCTGGCGGTGCGCCAGCGCGTCCAGGCCCGCGGATTCCGGCAGGACAACGGGAATCCGGGCCACCACCGGCGCCGGGGCGAGGTGGACCACGACGGAGAACAGGTCGTGCAGCACCCTGGCCTCGGTGACGGCGAGACCAAGATCCCGTCCGGCGCCCACGGCCGCGTCCACCGCGGCGGCGGTGCGGCGGGCGAGGTCGGACCGGGTCAGGTAGGTGGTCATGGCTCGATCTTCGCTGTCGGTGCAACCCATTACTCTGCCGCGGTGGCACTCAGGGAGATCGACAACAGCTGGATCGGGGACGACCTCGACGACCTGCTCGCCTACTTCGAGGCGGACCCGCCCGAGTACGGCGCGCACCGGGTGGTGGTGGCCAGGTGCGCCGACTGCGCCGGTCAGGTCTTCGTGCTGGAGACCGACGAGTCCGGCAGCTGCGTGCGCCGCACCTGCGCGGGCTGCGACCGCACCGTGCCCATGCTCGACTCGGCCGAGCACTGGCCGACCCTGGACGAGGAGGCCGAGGCGCGCTACTTCGTCGAGTGCGTCTGCGGTGAGGACAACGTCGAGACCGCGGTCGGGTTCACCTTCCGGGACGGCACCCCGGCCGCCGACGTGCACTGGATCTATATCGCGATCCGGTGCGTGGCCGACGGCAGGCTGGGCTACTGCGCGAGCTGGCGGATCAGCTACGGGCCCTCACATCACCTGGTCGACTCGGTCTGACCCGGCTCGCCGGCGGGTTCGAGCAACTGCCACCAGGGCATCACCGGCGCGGGCGCCGCCACGTCCACCCGCTCGCCCGGCCGCGGGATCGCCACCGCGACCTCCCGGGCCTTGGCCTCCGCCCACAGCCGGTCCACCGGCTCGGACCAGTCCTGCACGCCCAGGGTGAAGGTCGCCCAGTGCACCGGCACCAGGAGGCCGCCGCGCAGGTCCTGGTGCGCGGTCACGCCCTCCTCCGGGGTCATGTGGATGTCCGGCCAGGTCTCCACGTACGCGCCGATCTGCACCAGGGTCGCGTCGAACGGACCGTGCTGCGCGCCGATCTCGGCGAAGCCGGGGAAGTAGCCGGTGTCGCCGGTGTAGAAGACCCGGTGCTCGGGGCCGATCAGCGCGTAGGAGGCCCACAGCGTGTCGTCCCGCTTCAACGCCCGCCCGGAGAAGTGCTGGGCCGGGGTGGCGATGATCTCGACTCCGCCCGCGGTGACCGATTCCGACCAGTCCAGCTCGATGATCCGGTCCGCGGGCACCCGCCAGCGCCGCAGGTGCGCGCCCACGCCCAGCGGCACCACGAACGGCGCGGTCTGGGTGCGCACCAGCGCCCGCACCGTGGCCAGGTCCAGGTGGTCGTAGTGGTCGTGCGAGATGATCACCGCGTCCACCCGCGGCAACGCCTCCACCGGCACCGGCGGCCGGTGCAGCCGCCGCGGTCCGCCGAAGGGCAGCGGCGAGACCCGCTCGCCCCACACCGGATCGAGCAGGATCAGCCCGCCGTCCAGCTCCACCAGCGCGCTGGAGTGCCCGTACCAAGTCAGGTGCACGCCCTGCCCGGTCGGCGGCTGCGGCTCCACGAGTGGCACCAGCCCAGCCGGTTTGCGCTGCTGTTTGCCCAGCACCAGCTCGCGCAGGATCTTCGCCCGGCCCGTCGGCGCGGCCAGCGTGCGCGCGCGGTTGCGGAAGGCGCCGTCGCGGTACTGCGGGGACCGGGTCACCCTGTCCCCGCCCGCCCGGCCGCCGAACTGGGCTGGCAGTTCGCGCAGCAGCCACACCAGGGCCGCGGCCAGCGCGCCGAGCAGATATCGGATCATGCGACCGATCATCCCGCAGCCAACCTGTGGCGGCTCTCAGCAGCGCGTCCGCTGTGGACTGTCGGTGGGCGGCACTATGTTGGGCGCCGTGAACGCTGGGGAACGCATCCGGGAACTCGCTGATCAGATCGTCGCGCTGCGCGACGCCTACTACCGCGGCTCGCCGCTGGTGGCCGACGCCGAGTACGACGCGATCGAGGACGAACTGCGTGCCTTGATCGAGGCCAACCCGGAGCTGACCCCCGACCCGAATCCCCTCGATCAGGTCGGCGCGCCCACCGTGCTGCACGCGCCGGTCCGGCACTCCCGCCCGATGCTCTCCCTGGAGAAGGCCACCAAACCCGAGCAGGTGGTGGCTTTCTTCGGCCGCTTCCCCGGCCAGCCGGTGGTGGTCATGCCCAAACTGGACGGACTCTCCCTCGCCCTGGTCTATGCGGAGGGCAGGCTGGCGCGGGCGGTCACCCGCGGCGACGGCAGCACCGGCGACGATGTGACCCCGCTGGTCCGCGCCCTGGTCGACGGGGTGCCGGAGCGGGTGGACGCGCCCGGCCGGGTCGAGGTGCGGGGCGAGGCGGTGATGCTGCGCTCCACCTTCGCCGCCTACAACCTCGCGCACCCGGACAAACCGCTGATCAACCCGCGTAACGCGGCCGCGGGCACGTTGCGCGCCAAGGATCCGGCCACGGTGTCCGAGCGGCGGCTGCGGTTCTTCGCCTTCGACCTGGACACCTCCGCCGGCGGCGCCGCGGCCGACCTGGGCGAGGGGCTGCGTCAGCTGGGGCTTTCCGGTGCGGACATGCGGCTGTGCGCCGACGCCGAGCAGGCCCAGGCGGTGATCACCGAGATCGAAGCGGGCCGCAACGACCTGGACTACGACCTCGACGGCGCGGTGCTGCGGCTGGCCAACCGGGACGCTTACGGCGCCGCGGGCACCCGGTCCAGCTCCCCGCGCGGCGCGCTGGCGTTCAAGTTCGCCGCCGAGGAGAAGACCACCGTGCTCGCCGATGTGGTCTGGGACGTCGGCAAAACCGGCAAGATCGCCCCGGTGGCGCACCTGGAACCGGTGTTCGTCGGCGGCACCACGGTCACCAAGGCCACCCTGGCCAACCAGGAGGTCATCAGGGCCCGTGGCATCCGGATCGGCGACACCGTGCTGGTGCGCCGCGCCGGTGACGTGATCCCGTTCGTGGCCGGGGTGCTGGACGAGTCAAAGCGCACCGGCGCGGAACGCGAGATCGTGCCACCCACCACCTGCCCGTCCTGCGCGGAACCGCTCACCGAACAGGGCAACAGCCGGGAACTGTTCTGCACCAACGTCTCCTGCCCCGCCCAGACCGTGCGCAGGCTCATCCACTGGGCCTCCCGCGCCGCCGCCGACATCGAGGCGGTCGGTCCGAAGTGGATCGAACGCCTCGCCGAGGCCGGGCTGCTGGAGAACCCCTCGGACTTCTACACCCTCACCGAGGCGCACCTGCTTGAGTTCGACCGGATCGCCGAGGTCTCCGCGGCCCGCATGATCGAGTCCATCGCCACCAGCCGCAAGGTCGGCCTGCGCCGCGCCCTGATCGGCCTGGCCATCCCGATGGCCTCCGAGGGCACCGCCACCCGCCTGTGCCGCGCCGGTTTTGGCTCCCTGGAAGAGGTCGCCGACGCGGGCGAGGAACGCCTGGTCGCGGTGGAGGACATCGGCCCGAAGGTCGCCGCCTCACTGACCGAACACCTCACCCGGCTACGCCCCGAGATCGACCGCCTGCGCGAATGGGGCGTGTCCCTGGACGTGCGCGAGGAAGACCTGCCGCCCGTGGTCGCCGCCGACGCGCCCCTGGCCGGTAAGACCGTGGTGGTCACCGGCGCGATCAACGACCCGCGCTCCGGCGAGAAGGTGCCCCGCCCGGCCTTCCAGCGCCTGTGCGAGAAAGCGGGCGCGACCATCGCCTCCTCGGTCTCGGCCAGCACCGATCTGCTGATCACCGGCGCCGACGTCGGCGCGAGCAAACTCGCCAAGGCGGAGAAGCTGGAGGTCGAGGTCATCGACGCAAGCGAGATCTGGCAACAGCTCATCGCCGCCGGCCTGGCCTAAGCATCCGGCGCGTTGGCCGTTGTCGTACACAGTCTTGGCCGAACTGGTACGCCCACTCGCCAACACGCCGTCCAGAACGGCCAACACAGCGTCCAGAACGGCCAACACGGTGCGGGTGGGGGCTTGCTTAGCTTGAGTTTTTTAAGCTCTCAGAGCCTGATCGGGCACCTGGTTAATCATTCCTTCTTGCGACAGTCGGAAGATCACACCAAGGGCTTCAATGATCAGTGTGCACCACGCCAGCGCGGCCGCCGCGCTGGGGGACCTGTCTGGGCTCCGTCAGGAGTTCTCTCGATGTCTGACCGCGCGGGCGGACGCGTTGTTCGAGCTGACTGATGCGGCCTTGTGTGCTGACGGGCCGGTTACCTCGTTGGTCGTGCTGTCGTTGGAACCCGAGCACCGGCGTGGTCACGGCGCCTTGTACGACGGTCTGAACCAGGGCGGGGTTGATATCGGCCGGTTCCGCAATGTTGTTGCTCGCCAGCAGGTTGCCCGCCGCGACGACGGCCGGATCGTTCTGGCCATCGATGTCAGCCACTGGCTCCGACCGGATGCCAACACCAGCCCCGAACGGCTGTTCTGTCACACCTACGCACGCGGCAAGGGTCAAGCCCAGATGGTCCCCGGCTGGCCGTACTCCTTCATGGCGGCCCTGGAACCCGGTCGCACGTCGTGGACGGCGTTGCTCGATGTCGTGCGCATGCGCCCAAGCGATGACCACACCGACCTGGCCGCTACTCACCTACGCGCCGTGGTGGACACGCTGATCACCGCCGAACATTGGCGGGAGGGCGATCCCGCGATCTGGATCGTCGGCGACAGCGGCTACGACGGTCCCCGTCTGGCGTTCCTGCTGGCCGATCGCCACGAAGGCCAACTGCCGATCATGGAAGGCACGGTGATCCGGCTCCACGTCGACCGACTACCCGGCACGGGAACTCCGAAACCGTCATGGCTGTGGTACTCCGCCACCGCAACCACAGGCCAGATGGATCGACTATGGCAGATGTTCCTGCGCCGTTTCGATCTGGAACACACTTTCCGTTTCCTCAAACAAACTCTCGGCTGGACCGCACCCCGCGTCCGCACAGTCGAGGCAGCGGATCGATGGACCTGGCTGGCGATCGCCGCCTACACCCAACTCCGGCTGGCCCGTCATCTTGTGGAAGATCTACCGCGTCCCTGGGAGCGACAGGCGGCCGCACCCACCCGGTTGTCGCCGACCCGGGTCCGGCGGGGATTTCGCCGAGTTTGCCTGACAATCGGGTTGTCCGCGAACGCGCCGAAACCCACCCGGCCCGGCCCCGGACGCCCAGCAGGATCACGAAACTCTCGCCGAGCCCCGCTCCACGACCCCGGAAAACTCGCCAAAACAGACATCAAAGCTTAAAACTCAAGCTTAGTGCCCCAATCCCACCGACCACGCCCACAAACACCCAGCTCAGCGACCCGCGACCCCGCCAGGTCGGGATCCGTGAGCCAAGTCAGGTAGCGAATCATCTGCGGTCCGCCTTTCCGTCCAGGAAGATGATGATACGGCCGTTAAGGAGATTCGGACGCTACGCGCCACCTATCAATAGGGTGGGAATACGTACCCGAATCGGCGACTGCGGTGACGGGGGAATAAGACGAGCATGGAGTCATCGGACTCGAATCAAGGAGAAACCATGCGACTCGTCCAGTCGGCCTTGACCGCTTTGGCGGTCGGAGCGGCCACCGTGGCACTCGCCTCGCCCACCGGCGCGGAGACCCCGCGGCCCCCGGACCAGGTGGTGGGGTTCGCACACGAGGCCACTCCGCTTACAGTCTGGGAGAACCCCCGGGGCTGCCAGACGCTGCCCGTAGGCACTGACCTGATCTTCAACCAGACCGAGAGAACGATCACGATCTACGCCGACCCGCTTTGTCTCGTTCCGATCGAGCCGTTCGGCAGGGTGAGGCCCGGCTTCGGGACGCACGTCAGCGCAGCCGGCAGCTTCAGGGCCTGATGCCATCCACCGAAGTAAGGAACTCCTTGTTCGCCGTGGATCTCGTGGTCGTCGGCCTTGGCTACGTGGGGCTTCCGCTCGCTCGTCGGGCTTGCGCGGCTGGGCTTTGGGTCCGGACACAGGGATGCCTCCGTTCGAGTGTCCCATCAGGACATCACGGGCCGGGTTGTCGAACAGGCTCAAAGCTTGTTCTTTAACCTGCGGGTGTTGGCGACCGACCCCAGTTGATCATGAGCGCAGCCCTTGAGTGATCATTCCTCTGGCGACAGTGGAAGATCGACTTAAGGGCTGCGGCGAACAGTGCGCACGATCCCGACCACGAGGCGGCGGCCGGGGAGCTGGCCCGGTTCCGTCAGAAGTTCTACGACTGCCTGACCGCCCGGGCGGACGCGTTGTTCGAGCTGGCCGACGCGGTGCTGTGTGCCGATGGACCGGTGACCTCGCTGGTAGACCTGACGCCGGAGCATCGGCGAGGCCACGGCGCCCGCTACGACGGGCTCAACAGCGGCCCGATCGATGTGGCCCGCCTGCGCGTGGACCTGGCCTGTCTGCCCCTTCCCGGACCGATGACGGGCGGATCGTCCTTGCGGTGGGCCTGAGCCCGTGGCTGCGTTCGGGCGCGGCCACCAGCGCGGAGCGGTTGTTCTGGCACGTCTACGGACGCGCGAAGAGCGCCTCGCAGCTCATCCCCGGCTGGCCCTACTCCTTCGTGGTCGCGCTGGAGTCCGGCCGCACCTCGTGGACCGCGATGCTGAACGCGGTCCGGCTGGGCCCTGCCGATGACGCCACCGCCGTGACCGCCGACCAGTTGCGCACCGTGGTCGGACGGCTGGTCACGGCCGGGCACTGGACCGATAGTGACCCGGACATCCTGATCGTGATGGACAGCGGCTACGACGTCACCCGGCTGGCCTTCGTGCTGGCCGACCTGCCCGTGGAGGTCCCGACAGTTGGGACCGGCTTCATCCCCGGCTCACCCACCGCACCTGCTGGCTCGACCACGAGGGTGAACTCCCGGTCATCGAGGGCACGCTGCGGCGTCTTCAGATCGACCACCTGCCCGGCGACCGCAACCCCGCCCCGGTGTGGCTGTGGTCCTCGGCCACCGGCGCCACCGGTGAGGATGTGGACCGCTGGTGGCGGTCCTACCTCCGCAGGTTCGATCTTGAACACACGTTCCGACTGTTCAAGCAGACCCTCGGCTGGACACGCCCGCAGATCCGTACCTCTGATGCCGCCGACCGCTGGACCTGGATCGTGATCGCCGCCCACACCCAACTGCGGCTGGCCCGCCCCTGGTCGAGGATCTACGCCGCCCGTGGGAGAAGCCCGCCGCCCCGGGCCGTCTCACTCCCGCTCGCGTCAGGCGCGGCTTTCGGAACATCCGCCCGACGGTCACCTTGCCCGCCAGTGCGCCGAAACCCGGCAAGCCCGGTCCCTGACGCCCACCTGGTTCCACGAACCGCAGGCCAGCCGTACGCCACGACGTCGGAAAGACCGTCAAACGCGACCTCTCCGTGGCCGAGCATCAAAACCAGAAGGGTTAAAGAACAAGTCTAGGGGCGGCGGGCTTCGACCAGCCAGGCGCGCGAGTCGAAGTGCACGCCGTCGGCGGTGGTGTGCGCGTCGAGGGTGGCGCGGAGCCGGACGCGGGCCTGCTCGGCTTCGGTGGCGTCGAGGGTGTCGAGCACGTCCTGGAGTTTGAGCTGGTGGAGCACGGCGTCGAAGGCGGTGGCGCTGTCCGGGCCGTAGTAGACCGGCTCGTGCACGTCGGTGAACTTGATGTCGGTGAACCCGGCCGCGGTCAGGATGCCCTCGGTGACCGCAGGGTCGCCGAGCGAGAATGTGTTGGGACCGCTGGGGGTGGCCGGTGCGGCGGTGTAGGTCTGGCGGATCGCGGTGGCCCACTCGTTGCGGTGCTGCGCCTGCCAGACCAGCAGCACCAGCCGCGCCCCTGGCCGCAGCGCCCGCCCGATGTTGGTGAACGCGGCCACCGGGTCGGCGAAGAACATCGTGCCGAACCGGCTGACGCACAGGTCGAAACGACCCGGTGGGAACTGGTGCACCTGGGCGTCGGCCTGCTCGAAGGTGATGTTGGTCAGCCCCTGCTCGGCGCTGAGTTGACGGGCCCGCGCCAGCATCGGCACCGAGATGTCCACGCCCAGCGCGCTGCCGTCGACCGCGGCACGAGCTGCCTCGCGGGTGGCCTGGCCGGTGCCGCAGCCGACGTCGAGCACGTGGTCCCCGGCGTCGACCCGGGCCGCGGCGCGCAGGAGTTCGTTGTGCCGACGCAGTTCCGCGTCGTAGTCGAACAGGGTGGCCATCACCGTCACCTGGTCCTCTCGATAGCGAGGTCGGCAGGCCCGTCGCGGAGCACGCCCCGCACCCGGTCCAGCGACACCGTTTCCGGCTCGAACTCCGCCAGCCACCAGGTGGCGCCCGCCTCGGCGTAGGGCGCCGGATCGGTGCCGGGTGGCAGGGGGACGGCGATGTCGTACCGGGTTGTCCGCGGCCGGCGAAGATCAGTGATGGTAGTGACGATCTCGGCGAGCTGGTCCGGGTTTTCCAGATTCACTGGGAAGAAGCCGTCCTGCCGGGCCGCGCGGCGCAGCGGTTTCGCGTTGCCGGGACGTCCCGCGGCCCACACCGGCACCCCGGGACGCTGCACCGGCGCAGGCAGGAACTCGATGCCGTCGACGGTGTAGTGCCTGCCGCGGTGCCGCACCGGCGCACCGGACCACGCGGCGGTGAGGATCTCCAGCGACTCGTCGAGCAGCTCGCCCCGCCGCCGATCGTCGAGTTCTTCCCCGGTCGCACTCAGCTCGCCCGCGAAGCGATCGCTGCCGAGTCCGACGCCAAGGGTGAGGCGGCCACCGCTGAGCCGGTCCAGGGTCGCGGTCTCCTTGGCGAGTTTGGCGGGCCGGCGGCGGGCCAGCGGGGTGACCATGGGGCCGAAGCGGAGGCGTTCGGTGGCGGTGGCGATCGCGGCCAGGGTGATCCACGGGTCGGCCACCTGCCGGACCGGCGCCCGCCAGCGCAGGTGGTCCCAGACGAACACGCCGTGCCAGCCCGCCTCCTCGGCCTCGGCGGCCAGCCGGGCCACGGCCACCGGGTCGGCGAGTTCGTCGAAGAGCGGCAGCCAGAGCGCCGAGCGCAAGCCGGTCATGCCCGCCCGTCCGCGGTGTGCTGGAGCAGCGCCGGGACGAAGATGTCCCACAATGGCCGCGGCAGATCGTGCCCGGCGCCCGCCAGGATCAGCAGCTCCGCCCCGGGAATCGCCTCGTGCACCGCGTGTCCGTGCGGGAGTGGGCACACCGGGTCCAGGTCGCCGTGCACCACCAGCGTCGGCGCCGTGATCGCGGCCCAGTCGCGGGCGGACCCGTCGAAGCTCAGCGCGTAGTGGTTGCCCAGCATGGCCGCGAGATCGCGAGTGCGGGCCACATCCCGCTCGACCAGCGTGCGCACGGCGGTCTCGTCGAAGTAGGGCGAGCCACCCGAGCACGCTTTCGCTGACGCGACAACGTAATCCACCACAGCGGCGGGATCGGCGGGGTCCGGGTCGGCGGGGATGCCACTGCCGAGTTCGTCCGAGGACGGCGGTAGTCCGTCCGCACCCGTGGAGGTGGAGACGAAGGTCAGCGACGCCACCCGGTCGGCGTGATCCACCCCGAGCAGCAGCCCGATCCCGCCCGCCATGGACCGGCAGACGACGTGCGCCCGCTTGATGTCCAGTGCGTCCAGGATGCTGAGCGCGTCCGCGGCCAGGTCGGTGTAGGCGTAGCCCGGCTGGCCCGGCGGGTAGCTCGTGGACCGGCCGGTGTCCCGGTTGTCGTAGCGGATCACGAACCGGCCGCGGCGCGCGAGGTGTTGGCACAGCTCGGTTTCCCACCACAGCATCGAGGCGGTCGCGCCGTCGGCGAGCAGGATCGCCGGGTGCGCGGGATTGCCGAAGGTCTCAACGCACAGCTCGACATCGTTGATCTGGACGAGCTGCTCGCCGGGGGAGTGGTGATCGGTCATGAGCGCCACGTTAGGCCCGGGAAGACATCGGTAAAAGCGATGGATACCGATCAGGTTGATCGGCGGCGGCGATGTTTGTGTGGGTAGGGTGTGCCCATGTCCGATGTCGAACTGCGGCATCTCGCCGCGATGGCCGCCGTGGTGGACGAAGGCTCGTTCGGGCGGGCGGCCGCGCGGCTCGGGTACACCCAGTCCACGGTGAGTCAGCAGATCGCGGCCCTGGAGAAGGCCGTCGGCGGCGCCGTGTTCGACCGGCCGGGCGGGCCGCGACCGGTGCGATCCACCCCGCTGGGCAAAGTGGTGCTGGCCCACGGACGCGAGTTGCTGGCGAAGGCCCAGGCGCTGACCGCCGCCGTCGACCGGTTCAAAGCCGGGGGCGGCCGGGTCGACATCGGCACCTTCCAGAGCGTGTCCAACGTGATCCTGCCGCAGGTCATCCGCGGCCTGCGGGCCGAGCAGCCAGACTGCGACATCCGGCTGTTCGAGGAAGAGGTCGACCAGCCGCAAGTGCAGGACCTGGACCTGATGTTCTTCGACGGGCGCGTCCACGGCGAGGTCGAACACCGCAAACTGCTCGACGACCCCTACCTGCTGGTGGCCCGCCGCGACACCTTCCCCGACGGCCCGGTGCGGGTGGACCGGCTCGACGGGGCGCCGATGGTGGCGCACCCGCCGATCTGCGACCAGGCCCGCCTGGAGCAGGTGCTCACCCGGCGCGGCGTGCGGCCGGACATCGTGTGCCGCACCGCGGGCAACGAAACCGTGCTGTCGATGGTGCGGGCAGGCATGGGTTCGGCGATCCTGCCGCGACTCATCGTGCACAGCGCCGACATCGGCGCCGACGCCTCGCTGCGCGTGCACGAGCTGAAGCCGGCGCTCCCGCCGCGCGAGATCTTCCTGTTGTGGCAGGCGAATCGCACCCAGTCGCCCCTCGCGCGGCGGGCGATCGAGATCGCGGTGGAGGTCGCGGACTCACTGGACGCGGAGCTGGCCTACTGAGGCCGACCCGAGCTGGAGTTCCCGCAGTGCCAGCCGCTGCCCGAGGACGGCGTAGTGGCAGATGTGGCCGTGGTAGCAGGAGGTGCTGATCGCCCGCGGTTCCATGCCGTGCGCGGCCGGATCGTGTTGGCCGTTGTCGTACCCAGTCTTGGCCGAACTCGTACCACTTGGCCCCACTGGTACGCCCACTTGGGCCAAATTGGCGTACCAGTTGGGCCAACTCGCCGTCCACAACGGCCAACGCGGCGGCGGGTGGGGGAGCTGTCGTTCAGCTGTCGAGGTGGAACCTGCCTCTTCCCATAGTTCTATCCATACATGTACCTTCCGAACCATGAAGGAAAGCCGGATCGAAGACGATCTGCTGGACGCGGCGGGAGTGCTGGCCCGGGCCGGGCTCGTGTCGGCCTTCGGCCACGTGTCCGCGCTGCTGGCGGACGGGTCGCTGCTCATCACCCCGCCCCGCCCGCTGGGCTCGCTCACCCCCGCCGACCGCGCGATGGTCATCGCGCCGGCGGCCACCGAACTCCCCGAGGGCACGCCGCGGGAGGCGTGGATCCACCTCGCGATCTACCGGGCCCGCCCGGATGTGCGGGCCATCTGCCGGGCCCAGCCCGAGACTGCCACCGCACTGGCCAGTGCGGACCTGCCGATCCGCCCATTGCACGGCCAGGGCGCGTTTCTCGGCACCGAGGTGCCGGTTTTCCCCGATGTCCGCCTGGTGCGGGACCGGGACCGAGCAGAGTCACTGGCCGCGGCACTCGGCGCGTCGCCCGCACTGCTGTTGCGCGGCAACGGCGCGGTCACCGTTGGCGCGGACCTCGGGCAGGCGGTGGCCCGGATGTGGCTGCTGGAGTCCTCGGCCCGAATCAACGCCCACGCCGCGGCCGGTCGTCCGCGTCCGCTGACCCAGGACGAACAGGACGCCTGGCTGGCCGCCGAGACCGAACTGCTCGGCCGCCTCTGGACCCACCTCCGCACCGACTGCTCGAAGGGACGACCGTGATCACGCTGCACGACATCGCCTACGTACGGTCCGGCACCGCGGACGCCGCCATCGCGGTCGGCTTCGCCGTCGACGTGGTCGGCATGGAACTCCTCGGGCACGAGGACGGGGTCTGGTACCTGCGGGCCGACCAGCGCCACCACTGCCTGGCCTTCGAGGAGGGCGAGGCGGGAGTGCTGGCCTCCGGGTTCAGCGTCGCCGACGCCGACGCCCTGGCCGACGCCGAGAACCAGCTCATCGCCGCGGGCATCACCGTGGTCCGCGGCAACGCCAAGCAGGCCAGGTCCCGCCGGGTCGAGGACTTCCTGGCTTTCGACGATCCCTTCGGCAACCGGGTCGAACTGGTCACCGGTCAGGTCCAGCTCGCCCGTCCGCCGCACTTCGGCCGCCCCGCCGGCATCACCGAGTTCGGCCACCTCTGCCTGGACGCGCCCGATGTGCGGGAGGCGTACCGGTTCTGGTCCACGCTGTTCAACATCAAGGTCTCGGACTGGATCGGCGACCTCGCCTGTCTGATGCGGTTCGATCCGGTGCACCACAAGGTGGCCGTGTTCCGCGGCAGCGAACCCGGCCTGTGCCACATCAACTTCCAGGTCGACTCGCTCGACGACGTGATGCGCAACTGGCGGTTCCTGCAGGAGCGCGGGGTGGAGATCGAGATGGGGCCGGGCCGCCACCCGCAGTCCACCGCGATCTTCGTCTACTTCAAGGGCCCCGAGGGCCTCACCTACGAGTACTCCTACGGCGTGCGCCGGATCGAGGAGGCGGACTGGGTGCCGAGGGTGTTCGACCCTAGCGAACCCGACGCGATCGACATGTGGCGCGGCCCGACCCAGCGCCCGACCACCCAGGCTCAGGTACACCGCGCGCTCGACGCGTGATCCGCGGAATCCCGACGGCATAAGGAGCCCGTCTTGCCTGCTTCCACCCTGACCGGTCCCCGGGCGCGGCTGGTGATCATCGTCCTGTGCGGCCTCGCCCTCGCCTTCGACGGCTACGACCTGGTGGTCTACGGGACCACCATCCAGGCCCTGCGCGCCGAATGGGGCATCACTGCCTCGGAGGCGGGCACCATCGGCAGCGCCGCCCTGGTCGGCATGCTCGTCGGCGCGCTGCTGGCAGGCACGCTCACCGACACCTGGGGCCGCCGGAAGACCTTCCTGCTCTGCGTCACCTGGTTCTCCGTGCTCACCGCCCTGTGCGCGGCGGCCCCCTCACCCGAGGTGTTCCTCGCCCTGCGGTTCCTGGCCGGGATCGGGCTGGGCGGACTGATGCCCACCGCGGCCACCCTGACCATCGAGTACGCCGCCGCCAAACACCGCACTTTCACTTACGCCGCAATGCAATCCGGCTACGCCGTCGGCGGCATCCTGGCCGCCACTCTGGCCATCCCGCTGCTGCCCACCGCAGGCTGGCGGGTGATGTACCTGGTCGGCGCCGCCCCACTGATCCTGGTGCTGCCACTGGCCTTGCGGCACCTGCCCGAATCACTGGAATACCTGGTCTCCCACGGCAGACAGGCCGAGGCCGAGGCCCTGGCCGCCCGGCTCGGCGTGCCGGTGCCGCCGCCCGCCGAACGCCGCCCCGGTGGCCTGAGCGGGGTGAAGGCCCTCATCGAGCGGACCTACCTGCGCCGGACCGTGCTGTTCTGGCTGGCCTCCTTCTGCGCGCTGCTGCTGGTCTACGGGCTCAACACCTGGCTGCCGGAGATCATGCGGGCTTCCGGCTACCCCCTTGGTTCGGCGCTGGGCTTCCTGCTCGCGTTCAACCTGGGCTCGGTGGCAGGCGCCCTGCTGGGTGGGCGGCTCTCCGACCGGCACGGGGCGCGGCCGGTGCTGCTCGGCTCGTTCGTGCTGGCCGCGGTGTGCTCCGCGGCACTGAGCGTCAATCCGGGGCAGACCGCGATCTACCTGCTGGTGGCGGTGTCCGGCTACGGCACGATCGGCACGATGCACATGCTCAACGCCCATGTGACCAGGTCATATCCGGCGAGCATGCGAGCGACCGGGATCGGCTGGGCACTGGGTGTCGGCAGGCTCGGCGCGATCCTCGGCCCGACCCTGGGCGGCTGGGTCCTGGACTCCGAGCTGGGCCCGGACTGGAACTTCTACCTCTTCACCGTGGTCGCCGTGCTCGGCGCCCTCGCCATCACCGCGCTGCCCCGCCGCACCAGCGCCGTGCCCGAAACCGCCATCAGCAGGACTGGAGCAACGCCGTGACCACCTGGACCGTCGAACGCGCGGCCGAGGAACTGCTCCGCCGCGAGGACACCCGCACCGACGGCGCACCGCTGAGCGACAGCTGGCCCGAACTCGATCTCGACACCGCCTACGCGATCCAGGACGAAACCCTGCGCCTGCGGCTGGCCCGCGGCGAGACCCTGATCGGGGTCAAGCTGGGCCTCACCTCGCGGGCCAAACAGCAGCGGATGAACGTGGACTCGCCACTGGTCGCCTGGCTCACCGACGCCATGATCCTGCCCGCCGGCGTGCCGGTGCCGCGGGAGCGGCTGATCCACCCGCGAGCCGAACCGGAGATCGCCTTCGTCATGGGCCGCTCGCTGACCGGGCCCGGGGTGTCCGCGGCCACCGCGATCCGCGCGGTGGACCAGGTCTTCGCCGGGATCGAGATCATCGACAGCCGGTACCGGGACTTCCGCTTCACGTTGCCGGATGTGGTGGCGGACAACGCTTCCTCGGGCGCCTTCGTCACCGGCGCGCTGGGCCGCGACCCCGGTGAACTCAACCTCGCCCTGGAGGGCTGTGTGGTGGAATCCGGCGGCACGGTGCTGCACACCGCCACCGGCGCCGCCGTGCAGGGCCACCCGGCCGAGGCCCTCGCCCTGGCCGCCAACACCCTCGCCCGCCGCGGCCACCGGATCGAGGCTGGCTGGGTGGTGCTCACCGGCGGCGTCACCGACGCGGTGCCGCTGCCGCCGGGCGGCTACGTCACCACCGAGTTCACCGGCCTGGGCCGGATCACGGTGGGGGGCTGAGATGCCGATCGTGCGCATCGACCTCGCCGAGGGCCGCGACCCGGACACCCTGCGCGCCTGCCTGCACGCCGTGCACGCCGCGATCCGGGACAGCCTCGGCGTCCGGGACGAGCAGATCCGGGTGCTGCTCAACGAGATCCCGCCGCGGCTGTGGAGCGCGGGCGGACAGACCCTGGCCGAGAAGACCACCACCGAACGGGAGCAGGAGCGATGACCGAGATCAAGCATGTGATCGACGGCGCCGAGGTCGACTCGGCCGACGGCGCGGTGTTCCACGACATCGACCCCTACACCAGGGAAAGCTACGCCACCGTCGCACTGGGCGGCGCCCGCGAGGCCGACCTGGCGGTGGACGCGGCCCGCCGTGCCTTCGACCACGGACCCTGGCCGCGGCTGTCCTTCGAGCAGCGCGGCAAGCTGCTGCACCGGCTGGCCGACCTGATGGAGCAGAACGGGGCCGCACTGGCCCTGGCCGACACCCAGGACATGGGCAAACCGCTCACCGCGGCCATCGGCAAGGATGTGCCGCGCTCGGCGCACAACTTCCGCTTCTTCGCCGACCACGCCCGGCTGGCCGAATCCCAGCACCTGCCCTCGCCCACCGGCCACCACGTCTACAGCGAGCACGCCCCCGCCGGGGTGGTGGCCGCGATCGCGCCGTGGAACTTCCCGCTGATGCTGGAAACCTGGAAGGTCGCCCCCGCGCTGGCCTGGGGCAACACCGTGGTGCTCAAACCGGCCGAGGACACCCCGCATTCGGCCTACCTGCTCGGGAAACTGGCCCTGGAGGCCGGTCTGCCGCCCGGGGTGCTCAACGTGGTGCACGGCTTCGGACCCGACTCCGCGGGCGAGGCGCTCACCGTCAACCCGGCGGTGGACCGGATCACCTTCACCGGCGAGTCCGGCACCGGCCGGGCCATCGCCAGGGCCGCGGCCGCCAACCTCACCCCGGTCAGCTTCGAGCTGGGCGGCAAGGGCTGCAACCTGATCTTCGACGACGCCGACCTGGACAACGCGGTGACCTGGGCGATCGAAGCCGCCTTCGGCAACTCCGGGCAGGTCTGCCTGGCCGGATCGCGGCTCTACGTGCAGCGCGGGGTGTACGAGGAGTTCACCGCCCGCTTCGCCGACGCCGCCGCGGCCATGACCCTGGGCGACCCCAAGGACCCGGCCACCCGGCTGGGCCCGCTGGCCAGCGAGGAGCACTACCGCAAGGTCACCGGCTACCTGGACCAGGCGGCCACCGGCGGCGCCAAGGTGCTCGGCGGTGGCGGCGCGCCCGGCTGGTTCGTCCGCCCCAGCATCGTGCTCGACCCGCCCCGGGACGCCCGGGTGCTGCGTGAGGAGGTCTTCGGCCCGGTGGTCACGCTCACCCCGTTCGACACCGAGGAAGAAGCGGTCGCACTGGCCAACGACAGCCGGTATGGGCTCTCCGCCATGGTCTTCACCGACAACCTGCACCGCGCGCACCGGGTCGCGGGCAGCCTGAACAGCGGCAACGTGTGGGTCAACTGCTTCTTCGTCCGCGACCTGCGCGCGCCCTTCGGCGGCATGGGTGATTCCGGGATGGGCCGCGAGGGCGGGCTGTTCAGCCGCGAGTTCTTCACCGAGGCCCGGACCGTGACCATGCGGATCGACCGATGAGGATACTAAGGTCGATACATGTCGATTCAGCACGTTCTGCTGGGAGTGCTCGAAGCCAGGCCGATGAGCGGCTACGAACTCACCCAGCTCTTCAGCGCCAGCACCCGATGGGTCTGGTCGGCCCCGCAGAGCCAGATCTACCCGGCGCTGAAGACCATGGAGGCAGGCGGCCTGATCACCGGCGAACAGCTGAAGACCGGCGGCCGGGTGCGCACGGTGTACTCGATCACCAAGCAGGGGCTGGCCGAACTGCGGCAGTGGATCGGCACCGCGCACCCCAGTCCGCCCTCCCGGGATGCCCTGGACGTGCAGGCGCTCTACTTCGACCTGGTGGAACCGGCAGCGGCCAAGCGGGTGCTGACGGCGTTCATCACCGAGCAGGAAGCCGCGGCCGAGCACGCGACCGCGCACAGCGCCCGGCTGCTGGCCAAGGACACCGAACTGCTCAAGGAACGCCTCAGCCACCGCCCACCCGGCGAGCACGACCGGATGGCCCGGCTGAAGGCCCACGTCTTCGCCGGCCAGGCGGCCGTGGCCGAGGCCCGGATCGCCTGGGCCCGGGAAGGACTGCGCTTGCTCGACGAAGCCTAAGCCCGGTGGTCGCCTGGGCCCACATCCCCAGGAGGCACCCATGAACGCCGATATCGTCAAGGCCGCCGACGCGCTGGCCGAGGCCGCCCGCACCGGCCTCGCCTGCCCGCCCGTGCGCTCGCTGTTCGCCGAGGGCGATGTGACCGCGGCCTACGCCGTGCAACGGGTCAACGTGGCCGCCGCGGTCACCGCGGGGCGGCGGATCACCGGCCGCAAGATCGGCCTCACCAACCCGGCCGTGCAACGCCAGCTCGGCGTGGACCAGCCCGACTTCGGCGCGCTCTTCGCCGACACCGAGGTCGGCGACCGCGGGGTGGTCGAACCCGGCAGGCTGCTGCAGCCCAAGGTGGAGGCGGAAGTCGCGCTGATCCTGGACCAGGATTTGCCGGGCACGGAGTACCGGCCGGAGGACATCCGCCGGGCCGTGCGGTACGCGCTGCCCGCGCTGGAGATCGTGGACAGCCGGATCGCGGGCTGGGACATCAGCTTCGTGGACACCGTGGCCGACAACGCCTCCGCCGGGCTCTACGTGCTCGGCACCCCCGTCCCGCTGGGTGAGCTGGACCTGCGCACGGTGCTGATGTCCATGCGCCGCAACGGCAAGGAGGTCTCCACCGGCATCGGCGCCAACTGCCTGGACGACCCGCTGATCGCCGCGGCCTGGCTGGCCAACACCCTGGCCGCGCTCGGCGACCCGGTGCGCGCGGGCGATGTGGTGCTGACCGGGGCGCTGGGGCCGGTGGTCAACGCCGTCCCCGGCGACCACTTCGGCGCCGAGATCAGCGGACTCGGCGGCGTGAGTGTCCACTTCGGACAGCCAGAAGGAGATCAGGCATGACCACCAGGACAGCCATCATCGGCTCCGGCAATATCGGCACCGACCTGATGATCAAAATCCGCAGGCTCTCCGGTGACCTGGAGATCACCGCGCTGGCCGGGATCGACCCGGACTCCGACGGCCTGGCCAGGGCTCGCAGGCTCAAGATCGCCACCACCGCCGGGGGCATCGACGGACTGGTGGCCCTGGACGAGTTCGCCGGCATCGACCTGGTCTTCGACGCCACCTCCGCCGGGGCGCACCGCCACCACGACGAGGTGCTGCGCGGACTCGGCCGCACCCTGATCGACCTGACCCCGGCCGCACTCGGCCCCTACGTCGTCCCGGCCGTCAACCCGGAGGCGGCCGCGGGCGCGCGCAACGTCAACATGGTCACCTGCGGCGGCCAGGCCACCATCCCGATCGTGGCGGCGGTGTCGTCGGTGACCCCGGTGCACTACGCCGAGATCGTCGCCTCGATCGCCTCCCGCTCGGCCGGACCCGGCACCCGCGCCAACATCGACGAGTTCACCGAGACCACCGCCGGTGCTCTGGAACAGGTCGGCGGGGCGGCCAGGGCCAGGGCGATCATCGTGCTCAACCCCGCCGAACCACCCATGATCATGCGCGACACGGTGTACTGCCTGGTCTCCGCCTGCGACACCGCGGCGGTGGCCGCGTCGGTCGAGCAGATGGTGGACAACGTCCGGCAGTACGTGCCCGGCTACCGCCTCAAGCAGCGGGTCCAGTTCACCACCGTGCCCGCCGATGATCCGCTGCGCGCGCTCGGCCCCGCTGGCGAGCTGGTGCGGGTCTCGGTCTACCTGGAAGTCGAGGGCGCCGCGCACTATCTGCCCGCCTACGCCGGAAACCTCGACATCATGACCTCCGCCGCCCTGCGCACCGCGGAACGTTTCGCCAGCACCCGCACGCAGGAGGTGTCCGCATGAGCACGCCGCTCTACCTCACCGATGTCACGCTGCGGGACGGCATGCACGCCGTCCGGCACCGCTACACCGTCGAGCAGGTCCGCACCATCGCCGGACGCCTGGACGCGGCGGGTGTGACCGCCATCGAGGTCGCGCACGGCGACGGCCTGGCCGGGTCCAGCATCAACTACGGCATTGGCGCGCACACCGACTGGGAGTGGATCGAGGCGGTCACCGGCGTGGTCCGGCAGGCCGTGCCGACCACGTTGCTGCTGCCCGGCATCGGCACCGTGCGCGACCTGAAACAGGCGCACGCGCTCGGCATCCGCGCGGTCCGGGTGGCCACCCACTGCACCGAGGCCGATGTGGCCGCCCAGCACCTGGCCGCCGCCCGCGAGCTGGGCATGGACACCGCGGGCTTCCTGATGATGTCGCACCTGGCCGAACCCGCCGAACTCGCCCGCCAGGCCACACTGATGGAATCCTATGGCGCGCAGTGCGTTTACGTCACCGACTCCGGCGGCAGGCTCACCATGGACGGCGTGCGCGAGCGCGTCCGCGCCTACCGCGACCTCCTCGATCCGGCCACCGAGATCGGCATCCACGCCCACCACAACCTGGGCCTGGGCGTGGCCAATTCCGTGGTGGCGGTGGAATCCGGCGCCACCCGGGTCGACGCTTCCCTTGCCGGACAAGGCGCGGGCGCGGGCAACTGCCCACTGGAAGCCTTCGTCGCGGTGGCCGACCTGACCGGCTGGCAACATGGCTGCGACCTGTTCGCGTTGATGGACGCCGCCGACGACCTGGTCCGCCCACTCCAGGACCGCCCGGTCCGGATCGACCGGGAAACCCTCACCCTCGGCTACGCGGGCGCGTACTCCAGCTTCCTGCGGCACGCCGAAACCGCTGCCGCCCACCATGATCTGGACACCCGGAGCATCCTGGTCGAGGTCGGCCGCCGGAGGCTGGTCGGCGGCCAGGAGGACCTCATCGCCGATATCGCACTGGACCTGGTGGCGGCCAGGGATCAGCGGGTCTCCTGATCGCCGAGACGACTGCGGTAGGCGCGGCGCTCCGGACTGTCCGGCCGGAGCGCGCGGTCATCGCGCATGAGTCGGCGGACGGCGTTGAGCAGGGGTTCGGGGGTGATCGCGGCCAGCGTGGCGAGCCCGCCGACGTAGCCGGGCACCGCGATCTCGGCCCGGCGCGAACGCACCGAACCCAGCACGGCCCTGGCGATGTCCGCGGGCTGGACCTTGGGGATGGGCTTCATGTCCAGGCCCGCGGACAGGCCGGTGTCCACCGCCGAGGGCAGCACGGTGCTGATGCTGACCCCGCGGGCGGCGTACTCGCGCCGGGTGGCCGCGCTCAGCCCGACCACGGCGAACTTGCTCGCGTTGTACATGGCCAGGCCCGGCACCGGGAACTTCCCGGCCAGCGAGGCCACGTTGACGATGTGCCCACGGCCCCTGGCCAGCATGCCGGGCAGCACCAGGCGCATCCCGTGCACCACCCCGAACAGGTTGACCTCGATCATCAGCCGGTTGGTGCGCTCGTCCAGGTCGAGGAAACCGCCGTTGGGCATGATCCCGGCGTTGTTGACCAGCACGGCCGGTTCACCGTGCGCGGCGGCAGCCTCGGCCAGGAAGACCCGGAAGGACTCCGGATCGCCAACGTCGAGCCGATGCGCGGAGCCGTCGATCTCGGCGGCGGTTCGCTGGGCCAGGTCGAAGTCCAGATCGCCGATCGCCACCCGGGCGCCGCGGCGGGCGAAGGCGAGCGCGGTCGCCCGGCCGATCCCTTGCGCGCCACCGGTGATCGCGACACCGGCCCCGGCGAGTTCGAGGGGCGGGTAGCGGGTCACGCGGCGACTCCACCGCTGATCGCCGCGCGCACGCGGGTGGGCGTGTGCAACCGCGAGACGTCCACTGTGGACTGTCGCTTGCGGAGATCCATGAAGTTCGCGCCCATCGCGGCCAGCTCGGCCGGGCCGGGTTCGACCCGGATCACCCGGGTGCCCGCCGCGCGGAGCTGCCGGACCTCCCGGTTCAGGCCACGGGTCATTCGCTTACGCAGCAACCGTTCCAGCCTGGACAGCCCGGTCGCCGGGACCGGATGCTCGCTGGTCATCGGGGCCAGCACGACGACCTCATCCAGCTCAAGGGGGACGAGCAGGTCGGCGGAGACCGAGGACACGGTGCCGCCGTCCACGTGCTCGCGGCCCGCGATCCGGACCGGCGGGAACCAGCCCGGGATCGCCCAGGACGCGGCGATAGCCTGGCCCAGCAAGGTTTCCGGGGCGGCGGGGGAGCCGAAGGCGGTCCGGACGCCGGTGGCGGCGTCGGCCGCGACGATCCAGGTGGCGGGATGGGCAACCCAGTCACCGGCCAGCTGATCACCGAGTTCGCGCAGCCACCCGGCATCACCCCGGCCCCTCGGCAACAGCCCGGCCAGTCCCGCAGCCAGATCCACCTCGCCCCGTAACCTGCTGCCCACCAGCCCACGCGCGGGCCAGCCCCACCCCGGCAACGGCGGCCGCATCCCCGGATGCCGTGCCAGATGCCCGGCGAGCACCGGATCCTCGGCCGACCCGTCCAGCGCGGCCACGATGCCGTCCGCGGACCGCCCGGATCCCAGCAGCGCCACCATTTCCGCCCCCGCCGAGGTGCCCAGCAGCACCTCCGCGGTCCGCGGGTCCCAGTCCAGTTGCCGTTGCACCGCCTGCAAAGCGACCGCCGCCCAGGCGAACCCCAGCGTGCCACCGCAGCCGACGGCCAGCCCGCGCCTAGGCATAGCTGTAATCGGTCAGCGGGAAGCGGACCGCCTCGCGTTGCGCGTTGCGGGTGGAGGTCGGCCGGAGCAGGGTGGCCTCGCCGTGCTGGTTGAAGTAGTAGCTGTTCGCGGTGGCGCACTGGCCGAGCGCGAACACCGAATCGCCGACCTTGTCCCGCATCAGCGCCAGGAACCGGTCGTTGGCCTCCTGGCTGACCTCGAACACCGTGGCGTTACGGGCCCGCATCGCGCGGAACAGCCGATCGAGGTGCTGCATCTGGCATTCGATGGTGGTGAAGTAGGACAGGCCGCTGTAGGAGTAGGGGCTGTTCAGCGAGACCAGGTTGGGGAAGCCGGGCACGGTGACGCCCTCATAGGCCTGGAACCGGTTCTCCCGCCACCACTTGCCCAGGTTCTTCCCGCCCCGGCCGATGATCTCGATGGCCGGGAAGTTGACGTCCCACAGGTTGAAGCCGGTGGCCAGCAACAGCACGTCGATCTCCGTGCGGCGGCCGTCGGCGGTCACGATCGCCTGCTGCTCGACCCGCTCGATCCGGGTGGTCTCCAGGTGCACGTGCGGCCGGGTGAAGGCGCGGAAGTAGGTGTTGGAGAAGGTCGGCCGCTTGCAGCCGAAGGAGTAGCCCGGGGTGAGTTTGCGGCGCAGTTCCGGATCGCGCACCTGGCGGAACAGGTGCGCCCGGCAGTACCGCTCAGCCATCCGGTTGGTGATCCGCAGCCGCCGGTAGTGCACCACGCCGGAGATCATCAGCAGTTCCAGCAACACGTTGCCGACCGCCCGCACCACCCGCTGGGCAAGGGGGATCCGGGCGAACAGGCGGCGTAACCGCGGTGGGATCCGGTAGTCCGGCTTGGGGCTGACCCAGATCGGGGTGCGCTGGTACACGGTCAGGTCCGCGGCCACCTTGGCCACCTCCGGGATCAGCTGCACCGCGGTCGCGCCGGTGCCGATGATCGCCGCCCGCTTGCCGGTCAGGTCGTAGTCGTCATCCCAGGCCGTGGTGTGGATGACCTTGCCGCCGAAGTTCTCGATGCCTTCGATGTCGGGCACCTTGGGCTGGGAGAGGAAACCGGTCGCGGTGCACAGGTAGGTCGCGGTGACGCTGTCCCCGCCCGCGATGCCGATCCGCCAGTGCGACTCCTCCGCCACCCAGTGCGCCCCGGTCACCGTCGTGCCGAAGCGCATGTGCGGCCGCAGTTCGTATTTGGCCGCCACGTGCTCGGCGTACTGCTTCAGCTCCGCGCCCGGTGCGAACAGCCGGGACCAGTGCGGGTTGGGCTCGAAGGAGTAGGAGTAGGTGGCTGACGGGATGTCCACGGCCAGCCCGGGATAGCGGTTCACGTGCCAGGTGCCGCCGAGGTCGTTCTCCCGCTCCAGGATGAGCAGCCTGCGGTAGCCGAGCCGGTGGAGCTGGATCGCCGCACCCATCCCGCCGAAGCCGGCTCCGACGATCACGGCGTCGTACTGGGCAGCCATAGGTGACCCTCCGTAACGGAATGTGGTGTCACTAGCGGAACGATATGTCATTCCCCGGTGGGCGGCAATAAGCTGTGACCATGACGTCCAGTGCCACGCCGATCAGCCGCGCCGAGCGCAAGAAGCAGGAGCTGCGCCGCGAGATCATCGACGCGGCCTTCGACTGCTTCGCCGAGCGCGGCTACCACGCCACCGCGATCGCCGACATCGCCACCCGGCTGGGCATCGGGCACGGCACCTTCTACCGCTACTTCGAGAACAAGCGGGACATCGTCGACCACGTGATCACCGACCTGGTCGACCGGGTCAAGGTCGCGCTCACCGCGGAGAACGCCCCCGACGCGGTGTCCACTTTGGACGATTACCGGGCACAGACCGCGCGGATCGGCGAGTCACTGGCGCGGATCTTCCACCAGGACCCCAGGGTGCCGCGGATGCTGTTGTTCGAGGCCGCGGGCATCGACAAGGCCATGGCCGAGCGGGTGCTGGACTTCTTCGACCTGGCCACCGCACTCACCGCCAGCTACCTCACCCACGGCGTCGAACTGGGCTACCTGCGTGCCGATCTGGACGTGGACAACACCGCCAGCGCGATCACCGGGATGATCCTGGCCTCGGCACTGTCCTCGCTGCGCAAACCCGAGGGCGAGCACCAGCGCAAACTCAGCGAGGCGGTCCGGCGCCTGATGTACGACGGCATCGCCGCCCAGCCCTGACCCACCCACCGCCGAGTTGGCCCAACTGGTACGCCGGGTTGGCCCAAGTGGGCGTGCCAGTTGGGCCAAGTGGTACGGGCCAGGGTCAGAACACCACCGGCAGCGCGAACAGCCCGCGGATGATCGGACTCGGCCACCAGCGCAGCCGCTCTTCGGGTTCGGCCAGGGCTAGGTCCGGGAACCGGCGCAGCAGCGCGCCGAGCACGGTGGCGCCCTGGATCCGGGCCAGCGCCGCACCCAGGCAGGCGTGCCTGCCCCGGCCGAAGGCCAGGTGGTCCTCGGGATCGCGGTCCAGCCGGAAGGCGTCCGGATCGGCGAAGCGCTCGGCGTCCCGGTTGGCCGCCAGGATGGACAGCAGCACCGGGTCGCCGGGCCGCAGGTCCTGGCCGCCCAGGCGCATCGGCTCGGTGGGGAAGCGCCAGCTCACGTTGCGCACCGGGCAGTCCCGGCGCAGCGACTCCTCCACGAAGGCGGCCAGCTCGCCCGCGTCCGCGCGGATGCGCGCGGCGAGGCCGGGGTGGGTGAGCGCGGCCAGCGTCGCGCTGCCGACCAGGGCGGTGGTGGTCTCGTGCCCGGCGATCAGGATGAGGAAGGCGGTGGAGGTCAGTTCCTCGTCGGTCATCTCACCGCGGTGTCGCTGCCGGATCATGTCGCTCATCAGGTCATCGCCCGGCTCGGCCTTCTTCTGCGCGAGCAGCGCGGCCAGGTACTCGTCGATGGCGTCGGTGGCCGCGATGAGGTCGTCCCGGTCGCTGCCGTCGGAGGCGTCGATGACCGCCGCCCAGCGCTGCACCCGCGCCCGATCCTGGGCCGGGATGCCGATGAGTTCGCAGATGATCGTGGTGGAGATCGGGTAGGCCACCTCCGCCACCAGGTCCGCCCGGCCCAGCGGCGCGATCCCATCGAGGACCTGTTCGGTGACCTGCCGGACCCGGTTCTCCAGCGCGCCCAGGCGTTGCGGGCTGAACTGTCCGGCGGCCAGTCGTCGCAGGTCCTGGTGCCGGGGTGGGTCGGTGTTGGTCATGTGCTGGGCCAGCGAGGGCCGGTGGTCCAGGGGCAGGCCCATGCCCGAACTCCGCCACACCGGGCAGCCCCTGGCCGGGTCCTTGACCAGTCGCGGGTCGGCCAGCGCGGCGACCACGTCCGCGTACCGGGTGACCAGCCAGGCCGACAGCTCTGGCCCGAACTCCACCCGGTGCACGGGGGAGTGCTGCTGGAGCCAGTGGTAGGCGGGCGCCGGGTCGCGGTCGAACCCGGGGCCGTACAGCGGTGGTGCCTCGCCGGATGTCATCTCTGCCTCCCGGCTGGGCATCGTACGTCGCCCATCCTGACGAAAGCCTTACCGCGAACCCAAAACTCACCGGTGTGTTGGCCGTTGTCGTACACAGTCTTGGCCGTTCTGGTCGCCGTCTTGGCCGAACTGGTACGCCATCCCGCCAACACACCGCCCACAACGGCCAAGACACCGTCCATAACGGCCAACACGCCGTACGAGAACGGCCAACACGGTGGCGGGTGCGCGTTCAGCTGATCGGTGGGGCGGGTCAGCCGATCGGTGGGGTGGTGGGTTCAGCCGCCGGTTCCAGACAAGGGCTGATGTGCGCGACCCCACCGGATTGGGAGCCTGACGGCCTCCGATCCGGAACGGGAGTCACAGATGGCAAGCAGGACGAATCCGCCCGAGGGCGCAGGGGTGAGCAGGCGCGGGCTGCTCGTGGGCGCCGGGGCGGTGGCGGTCACCGCGCTCGGTGCCGGAACGGTCAGCGCACAGGCTGCGGAGGTGGCGGACTTCGGTCCGGTGACCGTCCGACCCGGCGATCTCCGCTACGAGAACCTGTTGCGCGGCAACAACTTCCGCTTCGCGGGCAGTCCGGACGAGATCCGGGTGGTCGCCTCCACCGAGCAGGTGGTGCGGGCGGTGGGCGAGGCGGTGCGGGCGGGCAAGCGGGTCGCGGTGCGCAGTGGCGGGCACTGCTTCGAGAACCTCACCGCCGACCCTGCGGTGCGCGTGCTGCTGGACCTCTCCCCGATGGACGAGGTCACCTACGAACCCGCCCGGCGCGCCTTCAGCGTGCAACCGGGAGCCACCCTCGGACAGGTGTACCGGCGGCTGCTCACCGGCTGGGGCGTGACCATCCCCGGCGGCGGCTGCCCGGAGGTCGGGGCGGGCGGGCACTTCGCCGGCGGCGGGTACGGGCCGCTGTCCCGGCGGTACGGCTCGGTGGTGGATCACCTGTACGCGGTGGAGGTGGTGGTCGTGGACCGGGACGGCACCGCCCGCGCCGTGGTCGCCACCCGCGAACCGGACGATGCGAACCGGGACCTGTGGTGGGCGCACACCGGTGGCGGCGGCGGCAACTTCGGCGTGGTGACCCGGTTCTGGCTGCGCTCACCCGCCGCCACCGGCACCGACCCGGCCAAACTGCTGCCCGCCGCACCACAGCAGATGCGGCAACACGCCCTCATCTGGCCCTGGGCCACGATGACCGAGCGGCAGCTCACCGGGCTACTGCGCAACTTCGGCCGCTGGCACGAACGAAACAGCGCACCCGGCTGCCCGCAGAACGGGTTGTACAACGTCATCCACGCCGGGCACAAGGCAGGCGGCACCGTGCTGCTGGCGGTGCAGGCCGACGCGGACCTGCCCGGTGTGGACGCGATGATGACCGAGTTCGTCACCGCGGTCACCGCGGGCCTTGACCTGCCTGCCCCGCTGGTGGACCTGCGGCGCAGCCTGCCCTGGCTGCACCGGCTGACCTGGCCGGGCAGCGGCGAACCGGGCGACGTGCTCACCCGCCGGTACAAGATCAAGGCTGGTTACCTGCGCCGCTCGTTCACCGAACCCCAGCTCGCCACCATCCACCGCCACCTGATCAACGACACCGGCGGCGCACACTCCGGCATGCTGTTGATCGGCTACGGCGGCCAGTCCAACGCGGTCGCGCCGGGGGCCACCGCGATCGCCCAGCGAGACGTGATCATGAAGGCGGTCTACCAGACGATCTGGCTCGACGACACCGAGGACAAGGCCAACCTCAAGTGGGTCCGCGAGTTCTACCGGGACGTCTACCGCGAGACCGGTGGCGTGCCGGTGCCCGGCCCGGTCAACGACGGCTCCTACATCAACTACGCCGACGCCGACCTGGCCGACCCGGTCTGGAACACCTCGGGCGTGTCCGCGCAGACGCTGTACTACAAGGACAACTACCCGCGGCTGCGCCGGGTCAAGGCCAGGTGGGACCCGCGTAACGTCTTCCGGCACTCGCTGTCGGTCGAAGCTGGCTAGATTGTCCACAGTGGCCGGGGGAGGAGAACGCGGATGAGCGAGCCAGTGCCGCGGTGGTCCCTGGTGACCTCCGCCGGACCGTACGCGTTGCTGGCCTTCCTCGCCGTGATCACCGTGCCGATCAAGCACAAGATCGGTGAATCCCCGGCCCCGGACCTGATCGTGTGCGGCCTCCTAGCAGCCTGGATGCTGGGCATGCTCACCCTGCGCCCGGCCTGGCGGAGCAACGCGCCGGTGATGGCGGTGTTCGTGGCCGGGGTGGTGCTGTGCTCGCTGTTCCTGGTGATCAGCTCGCCCTGGTTCGGGTTCCTCAGCCCCGTCGGCTACCTCTACGCGCTGCGGCTGCTGCACTGGCCGTGGCAACTGCTCGGGGTAGCCGGGGTGGCGGTGGCCGCGGGCACCGCACAGGCCTCCGGCGTGGACAAGAACACCGCGTTCGGCGTGCTCATCTACCTCGCCGTGCTGGCCGCCAACGTGCTGCCCATGTGCGGTTACGCCGCCTTCGCCCGGCGCGCCGCCCGGAAAGAAGAGGAACGCGAACACGCCCTGGGCGAGGCCCGCGAAGCCAACCGCAGGCTCGCGGCCTCGCTGGCGGAGAACGCGGCACTGCACGAACAGCTGCTCACCCAGGCCCGCGACGCCGGAGTGCGGGAGGAACGGCAGCGGATGGCCAGGGAAATCCACGACACCCTCGCCCAGGGCCTGACCGGGATCATCAGTCAGCTCCGCGCGGCCGACACCGCTGACCTGGTGGCCTGCCGCAAACACGTTGCCGCGGCGGACAAACTCGCCAGGGAGAGCCTGACCGAGGCCCGCCGCTCCGTGCACGCGCTGCGCCCCGAACCACTGCGCGCGGCCCGGCTGAGCGAGGCACTGGCCGGGGTCGCGCAACGCTGGTCCACACTGCACGAGATCCCGGTCCGGGTCACCACCACCGGCGCGGCGCGGCCGATCCGGCCCGAAGCGGAGGCCGCGCTGCTCCGGATCGCCCAGGAAGCCTTGGCCAACGTGGCCCAGCACGCGCGGGCGGGCCGAGTCGGTCTCACCCTGTCCTACCTGGAACAGGAAGCCGCCCTGGACATCCGGGACGACGGCGACGGATTTGACCCGGCCCGCATCGAGGACCCGCGACCCGATCGCGGTGGCTTCGGCCTGATCGCGATGCGCCAGCGGGTCACCGAGCTGTCCGGCACCCTGCAGGTGGAGTCCGAACCGGGCCTGGGCACCGGGATCTCGGCCCGGGTGCCACTGGAACTCGCGGAGGTGTGCGCGTGAACAAGCCGATCGGACTCCTGGTAGTCGACGATCACCCGGTGGTCCGGGACGGGCTGACCGGCATGTTCGCCCGCGACCCGGAGTTCGCGGTGCTGGGCGAGGCCGCGGACGGGGCCGAGGCGGTCCGGCTCGCGCAGCGGCTGCGCCCGGACGTGATCCTGATGGACCTGCGGATGCCCGGCCTGGACGGGGTCAGCGCGATCCGGGAACTGGCCGGGCAGGCGCCGGAATGCCGGGTGCTGGTGCTGACCACCTACGACACCGACAGCTACGTGCTCCCGGCGATCGAGGCCGGCGCCACCGGCTACCTGCTCAAGGACGCGCCCCGGGAGGAGCTGCTGCGCGCGGTGCGGGCGGCGGCCAGAGGCGAGGCGGTGCTCGCGCCGTCAGTGGCCGCGCTGCTGATGAACCGGGTGCGCAAACCCGCCCCCGGACCGCTGAGCCCACGCGAGGTCGAGGTCCTCGAACTGGTGGCTGGCGGGGCCACCAACCGGGCGGCCGCGGCCGAGCTGTTCCTCACCGAGGCCACCGTCAAGTCCCACCTGCTCAACATCTACGCCAAGCTCGGCGTGAACGACCGCGCCGCCGCCATCACCGAGGCCTTCCACCGCGGCCTACTCGTCCCTCGCCCGCCAAATCCCTAACCACCCACCCACCGGCGTGTTGGCCGTTGTCGTACGGCGTGTTGGCCGATATGGACGGTGTGTTGGCCATTGTGGACGGTGTGTTGGCCGATTGGTGTACCAGTTCGGCCAAGACTGTGTACGACAACGGCCAACACGCCGCCCGAGTTGCGGACCGGACGGCTGGTGCTCAGCCCGGGATCTGCTTCGCCTTGTCGTTGCGGGCGGTCGCGGACCAGGACTTGTCCTTGCCCAGCAACCAGTTCTCCGCCGGGCCGAAGAAGATCTCCCTGGCCTGCTCGTCCCCGGAAAGCCAGTACCGGAACCACGCGGTGAGCACACCCACCGCGCGCGTCCGGGTGTCTCCAGGGAAGAAGTGGTCCGCCCCCTTCAACTCCGCGAAGATCGCCGGCACCTTGTCCGCCCAGGCGTATCGCCCGCGGACGTAGAACGAGGGCACGATGAGGTCAACCTGCCCGGCCAGGAACAAACTCGGCCCGTGCAGCCCGGGCACCGAACCCTGCGGTCCCGGCATGAGCGGAGCCGTGACATCCACCAACGGGTCCTCGCCCGCGGCGATCACGCCACCGCCGCCCTGGGAATGCCCGGCCGCGCCCACCTTCGTCTCGTCGATCCGGCCGTGGAAAATGCTGCCGGGCCTGCTGTCCTCGGCGATCAGGAATCGCGCGCCTGCCAGCATTTCCCGGCCGGAACCAGCGTTGCGGGTGTTCGCCGCGGCCACCACAAAGCCCCAGGAGGCCAGGTGCCGCAACTGGCTGTCGTACTGTTCCGGGGTGGCTCCGGTGCCGTTGCCCCAGATCACCACCGGGTGCTGGACGCCGCTGCTGCCCAGGTCACCCGGGTAGTACAGGGTGTGGTCGGGCCCGCCCTGGGTCTTGGTCACCGCGTGCGGTCCCGGCGCCTCGAAGTGGCCGGGCGGGGCCGCATTCGCTGGCGCCGGAATGCTGAGCAGGGTGGCGACAGTGCAGGCCAGCACCGCGATCCGCGTTGGTCGGTACGCCATTGTCTGCCTTCCTTGTGGTCGGACACACAACATCATCACAAGGCGCACAGCCGTTGGGTACGGCGGCGATTCCAGACTTTCCGGCGGCCATTTGTGACCGGTGACAAACGGTGTATAGCTGCCGGATTTCGACGAATACCGTGCGGCGGTTCAGGAAACCTCCGCCGTGTTCACCGCGGTTTCCCGGCCTCGGCGGTGCCCCGGTAGACCACCGCGAGGTTGCCCGTGCTGTCCTGCCCGACCTCGGCGTCCACCTCGAAGACCTCGCGCAGCAGCCGTGCGGTCAGCACCTCCCGCGGTGGGCCTGCCGCGACCAGTCTGCCGTGGTGCAGCAGCACGAGCTGGTCGCAGAAGCGGGCCGCCAGGGACAGGTCGTGCAGGGCGACCAGCACGGTCTGTTCGGTGCGCGCGAGGAGGTCCAGGAGTTCCAGCTGGTGCCGGATGTCCAGGTGGTTGGTCGGCTCGTCGAGCAGGATCGCCCACGGCTGCTGGGCCAGCGCGCGGGCGATATGCGCGCGCTGGCGTTCACCGCCGGAGAGGGTCTGCCAGTGCCGGTCGCGCAGCTCGATGAGATCCAGCCGGTCCAGGGCGGCCTCGACGATGGCGTGATCGGTCGCGCCCGGCGCCCGCCAGCCCGGCCGGAACGGGGTGCGGCCCAGCGCGACGACCTCGGCCACCCGCAGATCGCTGTCGGTGTCCCCGGCCTGTTCCACGAAGGCCAGCTGCTGGGCGATCTTGCGGGGCGTCCAGCCGCCGATGTCCTTGCCGTCGAAGCGGATCACACCCGCGGTGGGCGCGCGCAGTCCGGCGACACAGCGCAGCAGCGAGGATTTGCCAGAGCCGTTCGGTCCGATCAGGCCGACGGTCTGTCCGGAGTGGACGGTGAAGTCCACGTTGTCCACGATGGTCTTGCCCGGCACCGACCAGGACACCGAGTGCACGCCGATCCTCACAGCTCACCCCGCCTGCGCAGCACCAGCAGGAACAACGGCACGCCGACCAGCGCGGTGAACACCCCCACCGGCACCTCCCTTGGCGCGAAGGCGATCCGGGCCAGCGCGTCGGTCCAGACCAGGAACACCGCCCCGGCCACCGCGGTCACCGGCAGCAGCACCCGGTGCGTCGGCCCGACCAGGAACCGCACCCCGTGCGGCACGATCAGGCCCACGAAGCCGATCGCGCCGACCGAGGCCACCGCCACCGAGGTCAGCAACGCGGTGGCCACCAGCAGGACGAGGCGGGTGGTGCGCACGTTCACCCCCAGCGAGGCCGCGGTGTCCGAGCCGAAGGAGAACCCGTCCAACGCGGTGGCGCACAACCAGATCACCACCATCCCGAGCACACCGGCGATGGCGCAGATCAGCACCGCGTCCCAGCGCGCCGAGGCCATCGAGCCGAGCAGCCAGTAGGTGATCGCCCTGGTGGTGTCGGCGTCGGCGGAGGCCATCAGGATCAGCGAGGTGATCGCGGCGAAGAGTTGCCCGACCAGTACGCCGGTGAGCACGATCCGCACCGGGTGCATCCCGCTGCGGCGCAACAACAACAGCATCAGCCCGAAGGACAGCAACGCGCCCGCGAGCGCGCCGCCGGTCACCCCGAGCGCACCAGCGCCGAAGCCGAGCACGACCACGGTCACCGCACCCGTGGAGGCCCCGTTGGACACCCCCAGCAGGTACGGATCGGCCAGCGCGTTGCGGGTCACGCCCTGCAACGCGGCCCCGCACACCGCCAGCGCCGCGCCGACCAGCGCGGCCAGCAGCACCCGCGGCACCCGCAGCTCCCAGATCAGCGAGTCCAGCAGCCGGGGCAGCGGCGCCACCGGCAGGCCGAGCCGGACGCCGATGGTCCGTCCGATCTCGGCGAAACCCACGCCGCTGACCCCGATCCGGACCGCGAGCCCCATCGAGACGATCAGCACCGCGATCCCGAGCAGGAACACCGCGGTGGTGGACCAGCCCGATCGCCCGCGCGGCCGGGGGAGTGGCGGTTCCGGGCGGGAGCGCGCGCCGGGGTGCAGCAGATCAGGCTCAGACACCGAGTGCCTTCAGTCCCTCGCCCAGCAGCCGCAACGTGTTCGCGCTGCGCACGGTCGGGTCGAGTTCGATGCCGGGCACCTCGATGATCCGGTTCTGCCGCACCGCGCTCAGCTGGGAGACCACCGGGTGCTCCCGCATCATCCTGATCTTCTCCGCGGCGCTGTCGCCCGGCGCGCCACGGTCGGAGAGGTCGCCGACCACGATCACCGTGGGATCGCGTTTGGCGATCTCCTCCCACGACATCTCCGGCCACTCCTCGTTGACGTCGTCAAAAGCGTTGGCAGCGCCCAGGAGCCGGCTCATGTCACTGGGCATCCCGTTGTGCCCGGCGACATAGGGCAGGCCCTTGAACACCGAGTACACATACACCACGGTCGGCTTGCCGCTCCGGCCCGCGCGCACCGCCCCGGCCTGCTGAACCACCTCGCGCTGCTTGGCGGTCAGCGCGGCGGCCCGATCGGTCACGCCGAAGACCTTGCCGTAGTTCTCGTAGTCGCGGAACAGCCGCTCGAACGGGGTCAGGCCGGGCTCGTGCTCCGGGCAGTCCACCGCGCTGACATAGGACGGCAGTCCCAGCGCTTGCAACTCCGCGCGGGTGCCGGCCTTGTCCTTGGTGAAGTTGCTCGCGAAGGAACTCACCACCAGATCCGGCGCGGCCGCGCGCAGCTGCTCGCCGGAGAGGGCCTTGGGGTTGAGCACCGGGATCTTGTCGTAGGCCGCCTGGTACTCGGGCAGAATCTTGCCTGCCCGGTACGCGGTGCCCGCCATCCGCTCGCCAAGACCCAGTGCGAGCAGCGTCTCGGTGGAGGACTGCTCCAGCGTCACCGCCCGCCGCGGGGAGTGCTCGAAGCGCAGCTGCTGCCCGCAGCTGGACACGGTGACCGCGGCCTGACCTGCGGCCGGATCGTTGACGGGAGCCGCGCAGGAGGCCACCGCGACCGCGGCGGCGAGTGCGCAGCCCAGGCGGGCGCGGTGGAACAAGCTGACCTCCAGCTGGACTGATGCGAGGACCTTGCAACAGCAACTAAGTTGCGATAGACACCGTAGTGCATTGACAACGATTTCCAATAGGGCGAGGAGAGCAACCTGTCCACCGTGCTCCGGGACCGGGCCTTCCTGCGGCTGTGGACCGGCACCACCGCGTCCGGACTCGCCACCTGGGCGCTGCCCTTCATCCTAGGTCTGGCCGTACTCGACCGGAGTCTGACCGCGGTCGGACTCGGTGTGCTGCTGGCCGCGCGCACCGTCGGCTTCCTGATCGCCGTGCCGCTGGGCGGCGTGCTCGCCGACCGGCATTCCCGGCGCGGCGTGGTGCTGATCTCCGGCCTGCTCGCGGCCGCCGCCACCCCGGTGCTCGCCTGGGGTCTTGGCGATTCCCTCGTGCTGACCGCGGTCGCCGCGGCCCTGGTCGGTGCGGGCCAGGGCGCCTGCCGTCCGGCCTTCCAGGCACTGACCGCCGAGGTCGTCGACCCCGATCAACGGCAGCAGGCCAACGCCGCGATGACCCTGGCGGTCCGGGTCAGCACCCTGCTGGGACCGGGCCTGACCGCGTTGCTGGCCACCGTGCTGGACCTGTCCGCCCTGCTCTGGGGCACCGCGCTGCTGTGGCTGATCGCCGCCCTGCTCCCGCCCCGGGGTGCGGTGGGAACGCCGGGGGAGCGCACGCACCTGGTCCGCGAGTTCGCCGACGGCCTGCGCGAGGCCCGCAGGCACCCCTGGTTCCTGGCCGGACTGGGCGCGCTGACCGCGGTGATCGCGACCGGCTACTCCGCCACCGGCGTCGCGCTGCCGTTGATCAGCCGGGACCGCTACGGCTCCGAGCTGGTGCTGGCCGCGGCGCTGACCGGGTACACCGCGGGCGCGCTGGCCGGGGCGCTGATCATCGCCCGCTGGCGGCCCCGGTCCCAGGGCTGGGCCGCCCTGGCCGGACTGGCGCTGTACGGCCTGGCCCCGCTGAGCTTGATCGCCGAGGTGCACCCCGCGGTGGTGATCGCCGCCTACGTCGTTACCGGCGTGGGGATCGAGTTGTTCAACGTGCCCTGGTTCACCGCGACCCAGCGCGAGGTGGACCCACGCCTGCTCGCCCGGGTGTCCTCAGTGGACTTCCTGTTCTCCTACGGCCTCGCCCCGGTCGGCCTGGCCCTGATCGCCCCGGCCATCGAGGCTTTCGGCGTGACCGCGGTGCTCGCCGCTTGTGCGCTCGTCTGCTTCGCCGCCCCCGCCCTGGCCGCACTGGTCCCCACCGCCCGGAGGTTCGCCCGATGACCAAGCTCGGCATTGTGCCGCAACGCCACGACATCACCGCCGTGACCGAAGCCCGCACCGCCCTGGCCACCGACGGCGCGGTCCTGCTCACCGGCCTGCCCGCCACCGCCGACGCGCTCATCGTCGCGGCCGCCAGCGTGCTCGGCCCGCGCCTGCGCCAACTGTTCCCACTGCGCGAACGCCCAAGCCAGGACGGCGGCCCCGTCGACCTCCATGCGGACAGCTTCAACGTGGTCGTGGACCTCGGCGGCATCCCGACCCCGCGCCGCGACCCGGACGAGGATTTCGTGTTCGTGCAATGCGTTGCGCCCGCTCCCAGCGGCGGTGACTCCTTCCTCGCCGACGCCTACCGCTTCGTCGACGAACACGCCGCCCCCGACCTACGCGAGTTCCTCACCGCCGTCGACGTGGACCTCTACGGCAAATGGGGCGCCATCCGCGGCGTGCCCGCGCTGCCCAGGGTGGCCCGGCACGTCGAGTACACCCGCACCGGCCGCCGGATCGTCCGCCGCACCGACGGCGCCGTGCCCCTGCACCGCGATCCGGGCGCCGAGCACGCCGAGGAGATGCTGGCCGTCTTCACCGAGGCCGTACAAGGGATCCAGCCCGGCCTGCCGCGGTTCCTCCCCGCCGCCGGGGAGATCCTGGTGGTGGACAACTACCGCTGCTGGCACGGCCGGGACCCGCACTCTGGCGACCGCCTGGTCCGCATCCTGACCGTGCGCACCACCGACGCCCGCTGATCACCCGGCCAGGGCCGCGAGCAGTTCGCCCAGATCCGCCAGTGCCGCGGCCCGGCCCTCGGTCAGGTGCACCCCGGCGGTGTTGAGCACCACCTCGTCCGCCCCGGCCGCCCGGTACCGGTCCAGGCCCTCGGCGATCTCGGCCACCGTGCCGGTCACGAAGGTCCCCGAGGACACCAGGGCCCGCGCGCTCAACGGGATCTGCGACGGGTGCACCCGCAATCCGGCCCGCCGCAACATATCCGTGTAATGCGGGGCGGCCAGGTGCTCGCGGGATCCGTTGAGCGCCACCAGCTGTGGATCGCGGCCGGGCCTGCGCACCGCGACCTGCACCACCGTCACTACCCTCGGCACCGCCCGCCCCGCCGCACCGGCCGCGGCCCGCAGTTCCGGCAGCAGCACCTCGCCCAGGTAAGACGGCGGGGTGAGCCAGGTGATCGCGGCATCGGCCAGCTCGCCCGCCACCCGGGCCATGCCGGGACGCAACACGCCCAGCCCCAGCGACACCGGCGGGTGCTCGAACTCCGGCAGCCCGCCGCGCATCGTGTCGTAGCGGCCGTCGAGGTGCACGGGCTTCCCGTCCAGGAGGCCGCGCAGGATGGCGAGCTGGTCGCGGGCCGCGGTGAGCGGACTGCCGTAGGGCCGTCCGCGCAGCGCGGCCACCAGTTCCGGGGTGCCGGTGCCCAGGCCCAGCACCACGTCATGCCCGGTCAGCCTGGCCAGTGATCGGGCCTGCAACGCGGTTTCGTAGGGGTGGCGCAGCGCGGTGAGGGTGACGCTGGTGCCGACCGGCACCCGCAGGCCGCGCCCGGCCAGGTAGGCGAAGCCCTGGAAGGTCTCCAGGGCCAGCGACTGGCCCTGCCACAGCCGGTGCGCGCCGGTGTCGCGGAGCAGTTGGGCGTAGGCGGGCAGGTGTTCGGGTTCGTGCGGCATGACCGGCACCATCAGCGAGATTTTCATCCCGGCCCGACCACCTCGGCGGCCGGTTCCGGCTGGTATCCGGCGGCCTGCAGGTTGAACAGGTAGGCGTAGTGCCCGTCCCGGCGCATCAACTCCGCGTGCGTGCCCTGTTCGATCAGCCGGCCGCCCTCGATCACGATGATCCGGTCCGCGATGCGCACGGTGGAGAACCGGTGCGCCACCAACAGACTCGTGGACGTGCTGGCGATGGTGCGGAAGCGCCCGAAGATCTCCGCTTCGGCTTCGGCGTCGATGGACGCGGTCGGCTCATCCAGCACCACCACCGGCGCGCCACGCATGAACGCCCGCGCCAGGGCCACCTTCTGCCACTGCCCGCCGGAGAGCTGGCTGCCGTGCTCGAAATGCCTGCCCAGCATGGCGTCGTAGCCATCCGGCAAAGTGTCCACAATGGACTCAGCGCCACTGGCTTCGGCGGCCGCGCGGACCCGGCTGGTGTCGTCGAGGTGTTCCACCGCGCCGAAACCGATGTTGTGCCGCACGCTCAGCTCGTAGCGGATGTAGTCCTGGAAGATCACCCCCAGGTTGCGGCGCAGGTCGGTCAGGTCGTACTCCTGGATCGGCACCCCGTCGATCAGGATCTCCCCGCCGGTCGGCTCGTACAACCGGGTCAGCAGTTTCACCAGGGTGGTCTTGCCAGCCCCGTTCTGCCCGACCAGCGCCACGCAGTTCCCGGCGGGCAGGGTGAAACTGACCCGATCGAGGACCTGTTCGGTGGTGCCCGGGTAGGTGAAGCTGACCTCCCGGAACTCGATGCCCGTGCTCAGCCGGGCCGGGAATTTCCGTTGCCCGCCCCGGATCTGCCGCTCCGGCAGGTCGAACAGCTCGAACAGGTTGCTGACGAACAGCTTGTTCTGGAACAGCATCGCCAGCCCGACCAGCAGCGCGTGCCCCGAACCCTGCACCACGCCGATGGCCTGCAGGTAACCGGCCAGCTGGCCGATCTCGCCGGTGCGCATGGTGGTCAGCATCGCGTAGATCAGCGCCGCGCCCGCGGCCAGCACGCTGATCAGGCCGAGCAGCCCGAAGGCCAGGGACTGCCTGCGGTTGAGCGAGCGGTCCACCTTGAGAAAGCGCTGCACGAGTTCCCGGTACCGGCCGATGAAGAAATCGCCGAGCTGGAACAGCCGGACTTCCTTGAAGGTGTGGTCGGTGGTGGTGAGGAACTGGAAGTACAACAGCCGCCGCCGGTCCGCGGCCCGGTCGTACTCGATCTCGTACATCTTCTTGCCGTACCACATCTGCGCCAGCGCCGAGGGAATCGGCGCCAGCAGGATCAGCAGCGCGATCCACGGGTGCCAGGAGAACAGCACCGCGGAGACCGACACGATGGTGATCAGCTCGCGGGCGAAGTTGAGCGTGTCGGCGAAGAGCTGGTGGATGTTGGATCCGCTGCTCTCCTGGAAGGCGCGCTGGAGTTTGTCGTAGGACTCGGGGTTCTCGTAGTCCTGCAGATCCATCCGGGTGCCCTTGCGCATCACCTGCTCGCCGACCGCGGTGGCCAGGTGCAGGCGCAGCACCGCGTCCAGGTACTGGTGCCACACCCCGAACAGGTGCGCGGCCACACTGACCCCCACGATCAGCAGGCCCACCACCAGAACCTGGCCGGTGAACCCGTCGGTGGTGCCCGCGGCGACCGCGTCGGCCACCGACTGCACCGCGCTCGCGGTGAGCTGCAGCTGCACCGCGGGCACCACCGACACCGCGATGGTCACCAGGATCAGCGCGCTCACCCGCACCGGGCTCAGCCGCCACAGCATCGCCGCGATGCGCAGCCAGTCGTTGTCCCGCACCCGCTTTGTCCTTGGCATCTCAGGACTCCCCTCGGAGGTGCGCCGGGCGACCGCCGACCGCGCGCAGGATGTGCCGCCACAGCGCGTAGCAGTGCTGCTCCCGCGGCAGGTCCACCGGCAGCAACCGGTTGATCTGCATGTGCGCCAGGCTGCCGAGCACGGTGGATTCGGTGCCCCACAAGGTGTCCGAGCCGATCGCCGCGCGGACCGCCGAGGCCGCCGAGGCCACCGCCCCGGCCTGCGGGGCGAGGATCTCGCCGATCAGGTTGTGGTGCGCCCTGCCCTGCTCGTGTGGCCGGAAATCCCAGGGCAGCAGCAGTTCGCCGAGGTAGTCGCGGTGGGTGTGGAACTCCTTGCGCACCGCCTCGGTCTCGGCCACCGGCGGGATCAGCGCCGGGCGCTCCCGCGGCGCCAGGCCCCACTGCCGGTACAGCGTGTCCACCACGGCGATCGCCACGAAATCCGGGCGCAGCTTGGGTTCGCTCCGCTGGAGCAGCGCGACGAGTTCGGCGGTGGTGTCGCTGTTGACGGTGAAGAGGTCCTCCACCGCCTCGAAGGTCCGCGGTCCGCCGTAGCGCTCGATCTCCGGCAGGTAGGTCGCCACCCCGGTGTCGAAGGCCAGATCGCCTGCCACCACCTCGCGGCCCCAGGCCATCAGCTGGTGCAGCACCTCGGTGGCCGCCTCCGGTTCGGCGGCCCGGCAGCGGATCCGCAGGTGTGGCTGGGGATCGGCGTACCGCAGGTAGAACCAGCGGTCGATCAGACCCTGTTCGCGCAGGGCCGCGATGTGCTGCCGCAGCGGCCCGGCGATGATCTCATCGTGCCTGCTGAAGGCCGCGTACACCTTGAGGTAGGCCCATTCCTCGCCGGGCAGGTGTCGTCGCCGCAGACTGCGGCTGGCGCCGACCTCGGTGATCGACTCCAGCCTGCCGGAGAGCGGCACCGGGCTGCGCGCGGTGTCCGCGGCCGAATGCGCCACCACCGGCACCACGATCTCCTCCAGATACCTGGCACCGTCCACATCGGAGAGCCACAGGTCGTCGAAGGCGGGCAGCATCTCGTGCAGCACCGCCTGGCCTTGCCCGTCCCGGAAGTCACCGGCCAGCTCGTCCAGGCCCAGTGGGTGATCGAGGTCGAGCAGCAGCCGGTTGTCCTCATCGACCAGGTAGACATAGCGCGGCACCCGCCATCGCTGCCGCCATTCCGCGACCGCGGCCGGGAAATCCCCGGCGACGTCCTGGCCGCGCAGCGTCCACTGCGCGGGCCGCAGCACCACGTTGCCGCGGGTGACCCTGGGCAGGAACGGCAGATCCTCCAGAGGGCCCCAGCGGAAACCGGTGGGCATGGCGTAGCCGTCCTGGGAGACCTCCAGCACGAACCGGGCCGCGTTGGGCCCCAGGTGCGGGCCGAGCATGTGCCCCTGCGAGACCACCACCTCCCGGCCCAGGGTGCGCGACCGCAGGTAGAACCGGTTCCCGGCCACGCCGACGTGCAGGTCGGCCAGGCTGATGGTGCGTTCGGACCGGGCCGAGGGGGTGGCGTTGACCGGCACCTCGTACTCGTGCAGCAACGGCCGGAACGCCACGTTCGCCGCCCGCCCGGAGGTGGGCAGGAAGCACAGTTCGGCGTGCACCGCCTCCGGTTGCAGGCTGGTCATCCGCCGGGTGTGCTCGCGCAGATGGTCCAGGGCGTCCTCGCCGAGCAGGTCGAAGAAGCGCCCCGCGGTGCGCCCGCCGTAGGCCAGGCTGAGTTCGCGCAGCACCAGCCGCCACTGCCCGTCGTCCACCCGGCCGTCCGGGCCGGTGAGCTGGAGTTGGGCATAGGCGTCCAGCGCGGGATAGAGGCCCAGCGTGGGTTTCCCGGTGGCCGGGGCGATCCGGTCCAGCCAGGCGTCGGTGAGCTCCACCGAGATCGCACCGGACCACCAGGCCTGCGCGGCGAACTCGGTCAGCAGCCGGTCATAGTCCACTGTGGATGGTTCAGGAGTGTTGTGCGGCACCGGGGTGGACCGCGGTGGTTCGAGGTAGTTGTACGGCGCGTCCAGGCCGGTGTCCGGGCTGAGCACCTCCAGCACCGGGACCAGGGCTTGATCGCCGTAGCGCTCGATGAAGGCGTCCCGGTACTGCACCAGGTGGTGGTTGTGCCCCGGCAGCGCGGCGGCCAGCCGCATCAGGCAGTCCACCGCCTCGGCCGTGGCCTGCCCGACCGCCCGGCCCAGCCCAGATTCACGCAGGTCCAGCGCGGAGTCCAGCTGGAAGGTGTCGCCCTCGTGCCCTGGCACCAGCGCACGCTGGGCGGCCCGCAACTCCCGCAACGGCGCGGTGCCGGTCGCGGTGGCGGCCCGGTGGGTGAGGTCGACGATCTCGCGCAGTGCCTCGCTGGTGGCCGCGGCGGCCTCGATCCCGGTGAGCCGCTTGGCCACGTGCTGTTCCGGGAACGGACTGGACTGCGGCGGGCGCAGATCGCTGATGAGGAAGTTGAGTTCCCGCAACTGCTCCACCAGCCCGGCGACCCGGTCCGCGGCCACCTCCGGGAACTCCTGGGCGAGTCCGGCGACCAGCGCGTCGGCCGGGGCCGGGGTGGCGGCCAGCCGCAGCACCGCGGTGACCGCGGGGGTGGCCCGCACTCGCACGGCGCGGCTGTCGCCGCTGCCGTAGATGTCGGCGTAGGGCAGCACCAGGCGGTCCCCGCTCAGGTGCGCGGCGGCGTTGCGGACCAGCCGCAACCGCGGGCGCAGCACCGGATCCTGTTCCAGGTCCTTGATCAGCGCCAGCAGCCAGCCCATATCGGCCCGCACCCTGGCGCGGTGCACCGAGGGCGCGCCGAGCCGGAGCGTGGTGTGTTCGCCGAACTCGCCCAGCGCGATCCCGGAGAAGGCGCCGAACGGGGTGGGGCGGGTGGACATCCGGGTCAGGTAGCGCAACAGCCGGGAGTGCGCCCGCCTGCTCTTCTTGCCGCTGCCGTCGGGGCCGAGCCGGTCCAGCGCGTCCAGCAGGTCGGTGCTGGCCACCGACAGCGCGCGGCGCACCCGCGGCGTCGCGGCCAGCTCACGCAGCCGGGTCCAGGCCAGTGCGCGGCGCTGCTCGTCGGTGCCCTCGCCTGCCAGCAGCTCGCGGAAGGTGTCCGCGGGCAGCGCGGGCGCGCGCACCAGGTAGAAGTCGGTCGCGCGGTAACGGGACTCGGTCATCGGGGGCTCACCTCGTGAGGAAGGCGCGGAACCAGGACGGGCGGCGCGGCGCGGTCGCGGCCAGCAGGGCCAGCGCGATCCCGGCCGACCCGGACAGCAGCGACGGGCTGTCCACGAACACGCCGGGTTTCTCCTGGTCGCGGAACAGCACCGGCAGCTCCGGATCGGCCTGGGCCAGCAGCAGTTCCAGCAACCGGGGCGTCCAGTCGGCGGCGAGCGCGCTGCCGTGCGCGGCGAACTCCAGGCACAGCACCAGCACCCCGGCGATGCCGTGGCAGAAGGTGGGGGATTGCACCGGGTGCTCGGCGAAGCGGCCCAGCACGGCCTCGAAGGACGCCACGGCCAGCGCGCGCAGCGAGTCGTCGCCGAGCGCCTCGGCCACCGGGAGCAGCGCGACGGCCACCCCTGCGGTGCCGTAGCACCAGGCGATCTGGTCCGCGGGCTGACTGGGCCGGGTCTCGGCGCCGGTGTCGTCGATGGGCACCTCGCTGGGCCAGACCGGTCCGTGCTCGTCGGTGCGGCGCAGGGCCTGCACCCAGCCCAGCGTCAGGCGCAGCGCGGTTTCCTGCCCCGGCCGCTGATATCCGGCGAGCCAGGCGGTGGCCAGCGCGGCCAGCGGGCCGGGGATGCCGTGCGCCAGGCCCACGTTGAGGTGGCCGTTGGGGTAATCGCGGTCGCTGCGGCACAGGTCGGGGGTGATCAGCCAGCGGCGGGTCAGCGTGAGGTCGCGCGGGGGAGCACCCAGCCACACCAGGTAGTCGACGAGGTGCTCGGCCGCGGCGCGCACGGCAGGCCCGGGATCGGCGATGCCGCACAGGTAGGACAGGATTCCCGCGGCGCCGCTGACCATGTCGTAGTCGACATCGCTCACCTCACGCTCCACCCGCGGCAACGGCAGGTCGAGGACCTGGGCGGCCAGCTGCTCGTGCAACCGGTCCAGGCTCGGGCCGAACCGTGGCTCGGCCCGCACGCAGGCGGCCAGGCCCAGCGCGAGTCCGCTGGTGCCGGAGAGCACGCCGGGTTCGGTCAGCGGGGTGCCCGCGGTACCGGCCACCGCCTCCCGGATGTAGGTGAACGCGGCGGCCAGGGCGGCATGGCGATCGGCCTGCTCGGCGGCGGCTTCGGCGGCGAGCACCTGCACCAGCGCGAGTCCGGCGTGCCCGTGCGCGAAACCGTGATAGGCCCAGCCGTTGGGGTGCACGGCCTGCTCGGCGGCGGCCATGACCAGGTCGATGACCCGCTCCGGATCGGCGCAACGACGCGCGACCTCCAGCGCGGTCGCGGTGGCCCGGCCGGCCAATTCTGCCGGAACCGTGCCGTGCCAGCTGGTCACCGTGCCGGTCGTGGCGCCCGGGTCAACCGCGGCATGCTCGGACAACTGGCGCACGAATACCCCCGTTTTATGGAAAGGAATGCGGTAATTTGGCGAGTGGGTGCTGCCGTGTCTTCCACACACGGCAGCACCCGTTCCTCAGCGCGTGCTGCCCGAGGTGCAGAGCGGCGTGCAGGTGCGGCTGCACTGGCAGGTCGTCTTGGAGCAGATCGGGGTGCGCGAGCAGGTCAGCCTGCTGATGATCGACAGCGGCCCGGCAGCCCCGTCGGCACCGGCCGGGGTGGTGATCCGGACGTCCAGATCGAATGCGTCCATGTGTTCGTCTCCTATTCGGCGAATTCACCGGCCGGAATCGACCGGCGAGGATCTGCGTTATTCGCAGCGCCTCGGCTCAACGTAGAACCGGTGGCGTACGCGGTTCTGACGGTCGCGTACACAGCGCTGTCACAGCCCTGTCAGCCCGCTGGACGAGCAGTTCAGCCGGGCCAAGGAGCTGCCAGAACGGGTCCTCGCGGCTACGGTGTCGGTGATCACGGGCACGAACTGGGGGTGGCTGTGTCGTCGCAAACCGCGCTGTACTTCGGCGTTCTGGGTCCGGTGGCCGCTTGGCGCGGAGAACACCGGATCGACCTGGGCTGGACCCGGCAGCAGGCCGTGCTCGCGGTGCTGCTGCTGGAGGTGAACCGGCCGGTGCCGGTGAGCGCGCTGATCGACGCGGTGTGGGGCGAGGCGCCGCCGCAGGGCGTGCGCAACACCGTGCAGACCAACATCAGCCGGTTGCGCCGGGCCCTGCGGGAGGATCCGGCGGCCGACCGGGACGGTCTGGTGCAACGCACCGACGCCGGCTACCTGCTGCGCGCCGACCCGTCCCAGGTGGACCTGGTGGCCTTCGAGCAGGAGCTGGACGCGGCGCGGGCACACCGGCGGGCCGGGGACCTGACCGCCGCGGCCGGCGCGGTGGAGTCGGCGCTGCGCCGCTGGCGCGGCGACCCCTTCACCGGCCTGGACAGCCCGTACCTGCACACCCAGCGGCTGCGGCTGGCCGAATGCCGGCTGGCCGCGCGGGAACTGTGGGCGGAACTGCTGCTGGGCCGCGGTGAGCACCAGCCGGTGGTGGCCGAGCTGACCGGCCTGGTCAGCGCGCACCCACTGCGGGAACGGTTGCGGGAGCTGCTGATGCTCGCGCTGTGCCGGGCGGGCAGGCAGGCCGAGGCCCTGGCGGCCTACCAGGACGCGCGGACCACCCTGGCCGACCGGCTCGGCACCGACCCGGGACCACGACTACGCGAGCTGTACCAACGAATCCTGGCCGCCGACCCGGAACCCTGCCCACCGCCGGCGGCCCGGGTGCTGGCCGGGGCAGCCACCCGGCCGCCAGCCCCGCCACCGGCCGCCGTGCCCGCACAGCTGCCCGCCGCGGTGCCCGCCTTCACCGGCCGGGCCACCGAACTGCGGCAGCTGCACGCGGCCGCGGCCGCCGCGGCCGATCCGCACCGGCAGGACTGCGAGATCGTCGCCATCGACGGCATGCCGGGCGTGGGCAAAACCGCGCTCGCCGTGCACGCCGCCCGCGCGGTGGCCGGACAGTTCCCGGACGGCCAGATCTGGTTGCGGCTGGGCGCGTTCGCCACGGACCAGCCGCCGATGGACCCCCGGGCGGCACTCGCCGAGCTGCTGCACGCGGTGGGCGTGCCCGGTGCGGAGATCCCCGAGTGCCTGCAGGCCCGCGCCGCGCTGTGGCGGGCCTGCGTGCGCGAGCGGCGGCTGCTGCTGGTCTTCGACGACGCCACCGGCCACGAACAACTCCGCCCGCTGCTGCCCGGCCAGGGGCGCTGCCTGGTCCTGATCACCAGCCGCCGCAGGCTCACCGCGCTGGAAGGCCCGTGCACCCTGGAACTCGACCCGCTGCCCGCCGCGGACGCCGACACCCTGTTCCTGCGCCTGGCCGGCCGCGAGCAGGACCCGGATCCGGCCGCGCTGGCCGAACTCACCGCGCGCTGCGGACGGCTGCCGCTGGCGATCACCTTGCTGGCAGGCCGATTGCGGCACCGTCCACGATGGACACTGCGGTACCTACTGGACCTGCTGGCCTCCTCCTGCACCATGCTCGGCGAGCTGTGCGCGGAGAACGTCACGCTCACCGCCGCGTTCGAGCTGTCCTACCGCGGCCTCAACCCGGTGCAGCAGCGGCTGTTCCGGTCCCTGGCGCTGTTCCCCGGCACCGAGATCGAGGTGCCGGCCATCGCGGCCATGGCCGGTCAGGACCCAAGGGACATCCGGCGCGAACTGGAGCAGCTCTACGACAACCACCTGCTCACCGAATCCGCGCCCGGCCGGTACGCGCAGCACGACCTGGTCCGGGAGTACGCCCGCACCCTCGCCGAAGCCGACGGCCCCGGGCCGGCGGAGGCCGCCCTCGGCAGGCTGCTGGAGTACTACCTGCACACCACCACCCTGATCAGCACCCGGGTGCTCGCGGACGCGCCACTGACCATGCCCGCCCTGCCCAACCGATTCGCCGCCGACCCCGCCGCGGACACCGCCACCGACGCGGGCGCACTCGCCTGGCTGGACCGGGAAAGCGCTAGCCTGACCGCCTGCCTGACCAGCCCGCAGGCCCGCGGCCACGCGGCCCTGGTCATCGCACTCACCACCGCCCTGCACCCCTACCTGTGCAGCCGCGGCCGCTGGTACCAGTCGATTAGCCTGCACCAGACCGCCCTGACCCTGGCCCAGGACACCGCCGACGAACCCGGCCGAGCCGCCGCCTTGCACCACCTCGGCACGTTGCGGCGACTCACTGGCGACTACCCGGGCGCGTTACGCGACCTCGGCGAGGCCCTGGCGAGTTACCGCGCCTTCGGCCACCTCCGCGGCGAAGCCGGCGCCCGCGCCGAACTCGGCGTGCTGCACACACTCACCGGTGACCACGAGTCCGCCGCCACCCACCTGGCCGCCGCCCACCGCGGCCACCTGCTGCTCAACAGCAGACTCGGCCTGGCCCACATCCAGCTACACCAAGGCATCCTGCACCACCACCGCGGCGACCTGCCCGCCGCCGCGGCCAGTCTGGACCTCGCCCAGCGCGGCTACCGGGAACTGGGCAACCAACTCGGCCAGGCCCACGCGCTCACCGCCCTGGGCAGGCTCCGCGCCGGCACCGGCGACCACCAGGCGGCCATCACCACGCTGACCGAGGCCCTGTCCGGCTACCGCACCCTCGGCGACCAACTCGGCCAGGCCACCACCCTGCGGTTGCTCGGCGACAGCCACCGCCAGGCAGGCGATCCCGTTGCCGCACACCGCCACCACATCCAGGCCCTGACCTACTACACCGGCGCCGACGACCCCCAGAGCCAAGCAGCCGCCCGCCACCACCTGGCCATCCTGCACCTGGGCGCGGGCCGGGACCGGGAAACCCCACCGCCGCCCCGCGAACTCGCCCAGCCACCCGCGGTCGCCATCACCTGAGCCGTGCCGTGGTGAGCGGGCCGGGCCCGCCCACCACGGTGCCGCTACCGGGTGTACCTGGCGTCGCTGCCGTACAGCTCCCTGGTGAAGCCGGAGATGTAACTCGCCGAGTCCGCCGCGCCCAGGTTGTAGGTCAGGAACACGCCGTAGCCCTCGCTCTTGGTGCGCCGGGCCAGGCTGGCCGTGGTGCTGGCGGCGGTCCGGCCGATCTCGACGGCGGCGGGGGAGAGGCGTTCCTTGGGCAGACCGACGTTCGGCACGCCCCAGGTCCCGTAGTACGGGTTCCAGGCGTAGTTGAACTTGGTGCCGATGTGCACCCCGCCGTAGGAGAGCCGGGAAGCCGCCGGGCCGATGTTGTACAGCGAGATGATCTTGTTGGGCAGGGTGTTGCGCAGCGCGGTGACGAGGTGCACGAACGAACTGGCGTTGGGCTGCCCGGTGCCGTTCTCGCCGTACTTGGCGTACTCGTCATCGAAGTCGATGCCATCCAGCCCATACCGGGTCACGGCATCGGAGAGCTGCTTGGCGAAGGCCTCGGCCGCCGCCTTGGTCGGAAAGTTCGCGAACCCGGCGCCCTGGTGATTGCCCAGCACGGACAACACCACCTTGATCCCCTTGGCCTGCAACGGCCGGATCTGGGTGGCCGCGTTGTCCAGCACCCGCTGCACGTTCTCGTTGAAGTGCAGGTAGGCGGACTTCTTCGCGGTGTCGTAGTTGATGTTGGCGGCGAAGATGACGCCGATGTCGAACACGTTGGCGCCGCCATTGGCCAGCGTGTACTTGCCGACGTTGAGCATGCTGTTGTTGTTGACCTCGACATAGGCCACCGAGATCGGCCCGTTCTTGGCCCGTGGCGCTGTGCTGTCCGCGGCGGCGCCGGTAGCCGCGGCCCCGGGTGCGGTCACCCCGGCCGCGAGCGTGGCCGCGGCCAGGAGTGCGAGCGCGGCCGACCGCGCGGTGATCCGACCGAACTTGACCATCGTTGATCAAACTCCCGTCGCCTGAGCTGCTGGATCGGTACTGGTCCAGGCAACTATCAGCGGCGATGCTGGTCTGGTCCACCCTCATTAGTGGGGACACCAGCCCGAATACGGACGCCAGCCGGAGTGGGGGTGCCTGCCCGAGCCTGAGTGGCTGGGCGCCAGCCCGGGTGCTCTGGCCAACCCCAGTGTGGATGCCAACTCCAGTGCGGATGCCAGCCCGGGTGGGGACGACGGCTGCCTGAGTGGGGGCACCGACCGGGTGCGGACACCCGTCCGGGTGCAGCATTCAGGCGCCCTGAGTCGCGGAACGCCTGCGCCGCAGGTGATGCGCGATGGCCACCACAACCCCGGTCGCCACCACGACCCCCGTGGCGACCGGCGGCAGGTACTTGGTCAGGCTCGGCTGCTGGCTCGGCCCGAGCAGCCACATCGCCAGCGGCACGCCGTAGGCGGTGAGCGCGGCGGCGTTCCACCAGCCGAGCGCGTGCAGCCGGGCGTCGCGCAGGCTGCCGACCAGCATGACGATCAGTGGGATGCCGGAGAGCAGCGCGAATCCGCCGAGCACCATGGCAGGGAAGGCCCAGGCCGCGATGAGGACCGACCGCGAGGTGCGGTTCGTGCGGGTGCGCTGCGGGCTGGTGGTGGTCATCGTCTGCTCCTGCTCACTCGGCTGATCTACCGGGACTGGTTAGCCCCTCTCGTGTTAGTTAGAAGCTATAACACCCAAGCCGTGAGCGTCAATAGCTAAAGTGAGAGGCTCTAACTACACTTCGACGGTGTCACGCCGACCAGGAAGGAGCAGCCGATGACCGAGGCCGAGGGTCAGGGCTCCCGGGAGCGCTACCGGGCACAGGTACGCGAGGAGATCAAGCAGCACGCCTGGCGGCAGATCGCCGCCGCGGGGGTGAACGCGTTGTCCCTCAACGCGATCGCCAAACAGGTGGGCATGAGCGGCCCCGCCCTGTACCGCTACTTCGCCAGCCGCGACGACCTGATCACCGCGCTGATCCGGGACGCCTACCAAAGCCTCGCCGACACCGTCCGCGCCGCCGCCACGGGCACCGCCAGCGCCACCACTGATATAGGCACTGCCACCACCGGCACGGGCGCCACCGCCGCCAGCCTCGCCGACACTGCCAGCCCTGCCGACATCAGCGCCGCCACCGGTGCCGCCGCCAAGACTGCCACCAGGTCGGCCAACGCTGCCGCTCCCGCTGCCGCCACCAAGACCGGCACCACCAACGCCACCGCCATCAATACCGGCACCAAAACCGGCACCGCCGTCGCAGCCAGGCCGTCCCCGGCCAGCACCGCCAACGCCAGCACCGCCAGCACCGCCGCCGACCCCGACACCAGCGCCGGTGCCAACCTGGTCCGCCTGGCCCACGCCATCCGCGACTGGGCCCGCGCCGACCCCCAGCGCTACTTCCTCATCTACGGCACCCCGGTCCCCGGCTACCACGCCCCCGAGGACACCACCGCGATCTCCGCCCAGGTCATGACCGTGCTGCTGGACGCCTGCGCCGTCCTCCCGCCGACGGCCACCCCGGCCACCCCCTTCGACACCCACCTGGTGACCCACCGCGAGTGGGCCGATCACCCTGCTCCGGCCGCCACCCTGCACCGCGCGCTGTCCTTCTGGACCCGCCTGCACGGCGTGCTCTCCCTGGAACTCGCCGGCCACTTCACCGGCATGAAGTTCGACCCCGACCTGCTGATCACCGACGAACTCAACGCCCTGCTCGACCAGTGACCCCGGCCGCGTCCGTCGTGGCCGGCCCTGGTCAGGGCTCGTCGCGGTAGTGGTTGACCTGGCTGTTCGTGCCGCCCTGGTTGAGCTGCACCCCACGCGCCCCGCGCAGGTCGACCGCGCCCGGCGGCGGCTCGGCCGGCTCGATCCGCCGTGGCCGCACCAGGTACGGCAGCACCAGCGCGGTCACCGCGGCCAATGCCCCGAGCACGCTGGCGATCTTGTCCGCCCGCTCCAGCCCGACCGACACCAGGTAGACCGCCAGCCCGGCGACGATCACCGCGGCGACCACCCGGCCAGCCCAGATCCACCCAGCGCTACCTCGTGACATGGGTCCCAGCATGACACTTCGGACCTGCTTTCCTGCCCCTTGCGGACAGTTCCGCCCATCCGGTTGCCCAGCGGCATACAGTATCCGCAATCAGGGAGTTGTTCACCTGATGCCGAAGCACCCTGGATCTGCCCGCAGGGCTTGACGCCCGCTGGTCGCGGTTGTCGCCTCCGTCGCGCCCGGGCGTCAAAACCGCCGCCGTCCTGCGGTCAGGCGGTGCGGACGCCCGGCACCGGCGCACCGCCGCGCGCCGGCCGGGCGTCCCTCCGCCGGCTCAGCCCCCGGTCTCGGCCCGCATCCGCGCGCTGTCCGCGGTGACCTTGCGCGCCGCGCCGAACAGACCGATCGAGGTCAGCAACAGCCCCAGCGGGATCACAATCATCAGGCTCTGGCTCAGCCCCTCCGCCGCCGCCCGCGCCGGGCTCAGCCCGACCGCCGCCGCGGCGAACCGGTCCGAGAGCGCACCCGCGATCACCGGCCCGGTGAACCCGCCCAGCAGGTAGAAGGCGGCGAAGAACACCGAGATCGCGGTGGCCCGCAGCCGCGGCTCGACCACATCGGCCAGCGCCGGGTAGACCGAGGTGTAGTACATGTACTGCAACAGCCAGCCCGCCGAGAACAGCAGCACGAACCAGCCGACCGAGTCCGGGCCGAGGGAGAGCGCGGCGAAGGTCAGCGGCGCGGCCAGCAGCAGCGCGATCGCGCCGGTGTAGACGCGGCCTGCGGGGGAGCGGCGGCTGGCCCGGTCGGCGAGCTTGCCGCCGATGACGAGTCCGGCCAGCCCGGTCAGGCCGATCACCACGCCGGTGAGCATGCCGCCGGTGGCCAGGGTGGTGCCGAAGTAGCGCTGGAACAGCGGCACGCTGAAGGTCGCCACCGCGTAGGCCGCGATCTGCGCGCCGACCCCGGCCAGGGTCAGCCACCACAGCGTGCGGATCCGCAGCACCTTGCGGAAGGCCTGGGCCACCACGCCCGGCGGCGGCGCGACCGGTTCGGCGGCGCCGCGGGCGGGTTCGCGGATGAACAGCATCAGCGCCGCGACGAACAGCCCCGGCACGGCGGCGATGAAGAACGCGGTGCGCCAGGTGCCGGACATCTCGGTGATCGGCCCGACGGTGAAGAAGGCCAGCACCAGCCCCAGCGGCAGCCCGAGCTGCAGCAACGCGGTGGCGCGGGCCCGGCGCCGCGCCGGGTAGAGGTCGGCCAGCACCGAGTTGGCCGCGGGCGCGAAGCTCGCCTCGCCCACCCCGACCAGCATCCGCACCACCAGCAGGCTGATGAATCCGCCCACCAGGCCGGTCGCCGCGGTGAGCAGGCTCCAGAAGAGCAGTCCGGTGACCAGGATGGTGCGCCGCGAACCGCGGTCGGCCAGCCGGCCCAGCGGGATGCCGAAAAGCGCGTAGACCACGGTGAACGCGCCGCTGAGCACCCCGATGTGGGTGTCGGTCAGGAGGAATTCGGCCTTGAGTGGCTCCACCACGATGGCCGGGATGGTCCGGTCGTAGAAGTTGAGCAGGTTGGCCGCGAACAGCAGACTGAGGATGCCCCCGGGGCTGGACACCCCCCGGCCCGGCGGGCTGGCGAGTAGAGCGTCGGTCCGGATGTCCTTCGCCGCCATGGTTCCTCCAAGTGCATCTGGAACATCGTCGTTCCGCACTGCGTGGGGAGGACTAACGTAGGCGATGGACAGGCATCCAGGTAAGGGCGAAAGTGGCCAAACCAGTGCAGGCAGTGGCCAGGCGGGGCGAGACCTACGGCGGTCGGTCCCGGCGGGAACGAGAGGCCGACCGGCGGGAGCGGATCGTCGCCGCCGCGGTCCGGCTCTTCGCGGCCAGGGAGTACGACGCGGTGACGGTGGCCGAGGTCTGCGCGCAGGCGCAGGTGGCCAAGCGCTACTTCTACGACTACTTCGCCGACCGCCAGGAGCTGCTCCGCCAGGTCCACCGCGAGCAGAACGACTGGCTGCTCAACGAGATCACCGCCGCCGCCCCCAAGACCCCGGCGACCCTGACCGACCTGCTCGCCCCGATGATGACCACCCTGGTGCACCGCCTGCTGGACCACCCGGAACGGGCCAGGGTCATCTACCTCAACGCGCCGCGGATGGAGTCCCGCCGCCGGGCCACCCTGCGTCGCGACGCCGAGTTGCTGGGCCGCCTGGTCCGCCGGATCGCGGACCGCCCGCCCGACCGCCTGCGCCACGACCGGCTGCTGCTCGCCGCGGTCGCCGGCATCAGCGAAATCGTCATCGACTGGCTCACCCGCGGCCAGACGGACCCACCCGGCCCCCTGGCCGACCACCTCACCGACCTCACGGTGGCGATCCTCAGTCAATAAGGAACGCCACCGTTCCCAACCCGCTCAGCAGTTGCGCAGGAACCGGTCCAGCACCCGGGTGCCGAACTGCAGCGCGTCCACCGGCACCCGCTCGTCCACCCCGTGGAAGAGCGCGGAGAAGTCCAGATCCGGCGGCAGCCGCAACGGCGCGAACCCGAAGCAGCGAATCCCCATCCGGCTGAACGCCTTCGCGTCCGTACCCCCGGAGAGCATGTAGGGCACCAGCTTCGCCCCCGGATCCTCAGCCAGGATCGAGGCCGACATGGTGTCCACCAGGGCCCCGTCGAAGGTCGTCTCCACCGCGGGCAGACTCGCGATCCACTCCCGCTCCACATCCGGCCCGAGCACCGCGTCCAGCTCCCGCTCGAACGCCGCCTGGCGACCCGGCAGGATCCGGCAGTCCACAGTGGCCTCGGCCGTGCTCGGGATGACATTGGCCTTGTACCCGGCGTCCAACATCGTCGGATTCGCCGTGTCCCGCAAGGTCGCCCCGATCATCCGGGCCATGTTCCCCAGCTTCGCCACGGTCCCATCGAGATCGTCCTCCGGGAACTCCAGCCCCGTCAGCTCACTGATCCCGGCCAGGAACTCCCGCACCGAATCGGTCATCACGATCGGGAACCGATGCCGCCCCAGCCGCGCCACCGCCTCCGCCAGCTTGGTGACCGCGTTGTCCTCATGCACCATCGACCCGTGCCCCGCGCGGGCCCGGACCCGCAACCGCATCCAGGCGATGCCCTTCTCCGCGGTCTCGATCAGATAGGCCCGGACCCCGTCCTTGACAGTGATCGAGAACCCCCCGACCTCCCCAATAGCCTCGGTGACCCCCTCGAACAACTCCGGCCGGTGATCCACCAACCACTGCGCGCCCTGGAGGCCGCCAGCCTCCTCATCAGCCAGGAACGCGAACACGATGTCCCGCGGCGGCACCACCCCGTCCCGCTTCAACCGCCGCGCGGTGGCCACCGTCATGGCGACCATGTCCTTCATGTCAACAGCCCCCCGCCCCCACACATACCCGTCCTGCACCGCCCCCGAGAACGGATGCACAGACCACTCGGAAGCATCAGCCGGCACCACATCCAGATGCCCATGCACCAGCAACGCCCCCCGGCTGGGATCAGCCCCCGCCAACCGGGCCACCACGTTCCCCCGCCCCCGGGCCCCCGACTCGACATAGGTCGTCTCGAACCCCACATCGGCCAGCTGCGCGGCGACATACTCCGCCGCCGCCCGTTCACCCACGAGAGTGGCAGGATCCCCCGTATTGGTGCTGTCGATCCGAATCAACTCACTGGCGAGGCTGACCACCTCGTCCTCGGCGACCCGCTGACTCCCGGCTACACGCTGCTCGCTCACCAGGCCTTTCTATCACCGCAACTCCCACCAGACCCGCCCATCCCAGCTGATTTGGACCCGCGCCAGTTGATCAGCTAACCTTCACCTGCCTGGCGGGACACCGCCAAGTCCGGGTGGCGGAATGGCAGACGCGCTAGCTTGAGGTGCTAGTCCCCGAAAGGGGGTGGGGGTTCAAGTCCCCCCTCGGACACAAAAATGTCGCATGCCTGCACAAGGCAGGTGTTCATGCGGGCCATGGTACCGCTGTGACCTGCGGATAGTCTAGCTATGGTTGTTGACTGTCGCTTTGGCTGATCAACAGAGCTAGACAGGCAGGTCGGCTGGTCAGCCTCCTCAACACGGGGACGGCGGAGGCCGACGCCAGTGACACAACGGTTCTCCAATCAATGCCATCCAATGAATGCCATGCCTGCGGGCAACAGGGAAGACGGCCAGTGCCGTTGACGACGAGGGCGGTTCCCGATCGGTGACGGCTAGAGCATGCTGTGCATGTGGCCACCGACGTACCAGGCCTAACTGAGTGGCCTGAGCAGCGCAGGAAGGCGCTGCTGTGGAGGATGGCATCGACGCTGGACTACGGCAGCGTGAACGCTCTCGTCCGCACAGCCAATGCGGTTGAGTGCAACTGGCGCTGGAACCGAGTCGTCGCCGGCCTGACGCTGGCCGCCCTCGGCGATGACGGGCGCTACCACCTGATTCGCGACCGCGAGCTGCTGTGCATGGGCCTGGGGTACGTCGATAGCGACTGCGACCGAAAGGTGATCCCGGGAGCGATTTTTCCGCACCGTCGGTGCTTCGAGTGGTGGACCGACGGCACCCACTATCGCCTGCGGATACCGGCATCTGCGTCGTCGGGTGCGGCGCTGTTCGACGAAGTCGTGCGGTGGCCGGTCCAGCTGGCCAACGACACCACGGATCCGACAACGGTGCCGCCGTCGCAACGCTGCACCTATGTCGGCAGTCGCAGTGACTGGCCTCCGTTTTGCGCCAGCTTCGACCCGCTCTCGACCGTGCGCCGTCGTTTGGTCGAAGTCGCCGGTGATCGATGCCACGCCTGCGGACTGCGCACCGGCAGCGTCGTAGACCACGACCACTTCACCGGCTTGGTCCGCGGTCTGCTGTGCACCCACTGCAACGCCTGGATTGACACCTGCCCACACCTGACCGGATGCCCGTGGGCGCACTACCTCAACGCACCTCCTGCACAGGAACTCAGCCTGCGCCACCCTCATGCTGGCTCGGACCGGAGTCGAGCTCGTGCCCGGATCGACTCCGCTGGCGTCGATCCGTACCCATCCTGATTCCGCCGGGTCTGCTTCGCCGTTTGTATCTCCGTCACACAAGCTGCGACGGGCAGGCGTGTCAATCAGCGGATTCGCTTCTCATTGCCCCGTTGGAACGGAGCTGACCGCTGACAACTCGTTGAGCGTGCCCTGAACCTGCGAAACGACGAAACGCGAAACGAAAGACGTTTCGACGAAACGAAATGATATGCTGAGCATGGGACCGTGTGGTGACGACCGGCCACGCTGGTCGTCACCACACGCCGGGCACAGGTTCCCTAGCTGCGGGCCTCAATCCGCTGGAGGACCTTCACCGAGGCTCTGACGGCCACGGCCGTCAGAGCCTTCCCATGTCCATACGCCAGCTCAGTATTGCTATGATCAGCAACGCCGAGGCAACACAGACACGGGCCATACACCCGGTTTCCTTGCGGTGGCGTCCAGCCACGTTGACCTCCCAAGGCCAGGCGCAGGCAGTGCGCCGCTACTGGTCGAGCAACCCTCGTCCAGGCCATCGTCGAGGGGCGTCAACTTTGCAGAACGTGGCTATTCGCCGACCAGAATTTACACCGAACTTCCGCTAGTGTCGAATTGTGTAAGGTGTGCAAGTAATCACCCGCGCGTCCATGATGGTGAATGCCATCACCTTTTCGGGGTGCGCTCAAGCCAGTCGACCTTACCCTGTGTGTCGAAACCTGGATCCTTGCGCGCGCCGAAGCCGGGAGAGAAAAGCACGTTTATGCTGGAAGGTGCCATCCGCGCTTCGGTAGCATGACGACGCGGACTGCTTTGAAGTGCAATAGGGCGCGCTGTATTATTCACCCGATTGCACTAAGTAGATCCAGGCGATGGGAGTGGCTTATGAAGGTGCGTTAGTCGCTAGAATCTACTTAATAGAATCTATTTGCTAGAATTTAGCTTCAGTTTGAGGAGGTAGGTGCGTTTCGCCAGGTCCCGATCAGCAGCTTGGTCGAGCGGGGTGTCACGGAAGCCCGCTCAGCCTGGCTGTTCACCGGTCCGGCAGGTGCAGCAGGCTCCGGCCGGAGAACCGACCTCACCATGGTCAGGTTGAACGGCCTGCGTCGCTTGCCTTGTCCCTTGTGCTTGAACTGGAATCATGACCTCAGCCATGTTGTCGTCCCGGAGGTCGCCCGTGCCCACGCAGTCCGCCGACACTACCTTCCGGACGTTCGACAGCCTGCGACTTGTCGGCACCATCGTGACGCCCGGCCAACCAGTGACCCACGCCGTGGTGCTCGTTCATGGCGGCGGTGTAACTCGGGAGGAGGGCGGCTTCTTCACTCGGCTAGCCAATGGCCTCGCCGAGGCCGGGACGGCGTCACTTCGGTTCGATCTTCGAGGTCACGGTGCCAGCGATGGCCGGATCGAGGAGGCCACCCTTGCCGCTCATCTCAACGACATCCGGGTCGCCATCGACTCGGTGCGGGAGGCAACCGGGGCGGAATCCATCAGCCTGCTCGGTGCCAGCTTCGGCGGCGGGCTCGCCGCCTACTACGCGGCAAAACGGCCGGACGAGCTGGCACGGCTGGTGCTTCTCAACCCACAGCTCAACTACAAGAGCCGCTACATCGACCAGAAGCCGCATTGGCACGACGACAAACTGGACGCCGCGGCGGCGCGACTCCTGGGCGAGCAGGGCTACCTTGCTCACTCCGCCACAGTGCGGCATGGGCGGGCGTTCCTGAGCGAGGTCTTCTGGATCAGGCCGAACGAAGTCCTGAGTGAGATCACAGCGCCGACGCTCATCGTGCACGGCACCAAGGACACCTTCGTACCCGTGGAGAACTCGCGTGCGGCGGTGCAGCAGTTCCAGGTCGAACATCGGTTGGTGGAGATCGAGGGCGCCCAGCACGGATTCGCTGTCCACGACGATCCCCAGTACCTCAACCCGCAAAGCCAGGAGTGGCAGGCGTTCGTCATCCGCACCGTCGCCGAGTGGCTCGCGGGGGCGTGACCTGAGATCCGTTAGTTCACAACAGCTTCCCGGAGCTGCCGGGGGCCAGGCTGGCTGATCCATGGCTGCAAGGTCGTCAGGGTCCGTCCGAGTTCCCGTTTGGTGCGCTGGGAATTGGTGGCCACGGCGAGGCTGACGGCTTCGAGTCCTCGGGCGGCGGCCTCATCCGGTTCGCCGGAGTACGCCAGGGACGAGGCCAATCGGGCGAGGAAGTAGCCGCGGTCCCGGCGCGAGAGCAGGGTGGTGGCGAGCACCTCGGTGTACAGGACGGCGGCCTGTTGCGGTTTGCCCGCTTCGACGTAGCAACTGGCCGTCCGCAAGGTCAGGGTGCCGTCGTTGAAGTAGGTGCCGAGCTGGTCGCGCGGGCTGGTGTTGACGGCGGCTGTCGCCAGGCGACGAGCATCGTCGAGCTTCTGCTCCACCAGGCGCATCGCCTCGCCGGTCATCGCCAGTCCGCGGGCTTCCTGCTGGGTGACCTCGGCGCGCACGTTGGCCGGGAGTTGCCACGGACCTTCCTGGGCCGCCTGAGCGAGGGTGAGTACGCGGACCGCATCGCGTTCGTCGTAGGCCATCTGGGACCTCTTCAGCAGGATGTAGCCCTGCATCGGCAGATCGCACGCCTCCTGGGCCCATTCGGTCGCTCGGTCGTACCAGAACCGGGCGCGGTGCGGGTCGTGCACATCCCGGAAAAGCCAGCCGGCGAACTCGGCGCCGCGGGCGCCGACTGACAGCAGTTCGCGTCGCACGGCCGGCCGGACCTCGCGAGCGCTCCGGTCGATGAGCGAAAGCAGGTTGAGGACGGAGCGCAAGGGCTTCCTCGGCCCCTCGGTGCCATCGTCGGCGATGCAGGCCGAGAGCTGGCGGCGGAAGAACTCGACCGTCGAGTCCACGAAGTTGGTGGAGGCGTTGGTGAGTGCGGCTTCGAGGTGAGCGAGTTCCTGGGGCGCAAGAGCCGGCCACAACGCGGTGCTGAGCGCCTGGGTGAGGAAGCTCCGACGGTTCAGCAGGTTCATGGCGTCCCATTCGGTCGCAGCGGCGCTCCCGGATGGACCTCCAGCAAAGCTGGTCGACTCCAGGAGGGTGCTGAAGCCGTTGCTCTTCGCCATGCCGGGCACCAACAACTCGTCCAGGTGACTGGGGACAACGGGTTGCTCCGGCGAGCCGGGGGTGGCTGCTTCCGGCTGCCCCGCGGCGCGGGTGGCGGCTGGCTGGGATTCGGCGTCGGGCACCTTGAACCACAGTAGGTCGGCTGGAATCCCGAGGATATGCGCCCATTGCATGAGCTGGCTGAAGTCGTTCAGCGGCTGGCCGTTCTCGATGCGGCTCAGCTGTGCCTGGGTTCGGTGGCTCCACCGAGCGACGACGGTCTGGGAGAGCGGGTCGCCGTGGAAGGGGTGGAGTCGGAACGCCCGGATGACGTGGCCCATGTGCCTGGAGTCGAGGGCGTTGCGCAGGTCCGGGTTCTGCCAGAACTCTGGCGGGACGGCCGGCGGCCGGACGTGCAGGTCACGAGCAGCCTTCTGGCACTGGTGACAACGGGCGCCCTGGTTGTCCCGCGCCAGCTGAGTACCGCAGCGGCACCGCCGCGCCTGCCCCTCGAACCCCATACGGCCCCGCTCCGTCCGTCCAAGCGGCCTCTCGACCGAGCCTGAAGACGTTACGGCAAGGTCGCCACCAGCGGATATGCGTGTTCAGTATACAGGCGTATGCGCTAAGTGACATAACGGTCGGCCCGGTGCGCCACCAGTCTGGTCATCAAGCACCTGCCGCTGGAATCCGGCGCCACCACCGCGCTTGTTTCACCCCCGTCGGCACGTGCTGACCGTACGAATCACTTGTCCGAAGTGGACGGATCTCGCGAGGAGGCGCGCACCATGGTGTTCACCATGCTCTGGTTCGCCCCGCTGAACCTCAGCGCACCAGCTTGTTCACGGCGGACGACCGCGGCTCGGCGGCAACTCGAAGCCGCCTCGATCGCCGGTCCGGGTATCCCTCCCGGTCCGCGCGACCGGTTGGGCGAGATCGGGGCTCCCCGGCCCTTGGCTCCGGTCTCGCCCAATCGCCTGGGTCGGCTCTCATGGTCGCCGTCCGGCCGCGTCCCATCAGTGGACGGAGCAGAAATGAACGACAGACTCGTCCGCACAATCGGCGGGCTCGTGATGCTCACCAGCATGATCGTGTTGGCTGTTCTCCCGATTCTACGGAAGCGGGGTGGTCGTGGTGACTGAGCCGCACTTCACGGTCTGCCAGCACTGCCAGAACACCGGCCGCAAGAGCCTCATCGGGCGCGCCAAGGACGGGCGAGCCACCTACGACCGCATCGTGTGCCCGGACGAGGACTGTCCACATCGGACGCGATACCTGCGGCAGGTCTCCTACTTGTCCACCGTCGGGCTCGCGCGCCCGGTGCCCGCGCTCACCACCCAGGACGACATTCCGCCTCGGAGGAGCGCAGTTGGCGAACAGTGCAACCGGAAGGTGGGCTGACCCGTGTCAACGCTCCCACCAACCTATGCGAGGACTACCTGGCGACCTGTGAACTCCCGGGTTGTCGCAAACAGTTCGATCGGGCCAGTCGTTCCAAGCCAGGCCGCCACCGCCGCCCCGCCGGAGGCAGTCGCCTCGCGTCGAACTTGGCCGAGGAGGCAGACGGCGTGAGCAGGCGTACCCCTGGGCCAATTGAGAGCAGCCACTGCACATGGTCACTGTCCACTGTGGATCTTCGATATCACGCGCTACGATCGAGCGACATTGACGATCCGAAGGCAACTTCGTACACCGCAATGTGTGAGCACACCAACAAGTCCTGCAACTGGTTGAACCGCAACGCGTATGTGCAAACGCCGCTCTGCGACGACTGTCTTCTTCTGTCCAACAGAGTCATCTGGCCGGCCCGGCAGGAAACGGGGCAGCCGATGAACGAGAGCAACGCCCCCAAGTCGCAGGATTGGAACCTCGGTTCCCCGGTGCGCACAGCCTCTGAACTCGTGCCACACCAAGCGATGTTTGGATTGTGCGACTACCCGTGGGATGGACTGCGTCAACGGGGCCGGCATGTGCTTGATGATCATTCCACTGTGGACTTGGGAAACAGCGGATCCCACTGACCCTCCACCACCGGGCCATCGGCACGAGGTTGATCACCACCAGTCCGGACCGATGGTCGCCTACCGGCAGCTGCGGATGGCAAGCCTCGCACCCGCAATCCGGAATCCGGGAACACCACGTACGCGGCGACGACACCGCGAGCACATTGAGCGGAGCACACCCATGAGATCAACTGCCTCAGTGGAGCGCAAGGTGCGCACGGCGCTGCGGGAGTTGCGGGAGGCCAAGCGGCTGACCTTGGCCGCAGTGGCGAAAGCGACCGGATGCTCCGTAACCAAGATTCAGCGGATGGAAACCGGCGAACGCGGCATGGATCCATCCGACGTAAGTGCCCTGTTGAACCTCTACAAGGCACCCGCTGCCCTGCGCGACAACCTCGTCGACCTGTTGAGCACACCGGCAGACAGGGACTGGTGGCATGGGATCGGCACGTGGTTGCCGCTGACGTGGCGTCGAGAGATCCCGCTGGAGGACGAGGCCACCGTCCTTCGTACCTACACCCTTGGGTTCATCCCCTTGCTGCTACAGACCGCCGCCTACGGCCAGATGTTCCTGTCGTGCCTGTACCCGCATCTGTCCTACCGGGACGTGCGTCGTCTGGTCGGCATCCTGGCGGCACGCCAGCTCATTCTCGATCGAGACCCGATGCCACGCTTGCACTTCCTGATCGACGAGGCCGCGCTCCGTCGACCGATGGGCAGTCCCGGCGTGCACGCCCAACAGCTACAGGCCGTGGCCGCCGCGGCTGTACGGCCCAACCTGACAGTGCAGGTGGTGCCGTTGAGCGCGGGTGCTCACCCGGGTGTGGCCGGTTCCATGACGCTGCTGGAGTTCGCCGAGTCGCCGGCGATGGCCGCAACAACTGATTCTGCAGGCTTTGTGGGTTCCAAACTGTTCGTAGAGGACACCTACGACTTGTGGGAGGCGATCGAAAAGCAGGCGTCCTCGGAAGAGGCAACCGGCGAGATGCTTCGTGGTCGAGCGGGATCGCTACTCAGTGCCAGCACTCCTACCAGGGCTGTAAACCCCACCGTAGCTGAGGAAATTGCGTTCCCCAGTCCATCCTGCAGCTCTGACGCAAGCCCAGGATAGGCCGTGTGCTGTCACCACATCGTCGTGAAAACCACTTGGCACACAAGGTGAATCCATCTCAGTGCGCTATGGAATCAAGCAGGCCATGGGCAGTCAGTTGTTGGACAGAGTTCCAACCCAGATGGGAAACATTTCCTTTTATACCAGGAGTTGTGGTGCCATGTCGGACCCGGCAGGTCGAGCTGAAGTGGATCGGTATGAGCGGGAGCTGGCTGCGCGATACCAAGTGCCGCAGTCGGTTGCGGTCTCCAGCGGTACCGCGGCGATCCACCTCGCCCTGATCGCGTTGGGGATCGGCCCCGGGGATGAGGTCCTGGTGCCCGCGCTCGCCCCGCTGAGTTCGGTGGCGCCGGTGCTGTACGTCGGTGCGCGGCCGGTCTTCGTCGACTGCGGCCCCAGCGGCGCCGGGCTGGACCTGGCGGACCTGGAAGCCAAGATCACCGTGCAGTCCAAGGCCGTGCTGTTGGTGCACGAGTGGGGCCGTACCGGAGACGCCTACCGCACGGTGGAGTTCGCCGGCGGCCACGGCCTGCGGGTGATCGAGGACGCCAGCCAGGCCATCGGCACCACCATCGACGGCACGCCCGCGGGGACCCTGGGGGACATCGGGTGCTTCTCCACCCGTGCGGGCAACCTCCTGGACACCGGCGAGGGCGGATTCCTGCTCACCCACGACACCGAGTTCGCCGGGGCCTGCCGCACGCTCCGCCAGCACGGCCAGGATCCGGCCACGGCGACCACCTCGCCCGCGGTGCTGGGCTACAGCTACCGCCTGGCCAGCTCGGCCGCCGCCATCGGCCGAACCAGGCTGGCCGGCTTGGATGAGACGCTTCGCGATCAGGCACGACGGACCGCGTTGCTGACCGAGCACCTCAGCGGCGCACCCGGGTTGATCATCCTGTATGCCGCAGGACCGGAGAGCTGGAACGGGCACAGCCTGCTGGCGCACCTGGACGTGTCGGACCCGCGGGAGTTCTGCGCCTACCTGGCGGTGCGCGGTGTACCCAACAGCATCGGCACTTACGGGCTGACCTCCGCCGACCAGGTGCCCGCCTTCGGCGCCTACGTCGAGCAGCCTTGCCTTCGCGCGCGGACGGTGGTGGACACCATGTTGGCGATCAGGCTGCCCGCCGAGGTGACCGAGGACCAGGTTCGCGAGATCGCCACGACCGTCGTCAGTGAAGCACGCCAATGGAATCCGGCATGAAGTTCCCGTTCGCAGGCGGCGCCAGAGCGCACTGTGCTCTGCATCAGAAAAGTCGACCAGAGGCCGTGATCTTCCAAGATTCGTTATGTACCAACGATTTATGTCCGATTCGACTACCAAGGAAGCAATGCCTTGACCTACTACGATGACCCGTCCGGCCAGTGGCGGGACTCCGCCGACGATGCAGTTGAGGGTACGGCGAACCGTGTGTACGCAAGGCTCGCCCTGAAGCTGGCGCTGGCCACTTTGCTGCCCACGGTGGTGGCGGTGCTCGCCTTCCTCGTCGTGGTGTGGCTGGCCGTGGATGCGCTCGGCGTCCTCACCGGCTGGGGCTTTGGGCTTGCCGTTGCGTCCTGGTGCGCAATGGCGTTGGCCGCCGTCGTGCTGCTGACCCGGCGCACCGGCCCGTTGCTGAGGGCAGACCGCGGGCCGGAACCCGCGCCGAAGAACGTCAACCTCGACGAACTCACCAACACAGGTGCCTGGGCGTTTCGGCTTGCCACGGTGCCGCTGCCTCTGCTGGCGACCGTCGCGCTGACTGCCACCGGCTGGCCGTGGGGTTGGGCGCTGGCGGCGGCCGTTGCCGGCTGGTTGGCACTGGACATCGCGTTGGTCGCCACCTTCGTTGCCCGCCGGTCGCTGTTGCGGCTACTGGATTTCCGTGCCCCGCACTCGCTCGACTCACCGGAGTAGGTGACTTCAGCGCAGCGGAATCCCTTGCCTCACTACAGAAATGGCCACCTGGTTCAGAACATGGAGAGGTTGTTCGTCAGACCCTCAACCTGTTCGCTGTGACAGTCGGTGCGCCGGGCAAGAACCGCCGCTACCGCGGCAACAGTTCGTCCAGGTGACGAGTGAGCGGTTCGACGAGTTCCGGGTGGTCGCCTTGGGCGGCGCGGTTGAGCAGGCGCGCGCCGACGCAGAGCTGCGCGGTCCGTCCGGCGGGAGTGTCGAGCACGTCCGCGAAGACCTCGCGCACGGTGCGGGCCGTGCTGGGCGCGAGCAGGCTGTAGCAGTACAACGTCGCCGCGTCCGTGCCAGCCGGGCCATGGCCCCAAGACTCCCAGTCCAGGATGACCAGCTCGGGGCAGAGCAGGTTGGCCCAGTGCAGGTCACCGTGGACGGCTTCCCACTGCTCAACCTGGACGACGACGCGGTCGCCGAACGCCTTGCGCAGTCGGGCGTCGACCTTGACCTGGTCGGCATGCACCCGGTCGGTGGGGGTCGCGGCCAGCCGGTCGACGGACCGGCGGAGGTCTGACCACCAGGCGTCGGGGAGGCCGATCTCCTCGTGGAGGACGTCGGTCGGCGAGCAGGGATGGCCGTTCAGGAGCGGCATGACCTCGGCGCGTTGGGTGCGCCAGTCCCATTCGGTCCATTCAGTGCTGGCCAGCACGGTGGGCTTGGGGATGCCGGTCAGGCTGTTCGCCTCGGTGTTGCCGGTCCAGGCTGGGCCGTGGGCCCACTCCACCTCGGAGCTGGCCACGCGCAGCCACCGCGGTCCATCCGCACTTTCAGCGCGGGCGCCGATGGAGCGCAGCCGCCACCCGAAGACCGGGCTACTGGTGACGGTCAGGGCGAACTCCTCGGCGGCGCGGGCGAGGTTAAGCCGCATCCAGTTGCGGAACTTCGCGTCCGGGTCGGTCTCGGGTTCGGGGGTTAGGCCGGGGTGGGTCATGACTCGGTGAGGTGGCGCAGGTAGGTGCCGGGGTTGTTCAGGTAGCGGCGCCAGTGGTCGACCAGCTCCAGTTCGTCCCACCGCACCCGGTGGAAGCCGTGCTCGCCGACCTCGACGATGTCCGCCCCGGGCACGGAGGCCAGGATCGGTGAGTGGGTGGCGCACACGACCTGGGCGCCGGTCTGGCCGAGCTGGTGCAGGAGCGCGACCAGTTGCAGGCTGGAGTCGAAGGACAGCGCGGCCTCGAGCTCGTCCAGGACGTAGAAGCCGGGGTCGCGGAACATGGCGGCGAAGACGGCCAGGAAGCCCTCGCCGTGGCTCAGCGCCGCGGTGTCCTCGTCCCAGTAGCCGGGGACGCCGCCGAGGTTCTCGGTCATGCTGAAGGCGGTCTCCGCGCGCAGGAAGAAGCCCTTCTTCTTCACCCGGGGGCCGCTGAGCATGCGCGCACCTTGGGCGGTGGTTTCCAGCCGGAGGACCTCGCCGAGCGGGGTCTTCACCGGGTTCGGCCGGCCGGTCTTGGCCGCGGCCCGTCCGCCCTGCGAATCCAGCCGGAAGCCTTCGGCGATGGCCTCGGCCAGGGTGGACTTGCCGGTGCCGTTGCCGCCGACGAGGAAGGTGACCGGGTGGGTGAAGGTCAGGCCCTCCTTGGCCAGCTGGGACACGCACGGCACGGTGAACGGCCAGTCCTCGTGGTCGTCGGGTTGCAGGCCGTCGGGGATGTAGGCGCGGCGGACGAACACCGTTCTCCTAGGCGTCGTAGTTGGGTTGGCAGCCGCCCTTGGGCGTGCACGGCCCGTTGCCGGTGGGCCAGCAGTGGGGTCGGCAAGCGGGTCCGCAGCTCGGGCCGCACTTCGGGTCGCACAACCCCGAGGTGGCCCGGGTGGCGAAGTGGGCCTCCAGGGTCTGGGTGGCCTCGGCCATGGTCGGGCTGGTGAGGATGTCGGCGAGGCTGTGCATCCTGACGTTGCCGACCGGCATCCACCGGGAGAACACGCACGGCCACACCGAGCCGTCCGGGGAGATGGCGACCTGTCCGCGGGCGCAGTGGCCGCAGAGCTGGTCCATGCTCGGGGTGCGGTCCCGGACGCCGCGGCCGACCTGGCGCAGGTGGTCCACGCCGATGTCGGTGACGCCCAGCTCGGCGAGTTCGGCGCGGGCTTGTTCGACCCGCTGGCCGTCCCGCACGTCGATCAACCCGACGCGCAGCGGGATCGAGCGGCGCAGGGCCTCGATGATGTTGGCTTTGGTTCGCGGGTGACTGCCCCGTCGGCGGGTGATCGCGGCGTGCTCGCCGGGCCGGTCGGAGTAGTAGCTGGTGGCCAGGCGCACGCCGGGTTGGGCGAGGACATTCCAGAGCTGCGGCGGCACGTGCACCAGGTTAGAGAAGACCTCCACCTCCAGCCCACGGCCGCGGGCCTGGTTCACCATCTCGGGCAGCCCGGGGTGGAGTGCTGGCTCGCCGCCGATGAACTGGACCATTCTCCCGCCGAGTTGCGCGACTTCGTCGATCACCCGGGTCCAGTCCTCGGGGCGCATGGTGCCGTTGGTGCCCTTCGGGCCGGAGTCGGCGTAGCAGTGCTCGCACTCCAGCTGGCATTTTCCGGTGACCTCGAACCACGCGAACTCCAGGTGTTGCACGGCAAGCTCCCGTCTTCAACATCGCGGCCAATCGAACTTCTCCTGGCGCCCCAGGCGGAGAGCGGTGATCGACTGCCTCATCCTCGGGGTGATCCGACGACCTGCCACTCCTCCGCCGTCAGGGGCGGCTCGGTCAGGGGCGGACGGCCTGGACCGAGCAGAGCGCCCAGCAGGACTTGCGGTGTCAGCAGCCGGAGTGGGGACGCCGAGAGGGTGTAGACGTCGAACTGCGCGGCGGCCACCGCGGCACGGCCGGTGGCGGCCCAGGCAAGTCGGTTCAGAAATGCCTGGCCAATGCCGGAGAAGCGGCCGGGGCGGGGACCGATGGTGCTGGGGTAGCGGAGATCCTGGCTGGTGGCCATCGTCCAGGCCAGGTCCGTCTGGCGGGCGACAGCCCGCTGGACGATTGGACCGCCGCGGTCGAGTCCGTGCCGCCGGAGGCCGTCTTGGAGAGCTAGGGCGCAGCGGGCGGCGATGGCCATGCCGTGGCCGTAGACGGGGTTGAAGGTGCAGGCCGCGTCGCCGAGCACGACCAAGCCGGTCGGCCACGACTTGATCTGTTCGTAGCGCCGGCGGCGGTTGCCTGGGATGCGGTACTGCCGCGGTTCGGTCAGCGGTTCGGCGCCGGCGATGAGGTCGGCGATGACCGGGTGGCGAAGGTCCCTGGCGAAGCGGGCGAAGCCCTCATCGTCAACCGGTGGCTTGGCTGAACGTGGGCCGACCAGCGTGACGATCCACCGGTGGTCCTCGATGGGCAGCAGGACGCCGGCCTGCAGCACTGGGCTGGTGATCGGGTCGGAGGCGATATTGATCTCGGGGAAGTTGTTCCGGGCGCCTTCGGGGGCGCGGTAGAAGCGGGTGGAGTAGAAGATGTCCGGGTCGATCTTCTCTTCGGTGACCTCGGGCAGGCCGAGGTCGACGAGCCAGCGCGGCGCGCGGGAGGTGTTCCCGGTCGCGTCGATGACGAAGTCGGCATCGAGGTGCTCGACGGCTTGGGTGTCGCGGTCGCGTAGTTGTGCTCCGGTGATCCGCTGTGCGTAGCCGAGCAGGCCGACTGCCTCGGCGCCCTCGCGGACGGTGATCTTCTTGTCCCGCAGGACTTTGCCGCGGACAACCCAGTCGAGCAGGGCGCGGGAACAGCTGATCAGGAATTGGGCCTCGTCGAAGCGCCGCAGCCAGCCGCGGGAGGCCAGGGCCAGGAACCTGCTCGGCAGGCCGATGCGCTGGGCGCCGTGGGCGGCAAGGGTGTCGAGGGTGCCGGGCAGCAGCTGCTCGATGGTGTGCGCACCGCCGGCGATCAGCACGTGGGTATGGCCCCCCTGCGGAGTGCCTTTGCGTTCAAGGGGGCCGTCGGGGAACCGGTCGCGCTCGATGATCGTGACCTTGTCGACGAACTCGGTGAGCACGGACGCGGCCAGCATCCCCGCCAGCCCGCCGCCCAGGACTACGGCGTGGATCGGTTTCCCAGGCATGCGAACACCTTCTCCGTCAGGCGGGTTTCGGGCTACTCGATAGTTCGGCGATGGCGCGCGAGATGAGGACCAGTCGCGCTCGTTCGCTGGCAAAGGCGCGTTTGGTGTTCGTTGGCGCATCGACCTGTTCGGTGGCGACGTCGGCCCTGATCCCGGTGTGCTTGGCCTCGATCGCGGCCCGGATCTCCGCCGCTTCCGCCCGCGCCATGCTGTCCTCGGCGGACAGACCGTCCGCCTGACCACGTTGCGCGGCAACGGTTAGGAGTTGTGGATCGCGGTACGGGCCGAGTTGGTGCAGCCAGTCGTGGATCTCCATGAGCCGCCACAGCAACCGTGTGCGCAGGCTCAGTCGATCTCTCAACCTCTGGGGTTGGTGAACCATCTTGGGCTCCACTGGCCGAAGCACGTGCCACAGCACGCGTAGCTCCCGATAGTCGCGCCGGTCGCCCAGATAGCGGGAGATCCGCTGACGCAGCAAGGGAATTCGCGGTCCCCACACGGCGATCGTCATACCCACCAAGCCCACAGGCACCCCGAGGCCGGCGATCCGCGGTGCCACAACCACTCCCCAGTAGCTGAGGTCGATGCCGAACCGCATGCCGAGCACCGAGACCAGGAAGACCAGGCCGTGGACGGCTGGGAACAGGGCGCCAAGGGCGATCAACCTCAGCCCAGGCCGCAGCCACCGCTGCGAGTCCGGGGTGCTCTTGGCCCACTGCCAGCAGCTGTTGACCACCGCGGTCACCCCGATGGTGTAAGCGGTGAAGTGCAGCAAGAGGAGTTCGCCGAGGTACGGGGTTGCGGCGAAGGCACTGGTGAAATCGACGTGGTGGGACGCGGTGGGTGCCCCCAGCACGAAGAGGGTGACCTCCCCGGTGATGACGGCCAGGTAGACAACGCTCAGACGACGGGTGACCCGCCACGCCTTCTCCGGCGGGTGACGCCAGTAGGCGACCGAGATTTGGGAGAAACACACCCACAGCAAGCCGAACAGGTAGACGAACAGCACGGTGACGCTGGGAATGCCGGTCAGCGTGTTGAAGAAGGTGCCCGCCGCCGGCGAGGCGAGGGCGAACGAGATGCCCGCGCACACCGAGCCGATGCAGATGGCCTGGATCATCGGTTTATACCGGGTCGGCGCCAGGATGGCCGCCCTGAACTTGTAGGCCAGCAGCAACAGCGGACCGAGTCCACACAGCAAGTACAGAGCGTTACTCATGGGCGTCGCGCCTCGGGTTGAAGATCAGCATGTGTCAGACCCCGGCGACCCGGTCATCGTCGGCGGGCCGGAACGGCTGGATGTCCTGCTGGTGCGCCCAGTCCAGCAGGCTCTGCATGAGAACGCCGGCCACGTGCTCCGCTTCGTGTTCGTCGGCGTCGGACCACACGGTCCGCTGGGCGATCACGGTCAGCATCTCCGCGGACAAGTCCGGGCGGAGTAGCTGGTCTGCTTCCTGCGAGTTCAGGACGATGTGCTGGTGGCCGCAGAGCATGTGCGCGAGTTCGTGCAACAGGATGAGCACGCGGTGCGTCCAGCTTCGAGCCGTGGTGACGAGCACGGTGTATGAGCCGTCCTGCCCCTTCGCCGACACGCCGCTGAGCACGTCGCCGAGCGGCTGGAACCGCAGATAGATCGTCCGTTGCAGTCTGTCCGCCACCACCTCGCACAGCCGGATGCACACGGTCTCCGTCGTGGCTGACCTGTCCAGGTCCAGTTCCCGGATCAGCCCGTCCCGGAGTTCGCGTAGCTGTCGCCCCCTCATGCCCTCACCCCGGCGGCTGCCGGTCTGCTTCCGCCACACCGCCACCGTCGGTTGCGGCACCGGGTTCATCGATGGCCTGCCTGGCCGCCTGCTGGGCCTCGGCGCTGGGCTTGAGGGCCTTGGCCAGTGCGAGGTAGACCTCGTCCCGGATGTTCGCCGGTTGTCCGGTGGCGCGCAGGATGAGCGACTCCACGCCGAGGTCCTTCATCAGCCAGAGGTTCCTGAGCTGGGACTCCATCCGTTCGGCCAGCTCCTCGTCGAAGAAGTAGGCCGGGTCGGCGCCGAACGCCTCGGCCAGCATGATCATGTGCCGCAGGCGGGGATTCAGGTTCTTGCCGGTGCGCAGGTCGGCGATCGTGTTCGGCGAGATCGTCCACCCCTCACCTCCCGGTTCCTCCCCGCGCTTGCGCACCTTGGCGACCACGGCGTCGTGGCTCAACTCGCCCTTGCCTGCTGGGTGGACCAGGGCGAAGAGGACGTTCAACTTCTCCCGGAACGGCCGCCGCGGCAGGCTGGTCGGCGTGCGGTCGCGCCGACCACCGACGAAGTGGGCCGGGTGCACATCGAACGCGGTTGCCAGCGCTTTGACGGTGTCCAGGCCCGGATCCCGCTGTCCTCGGCGAAGTTGGGTGATAAAGCTCTGGCTGACGCCGATGGTCTCGGCCAGCCAGGTGTTCGAGAACTGCCCCAGGCGCGCCGAATCAGCCGCGGTGCACAGCTCATTCAGCACCGCGGAAAACCGTGGTCGACTGCTGTTGACCACGCCGTCACCTCCGAAGCCTCCGCCCCGTTCCCCAACACCATCAAACGCCTGTACGGTTTTGCAGACGATCCCCCGATCGGGTTCATTCCTGTTCAGATGCGCCCGGGTATGCCTACCATGCTGCCAGTATCCACGTTTCTGACCACATAAAGATCAAGTGACTCAAAACGGTGCAGGACAGTTCTGGCTGGTCCTGCGCAGCGGAAGGCGTCAAGCACGGATCAGCAGTCCCAGGGAGGCGCGGCGGTGCGTACGCAGGCGGCATCTTTCGGCCACGACGGCCATGCGGGACCTGAGCCTGACGCCGAGCTTGGCGGGGCGCCGGCTCCCATCCCACGCATGGCCGAGGACGGTGTGCCGACGAGCGTTGGCGCGGGACCACGCTGTGACGCCTGTGGCCAGGCGCTCGACTCTGCTCGGCGCGACCACCTGACCCGACTTCCGGACCGTTGGGCATGGGAAGTCGAGGCACCGCAAGCATTGCAGGTGGCTGCGGACCGCGGAACGTCGCTGGTGCTGCTGGTCCTCGACATCGACAACTTCAAGAAGATCAACGACACCTGCGGGCACCTCGCCGGCGACGAGGTGCTCCGTGCCGTGGCGACCGCCCTCCGGGTCGCCGTTCGGCAAGGGGATGTGCTCAGCCGCTACGGCGGAGACGAATTCCTTGCCCTGTGCACCGTGGCTGACGAGCACGACGCGATCGACGTGGCGCGCCAGATGTGTCAGGCGGTGCGGGAACTGGATGTCCGCGCACCTGACGCTCGACGGGGCACCGCTGTGATGATCTCGGAGGTGACCGTGTCGATCGGCGCGGCGTTCTTCCCGGCGATCCACGGATGCGCCATTGGCCTGACCGAAGCGCTTCGGCACGCAGACGCGGCGCTCTTGGAGGCCAAGAGCATGAGTGAAGATCGCACGTGCCTCGTATTTCTCAGCTCTGACGCCACGGTGAACTCGGGGGTGGGTGATCGACTTCCGGACGCGAACCACTGGAATCGCACCTAAGAAATGCGACCACGAAGGTAACTGACAGAACTGAGCCTCGGAGGCGTCGGGCCTCCGGCGGAACGGCGGCGACTCGGGTTGGGGATCCGGTGAACGATGCCGCTCGAACAAGGGAGGGGATTGTGGTGGGCAATCGTATCGACTGGCAGGGTATCTATCGCACTACTCGACAGCTTCACCCCGAGTGGTCGACGGCCGTGCTCGCCGCGCTGCACGGCGGCCCCCTGCGTTACATGGTGCTACGTAGGACTATCCAGAATGGCGACCTCGCGCAAGGTAAGATTCTGCACGACAGCGTACTCAATAAGACCTTGCAGATCCTATTGGATGACCAGCTAATCTGGCGCGAGGACATGTCGATCGGCGCTCAGTCCATAGTTTGCTACGGACTGACAAAGAAGGCTGACAACTTAGTTCAACGCCTGAACTCGGCAGTGGTGCACCCTCCGGGGCAAGCGGTCCGCTAATTTCGTGGTCGCCGCTCCGGGGGCTAGGATCAGCAGGAGTCCACCTCTTGTAGGGAGAGTGTGGCGATCTTCCACGTTCCTTCGCTGTTGCGCGCGGTCGCGCTTGCCAGGATCCGGTCGGGTCGAACTGCATCTACTTGCCCGTCCCTGGCTTTGTACTTGCGCCAGTTCGAGGTGTTGACGCAATCGAGTATGTCGACTTCCAGCGGCACTTCCGGGATTCGTACCGCCGTGATCTGAGGATGGGGATCCGGCTTGCCCAGAGTGACCCTTCCGGCCATGGAATCGGCGTAGAGCACCTGACGCAGCTCGACCAGCGCCGCCCCGGTGGCGTGCGCGGAGAGGCCGCTCGCGTGCTGGTTCCCGCTGGCTGCGGCGATCGTGAACTGGTGCCACATCGCCAGATACGTCTCCTTCACCTGGCGTGCGGCCGCGCCATCGGCGCCGGCTACCCGGCCCGGTTCGGGCCTCGCCTGCGCCGAGGTGGTCGCGGCCGAGCTGGGAGTGATGGCCGTCGGTTCTGAAGTCTCAGTAAAATTTTTCGGGGCGTGACCGCATGAGACAACAACCATGGCCACGCCTACGACGACGAGCCCGAAGCGAACATTGTGATGAGCGAATGACATGACCCCTCCACTGTTTGTCCTCGCGACTGCTTCAGCATTACCCACGGTGCCCCACTAGCTTCAAGGCGAGTCCGTACTAGCTTTTTGGCTAGTGCGGGATATTTCTCCTGTGGCACCCCTGGATCGACAGGAACTTGGCGTACACCTCAAGAAAGGTGCGCGTACTAGCCTTGAAACTAGTGGGAGGGTCTGAGGTAGACAGGTACTCGTTAGGCCGATGACCGCTTCGGCTGGATCAGAACAGGAGGAATTAGATTCTCGCCCGCCGACCCCGGTCGGGATGCGAGTGACCTGACAGGTGCCAGGAATTTGTACCCCTGGTGTGATCCGTAGGCACTCCCCACCGCACGAGCAGACGCTCGTGCCCGGGTCGGCCACCCTCACCCCCTGGGTGGCCGACCCGCCCGATCGGGTGAATTGAGGCCCGGAATCTCATGGTTGCGTTGGCGCTAGTACGGGGGCGGCGGTGTACCAAAGTGGGGTAAGCAAGTTTGGATCTTGAAATTTGTCACTCCTGGAGGTGAGACCGTGCTCAGCCACCAGAGCGGGATTGCTCTGAACCTGTGCCTGTTGCCATCGCCGGACTCTGGCCTGCTGGTCGGGCCAACCACGAGCCCGATCCCGTGTTACCTGGTTCCGCAGCTGAAACCCATCGCTACCGATCTCAGGACGGAGGACTTGATGGCGAGATACCTGAACGGAGGAGCGCAGGATGTCCCTAGCCGTTCTCTGCGTGGCCGCTGGTCTTCTCGCCAGCCCAATGCTGCTGGCCTGCCTCCACCAGCTCGACCCGGACCGCGATCCGCGGTCGGTGCATCGCCTGAGCGTGTGGGCGGGCGTGGCCGCGGTGTCGGCCTTGGTGGTGCGTGGGGCGCGTTTTCCTGGTTCCCCGGACCTTCTCGCGTGGTGCTGGCTGGTGGTCTTCGGCGTGGTGCTGGCTGTGATCGACTGGCTGTACCGGCGTCTGCCGCACCCGCTCACCGCCGCGCTCGGGCTGGGCGGACTGGTATTGCTCACGGTGGCCTCGGCGCAGGTGGGCCGCTTCGACGGGTTGTGGCGCGGCGTGGTCGCCGCGGCCGTGGTCGGCCTGGTGACAGTTGGGCTGCACCTGCTCCGGCCGGCCGGGTTCGGCGGCGGCGACGCGGTGCTGCTGCCGGTCTTGGCGCTGTTCCTGGGCTACTTGGGCTGGGAGCACCTGCTCCGCGGACTGCTGCTGTCCTTCCTTCTGACCGGGGTGGTCGCGGCCGCCTTGCTGGCCACGGGGCGGGCCCGGTGGGGCCAGGGAGCCGGTTTTCCGGCCGGGCCGCCGTTGATCGCCGGGGCACTGTTCGTCGTGATCTTCCATTGACCGCGGCGCAGTCGCCGCGCCGACCGGAGCGGAGTCAGCCATGACCAGCGCAACCGGAAGGATCCGGGCGACCATCGGAGTGCTGGTGTCCAGCCTGCTGCTCTCCGGTGCCTGCACACCCAAAGAGCGTTCCAGCCCACCACCGGCGAAGTCCTCGCCGGTAACCCAGCAGGCGTCGCCCACGAACACCTCGCCGGACGCCTCCGCGGCGGTGACTGCGGTGTACCACGACTTCTGGCAGCTAGCCGGCACCATCGACAAGCGCCCGGAACCGGAGTGGCAGCCCAGCCTGAGCAAGGTCGCGGTGGATCCGCAGCTACGCAGGATGGTTCAGGGGCTTGGACTGCTGCGAGAGCAGTCGGTCGTACTCTACGGAACGACCACCGCCAGGATCACCGGCGTGGAGGTCGCCGGAGACCGGGCCACGGTGCAGGACTGCCAGGACGCCAGCACCAGCGGGCAGGCCGAGGCCAAGTCGGGAAAGCCGAAAACCGTTGGGGTGCCTCGCAATCCGGTCACCACCACACTGCTACGCGGTACCGACAGGCAGTGGCGTGTCGCCGATGTCGTTTTCGGTGGGGGTGCCTGCCGATGACTGCCCGGCGTATCTTCCTCACCGCGGCCGTGCTCGCCGCGCTGCTCGCGGCCACCGCAAACAGGCCCGCGGTGGCCGATCCGAACCGGGATGGCCGGATCGTCGTGGTCCCCGGAGATCACCGCGGCTACATCGGCGCCCCGACCGTGGACCTCGGCGCCGCCGCACCCGGCCAACCAGGCCGTGCCGGTCGTGGCGCGAGTGCTTCCGGTGGTCACGCCGGTTCGACACCGGCCTGCACCTATGCTCCGGCTGGGCACAGCCCGTCGGAGATGTTCGCCAAGTTCGGCCAGTGGCACACGGGTTCCCTGGGCGGGGACGGCAAGGCCGCCTACACCCGCACCTGCCCCGGCATGGCCAGCAGCTGGGTGACCGGCCCGACCCCGGCCCCGGGTGCCACGGCCGTGCCGATCCTGCCCAGCCCCGCCGAGCTGGCCGCCCAGGCATATAAGCAGTTGGTGTTGCCGTTGCCGGTGCCGCGGGTGTCCCCGGACGTGCAGCTGGCCGACGGGCGCCGCGCGACCGTGGTGGGCGAGCACACCTGGTTGTGGACCGAGCCGACGGTGTGGCGGCCGCAGGTGGAACGGGTCCAGGCCGGGCCGGTGTGGGCCCAGGTCACCGCGACCCCGACGACGCTGACCTTCGATTCCGGCATGGGCCAGAGCCGCACCTGCACAGGTCCAGGAACCCCGTACACCCGCACCGCAGGGCTGCACGCCCCGTCCCCGGACTGCGACTTCGTCTACCTGCGCTCCTCCCACGGCCAGCCCAGCGAGCAGGTCCGCGCCCAGTTCGCCATCAGCTGGTCGGTGAGCTGGACCGGCTCGACCGGCACCGCGCCTGCCGGTGGCCGACTGCCCGATCTGGTCTCCCGCGCCGAGCTGACCCTGGCCGTTGTGGAAGCCCAGGCCCTCCGGCGCGACCAAGCGGCGAATTCCGCGTTATTTGGAAAGGGGTGAACACCATGAGACCCCCACTCCCACCCACTGCCACCCCAGGCCCGGCGCCCACCGCCCCGGAGTCACCCTCACCCCGCCCGAGCAACCCCGCGCGCCTTCCACGGCGCCGTCGGTTGTGGTTGGTGGGAACCGCGGTGGTGCTGGCCACCGCCGCGGGCTTCGGCAACCACCTGCTCATCGCCTCCTATGACGCCCGGGTCGCCGTGCTGGTGCTGGCCCGCACGGTCGAGTGGGGCCACCGCATCGCCGAGGCCGACCTGGCCGTGGCCCACATCGTGCACGACCCGGCCGCACAGATGATCCGCGCCGACGAGCAGGCCGCGGTGATCGGCAAGACCGCGGTAACCACGCTGACCGAGAGAAGTGTGCTCGCCCGACAACAGCTCTCCGACACATCGGTTCCTGGTGCGGGACAGCACCTTCTCGGCCTGGGCGCCAAACCCGGCCTGCCTGCCCGCGGCCTTCGCCCCGGCGAGCGGGTCTTGGTGACCCCGGTGGTCTCCGGCCAGACCGGGACCGCCGAGACCGCCCTCCGCGGGGCTGGGTTCCCGGCGCGGGTGTTCGGGGTCGGCGGGGAGCCCGCGCAGGCAACGGTCACCGTCGACGTCGTGATCGCCACCGAGCACCTCGACAAGGCCACCGCGGCTGCGGCTGGTCCGGTGATCATCACCGTGCTCGGCCCCGGGAACTAGGGAGGTGTGCAACGTGATGGCCCTGATCGTGATCACCTCCGGCAAGTCCTCGCCCGGCACGACCACCACCGTGGCCGCCCTCGCCTACGGCTGGCCCGCGCCCCTAGTAGTCGCCGACTGCGACCCCGCCGGCGGCGACCTGGCCACCGGATGGCTGTCCCCGTGGTGGCTGGCCGGAAAGCTGCACCCCGGCCAGGGGCTGCTGTCCTTTACCACCGCGACCCGCCACACCACCACCATCACCGCCGACCTGCTGGCCCCGCACCTGCAACCCGTTCCTCCCGCCCCGCGAGCCCGGCTGCTGGCCGGGCTCGCCGATCCGGCGCAGGCGATCTCGCTGCAGGAGGGCGGCTGGACCCGCCTGGCCCAGGCCCTCACCGCGCTGGGCACGACGCCCAACGGCCCGGTGGACGTCCTGGTCGACGGCGGCCGGCTCACCGCGGAGGCGGAGGTGCCGTGGCCGGTGCTGGAGGCTGCCGATCTGGTTCTGCTCGCGGTGCGCCCGGTGCCACGGCACCTGCACTCCGCGCAACCAGCGCTCACCCTGCTGCGACAACGGATCCCAACAGATCGGTTGGGTCTGGCGGTGTGCGGCACCGGCCAGCTCGGCGTGCGGGAAGCCCACACCGTGCTGGGGATACCCGCCCGCCTGGGCCTGCCCGAAGACCCCGACACCGCACAGGTCTTCAGCGACGGCCTGCCCCCAGAGGCGAACGTGCATCGCACCAAGCTGGCCCGCACCGCCGCCCGCGCCGCAGACCGCCTACATGCGGCGGGAACCACGATCCGGCGCTCCCACTGGATTCCGGCGAATACGGGGGTGGCGCGATGACCACGGACCACCCCGGACAGACCCACCACCCGACCGGGCACCACACGCACTGGCGCGGCGGCCTGCGAGCCGTCACCACCGACCACCCCGGCGCCCCGCCGGTGAAGGAACAGCCGTCAGCGCGGCCGTCCAGGGATCTGGTGGACCAGATCCGGCTCGCCGTCGCCGTCCGCCTGGACGAACTCGGCCAACAGTGAGGATGGGGTTGCATCCGTGAGGATGTACCCGGTGGTCCCTGGCCCTGGTCTGACCCTTCGGCCAACCGGTCTCGTGCCTTTGTCGTGATCTGTCGTCCAGTGCCGGGGACCATC